>NZ_JACADR010000060.1 GCF_016106005.1 Roseomonas rosulenta
GAGCGGGCCGGACGCCGCCGGGCCGGGGCGGTGCGCCGGCGCTGCGGCGCGACGCCTCAGGCGGCCGGCACGGGCAAGGATCCCGGCGCACCCTCGAGGCGCGCGCCTTCCGGCGCGACGGCCATGACCCCGCCCTTCGATGCCACGCCCATCCTGCGCGCAGTCGCGGCGCGGCGGCATGCGCGCCTGCTGGCGATGGATCCGGCTGCCACGCAGCAGGCGCTGCTGCTCAGCCTGGTGTGGCGCGCGGCAGCGACGCGCTTCGGACGGGACCATGGCTTCGAAGGCATACGCTCGGTCGCCGATTTCCAGCGCGCGGTGCCGCTGCGGCGCTACGAGGCGCTGCACGACGACTATCTCGGCGCGGCCCTGCCGGTGCTGGAGGATGTGCTCTGGCCCGGGCGCACGCCCTATCTCGCGCTGTCGTCCGGCACCACCTCGGGGCGCACCAAGCACATCCCGGTGACGCGGGAGATGGTGCGCGCCAATCGCGACACCGCCCTCGACGTTCTGGTCTGGCACCTGGCCGCGCATCCGCGGGCAAGGCCCTTCGGCGGGTTGTCCTTCATCCTGGGCGGATCGACCGACCTGACGCAGGTCGCGCCCGGCGTGCTCGCCGGCGACCTGTCGGGCATCGCGGCGGTCGAGGTGCCCTGGTTCCTGCGCCGCTGGGCCTGGCCGCCGGAGCGCATCGCGCTCATGCCGGACTGGGATGCGAAGCTCGCCGCGCTCGCGGCGGAGGCGCCGGCACGCGACATCCGCACGCTCTCCGGCACGCCCTCCTGGCTGCTGGTGCTGCTGGAACGCCTCGCGGCACGGCACGGCGTGCCGCCGCTGCCGTCCCTCGAGTTGCTGATCCATGGCGGCGTCGCCTGGGCGCCGTATCGCGACCGGCTGGCACCCTTCCTGCCGCCGGGCTGCACGACGCGGGAGGTCTATCCGGCCTCCGAAGGCTTCGTCGCCATCGCCGACCGCGGCGAGGGCGAAGGGATGCGCCTCAACCTCGACCGCGGCTGCTTCTTCGAGTTCGTGCCGGTGGGGGAGCTCGACGCGCCGAACCCCACGCGCCACTGGGCCGCCACCCTCGAGACCGGGGTCGAGTATGCCGTGGTCGTCTCCTCCTGCGCCGGGCTGTTCGGCTATGTGCTGGGGGATACGGTGCGCTTCGTCGATCGCGCGCCGCCGCGGCTGCTGGTCACGGGGCGAACCTCCTGGACGCTGTCGGCCTTCGGCGAGCACCTGGCCGGCGAGGAGATCGAGGCCGCGCTGCTGCATGCGGCGGCCGAGGCCGGCATCGCCGTGGCGGAATACGTGGTCGGGCCGGAATTCCTCGGCAGCGCCGGGCGCCACCGCTGGTGCGTCGAGGCGCAGGGAAGCTGCGACCCCGCGCGTCTCGCAGCGCTACTGGACGCCGCGCTGCGCGCCGAGAACGACGACTACGCGGCGCACCGCGACGGCGCGCAGCTCGCCGCGCCCGAGGTGGTGCTGGTGCGCCCCGGCGCCTTCGCCTGCTGGATGCGCGCGCAGGGCAAGATGGGGGGCCAGCACAAGGTGCCGCGCGTGGTGGCCGACCCGGAGCGCTTCGCGGCGATGGCGGCGGCGCTCAGCGCGGAGCCGCCAGCATCGCGCGGATGACATCGAGGCAGCGCCCGCACTGCGCGGCGCAGCCGCAGCGGGCATAGACCTCGGTCGGGCGGCGCGCGCCGGCGGCGATGGCGGCGGCGATATCGCCCCGCGTCAGGCGATTGCAGTCGCAGATGATCTCGTCCGGCGCCATGCCGCCGAGCATGGCGCCGGAGGCGGGCTCAGCGCCAGCCGGCGCGCTGCATGATCTGCAGCGCCTGGGTGGCACGCGCCGGGTCGCGCAGCGCCTCGATGCTGTCGGGGCGGAATTCGCCCATGGCGCGCAACAGCGGATGCATCGGCGCGCCGGTCGCCGCCGGGTATTCCATGTTGCCCTGGGCCAGGATCTCCTGCGCCTGGTCGGAGACCAGGAATTCCAGGAAGCGCCGCGCGGCGGCGGTATTGGGCGCGGTGCGCACCAGACCCGCACCCGAGACGTTCACATGCGTCCCGCGATCACCCGCGCCCTGGTTGGGGAAGATCACGCCAATGCGCTCGAACAGCGCGCGGTCCTCCGGCCGTTCGGAATTGCCGACATGGCCGAGGTAGTAGGTGTTCGAGATGGCGACACGGCACTGGCCCGATGGCAGCGCGCGGAACTGGTCGCGGTCCCCACCCTGAGGCGGGCGCGCCAGGTTGGCGGCGACGCCGCGCGCCCAGGCCTCGGTCGCCGCCTCGCCATCGGCGGCCAGCATGCTGGTGGCGAGTGCCACGTTGTAGGGATGGTTCGAGGCGCGCACGCAGACCTGCCCGCGGAAGCGCGGATCGGCAAGGTCCTCGTAGCGGCTCAGGCTGTCCGGGCGGCCGGCCTGCTTGTCGTACATGATGACGCGCCCGCGCATGGTGATGCCGAACCACTGCCCGTTCGGGTCGCGCAAGGCGGCCGGGATGCGCGCATCGACCGTGGGCAGCGCATAGGGCTGCAGGATGCCGGCCTGCTCGGCCCGCGCGAGGCGCGTGGCGTCCACGGTGATGAAGACATCGGCGGGGCTGTTGGCACCCTCGCTGCGGATGCGCGCGACAAGCTGGTCGGCATCGGCCTGGATGGTGCGCACGCGGATGCCGGTGGCGCGGGTGAAGGCGTCATACAGCACGGCGTCGGTGTCGTAATGGCGCGCCGTGTAGACGGCGATCTCCTGCGGCTGGGCCTGGGCGGCGAAGGGCGCGGCCAGGACGGCGAGCGCGAGCAGGGGGCGGCGGAGCATCGGGGACCTCATGGGCTGGTGCCGCAGGGGTATCGCATTTGCGACGCGTTCGCAAGACGGATGCGAACAATTCTCAATTCGGCGAGCCGGGGCGGCCTGCCGCCGCCCCCGGCCCGCCCTGCCCTATCCCTGCAGCCCGCGCAGGAACTTCTGCCGCGCGCTGCCCGCCGCCATCAGGAAGGCGTGGTCCGACCCGCTCAGCAGGAAGCGCGCGCCGAGGCCGATGTAGTCCCGCGCCACCACCTCATCGTAGACGCCGCCCATGCCCATGTGCTTGCCGTGGGCCTTGCAGGCCGCGGCCACCCTCGCATAGGCGGCGCGCACATCCGGGTGGCCGATCTGCCCGGCGATGCCCATGGACGCCGTGAGGTCCGAGGTGCCGATCATCAGGCTGTCCACGCCGGGAATGGCGGCGATGGCATCGGCGTTCGCCACGGCCTCGGGCGTCTCGATCATCACGCAGACCAGGATCTCGGCGTTGAGCTCGCGCTGCGCGGCGGCGGTGTCGCTCACCATGAAGCCGTATTGCGCCGGCGGCCCACCCCAGGAGCGGCTGCCGATGGGAGGGTAGCGGAAGGCCTGCACGACCGCCGCCGCTTCCGCCGCCGTGTCCACATGCGGCACCACGATGCCCATCGCACCGTTGTCGAGGCAGCGCGTGCCCTCGAAGATCGCGTCCTTGCACACGCGCACGATGGGCGTGACACCCTGCGACAGCGCCGCCATGCACATGCGCGTGGCGTCGTCCACGCTCATCGCGCCGTGCTCCATGTCGACGAACAGCCAGTCGAAGCCGCAGCCGGCGGCGATCATGCCGACCGCCGGCGTGCGCAGGTGATGCACGCCGAAGCCGAGGGCGAGTTCCCCCTTCTCGAGGCGGCGGCGGGCGAGGTTGGGGGCGATGGGCATGGTGCGTTTCCTCCGGGGAGGACGAGCGCACCATGCGCCTCGGGTCGGGTCAATCGGCCGCGCGGGCCGGCGGTTCAGCGCGCCGCGATCGCGGCGATCTCGACCTTGACGTCGCGTGGCAGGCGCGCGGCCTGCACCGTCGCGCGGGCCGGCGGATTGGTCGGGAAATAGGTGGCGTAGACCGCGTTCATGCGCGCGAATTCATTGAGGTCCGCCATGAGCACGGTGGTCGAGACGATGTCGGCCATGGTGAAGCCGGCGGCCTCGACGACGGCGCGGAGGTTGTCCAGCACCTGGCGCGTCTCGGCCTCGATGCTGCGGTCGGCGATCATCTGGTTGGTGCGCGGATCGAGCGCGATCTGGCCGGCGAGGTAGAGCGTGTTCCCCACGCGGATCGCCTGGCTGTAGGGGCCGATGGCCTCCGGTGCGCTGCGGGTGGCGACGACCCGGTCCTGCGCCGCGGCGGCAAGCGGCAGCATCAGCGCGAGTGCGGCGAGGGTCGGCAGGCGGATCATGGCGGTCTCCCGGGCTTTGGTGGCGGCCGAGGTTCACCCCGCCGGGGCGTCGCCCGCAAGCGCCGTCGTGATCAGCGCCTCCACCGTCTCGAGCCGGTCGGCCTCCTCCACCGGCTTGTCGCGGCGGATGCGCGCGATGCGCGGGAAGCGCAGCGCGACACCGGACTTGTGGCGCGTGGATCGCTGCGCCGCGTCGAAGGCCACTTCCAGCACCAGGCCGCGCTCCACCTCCCGCACCGGGCCGAAGCGGTTCGTGGTGTTGTTCCTGATCCAGCGATCGAGCCAGAGAAGTTCCTCGTCCGTGTAGCCGGAATAGGCCTTGCCGATCGGCACCAGCTCGCCATCCGCGCGCCAGACGCCGAAGGTGTAGTCGGAATAGAAGCTGGACCGCTTGCCGTGGCCGCGCTGGGCGTACATCAGCACGGCATCGACGGTGAGCGGGTCGCGCTTCCACTTCCACCACAGCCCCTTGGTGCGCCCGGCGACATAGGGCGCATCGCCGCGCTTGAGCATCAGCCCCTCGATCGAGGCGGCGCGCGCGCCCTCGCGGATGCGCGCGAGCGTGTCGAGGCTGTCGAACCCCACCAGCGGCGAGAGATCCATGCGCGGCGGGACGGCGCGCGCGTGCCAGGCCTCGAGCCGCGCGCGGCGGGCATCGAAGGGCAGCGGGCGCAGGTCGTCCGGGCCCTCGAACAGCAGGTCATAGAGGCGCACCGCGGCGGGGAAGTCGCGCTGCATCCGCGCCGTGACGGTCTTGCGGTTGAGCCGCTGCTGAAGGTCGGCGAAGGGCGCGACCTCGCCGTCGCGCACCACCAGCAGTTCGCCATCCAGCACGGCGTGGAAATCCATCGCGGCGAGGATCTCGGGGAAGGCCGCCGAGATGTCCTCGCCGCCGCGCGACCACAGCCGCGCCCCGCCCGGCCCGGCGGTGAGCTGCACGCGGATGCCGTCCCATTTCCATTCCGCGCGCCAGTCGGGCGCATGCAGCGCGGCGAGGTCCGGCGCCTCCAGCGGATGCGCCAGCATCAGCGGCCGGAAGATCGGCTGGTCGCGAGGGTCGGGGCGCGGCGCGGCGCCTTCCAGCCAGCGGAACAGGGGCGCATAGGGCCAGGCGACGCCGTGCCAGACCTCCTCGATCGCCTCCACCGGCTGGCCCGACCATTCGGCGAGTGCCACGCGCGCGAGGCGCGCCGAGACGCCGACGCGCAGGCCCCCCGTCACGAGCTTGATCAGCGCGAGGCGCCCGCCGGCATCGAGCGTATCCAGCCAGCCGGAGATCAGCGCGGGGATTTCGGATTTGGGCGTCGTCTCCAGCGCCGTCACCACATCGGACAGCGCCGGCGGCGGCGCGTTCACCCCCGCGCGCGGCTGCCAGACCAGCGCGAGCGTCTCGGCCAGGTCGCCCACGTAGTCGTAGGACAGCCGCCACAGTTCCGGGTCGATGCGCGCGGCGCCGAGTTCGCGGATCACGCCCGGCTTGGCGGCGGAGAAGACCAGGTCGTCGGTCAGCGCGGCCAGGCCGATGCCGCGCTCCGGGTCCGGCTGGGTGGCGAACCATCGTGCGAGCAGCGCCAGCTTGGCGTTGCGGCCCGGCGTGAAGACCAGGCGTTCGAGCAGTTCGGCGAAGGCGGGCAGGCTCATGGCGCGGGCGGGGGCTCCTCGCCCTCGTCCTCCTCGCCGCGGCCGACCAGGTGCAGGGCGCGGCCGCGGATGCCGCGCTGCCCCAGCGCATGGATCAGCGCGTCCTCGCGACCGTGCGTCACCCAGATCTCGGGGGCCTGCACGTCATCGGCGGTGGCGAGCAGCTCGTCCCAGTCGGCATGGTCGGAGATGACCAGCGGCAGTTCGACCCCGCCCTGCTTGGCGCGCTGGCGCACGCGCATCCAGCCGGAGGCGACGCAGACCACGGGTTCGGCAAGCCGCCGCGCCCAGCGGTCGGCCACCGCCGAGGGTGGTGCCAGCACGATCGCGCCCTTGAGGTCGTCCTTCTTCGCCACCGTCGCCGTGCGCAGCGCGCCAAGCGGCACGCCGAGCGATTCATAGACGCGGCACAGCGCGACATGCGCGCCATGCAGGTGGATGGGACGTTCCCACCCCGCCTCGCGCAGCATCGCCACCAGCCGCTGGCATTTGCCGAGCGAGTAGCAGCCCACCACATGCGTGCGCTCCGGGAACAGCGCGACCGATCGCAGCAGGCGTGCGATCTCGGCCTCCGCCGGCGGGTGGCGGAAGACCGGCAGGGCGAAGGTGGCTTCGGTGACGAAGACGTCGCAGGGCTCGGGCTCGAAGCCCGCCGCGGTCGGGTCGCGGCGGCGCTTGTAGTCGCCCGAGACCACGGCGCGCGAGCCCTGCCATTCCAGGCAGACCTGCGCCGATCCCAGCACATGCCCCGCCGGACGCAGCCAGAGCCGCACGCCGTTGATGCTGAGCGGCTCGCCGAGTGCAAGCGCCTGCTGCGTCTCCCCCGCCCTGCCCTCGCCCATCCGCTGCGTCATGATGGCGAGCGTCTCGCGCGTCGCCAGCACATGCGCGTGGCCGGGCCGTGCGTGGTCGGAATGACCATGGCTGATCACCGCGCGGTCCACCGCGCGCGTCGGGTCGATGAAGAATCCGCCCGGCTCGCAGAACAATCCGGATGGGGTGACCTTCAGCCAGGTCTCGGGATGGGGGGCGCTCACGGGGCGCATATGGGTGGCTTCCCGGCGCGATGAACCGCCGCCATATTGGCCGGCGAATGAGAACATTGCCAGAACCTTTCGCCGGCTGGTTCGCCGGGCGCGGCTGGACGCCGCGGCCCCACCAGCTCGCGCTGCTGCAGGCCGCGCAGCGCGGCGAGCACGTGCTGCTGCTGGCACCGACCGGTGGCGGCAAGACGCTGGCGGGCTTCCTGCCCTCGCTGGTGGATCTGGCGAAGCATCCGCGCGAGGGGCTGCACACGCTCTATGTCTCGCCGCTCAAGGCGCTGGCGGTGGATATCGCGCGCAACCTGACCCTGCCCGTCGAGCAGATGCGCCTGCCCATCCGCATCGAGACCCGCACCGGCGACACGCCGGCCAACCGCCGCGCGCGGCAGCGCGAACGCCCGCCACAGATGCTGCTGACCACGCCGGAGAGCCTGACGCTGCTGCTCTCGCTGCCCGATGCGCCTGCGTTCTTCGGCGGCCTTGGCGCCATCATCGTCGATGAGGCGCATGCGCTGGCCGGCACCAAGCGCGGCGACCAGTTGGCGCTGTGCCTGTCGCGGCTGGCCACGCTGGCGCCCGGTGCGCGGCGGGTCGGGTTGTCGGCCACGGTGGCGCATCCGACGCCGCTGCGCGCCTGGCTGTCGCCCAGCGCACGGGCGGATGAGGTGCGGCTGGTGGAGACGCGCGGCGGCGCGGCGCCGATCTTCGACCTGCAATTGCCGGAAGGCCGGCTGCCCTGGGGCGGCCATATGGGATTGGCTTCGGCGCCCGAGATCTATCGCCGCATCACCGACGCACGCCTCACGATCGTTTTCGTCAACACCCGCGCGCAGGCGGAACTGATCTTCGCGGCGCTCTGGCGGCTGAACGAGGCCGCGCTGCCGATCGGCATGCATCACGGCAGCCTCGAGATCGGCCTGCGCCGCAAGGTGGAAGCCGCGATGGCCGAGGGACGCCTGCGCGCCGTAGTGGCGACGGCCTCGCTCGACCTCGGGATCGACTGGGGCGATGTGGACCAGGTGATCCAGGTGGGCGCGCCCAAAGGCGTGTCGCGGCTGTTGCAGCGCGTGGGGCGCGCGAACCATCGCATGGACGAACCCTCCCGCGCCGTGCTGGTGCCGGCCAACCGCTTCGAGGTGGTGGAATGCGTCGCAGCGACGGAGGCGGTCGCCGCGCATGAGCTGGACGGCGAGCCGCCGCGCCCCGGCGGGCTGGATGTGCTGGCGCAGCACGTGCTCGCCATGGCGTGCTCCGCGCCCTTCCACCCGGATGCGCTCTACGCCGAAGTCACGCGCGCCGGCCCCTATGCCGCGCTGCCGCGGCGCGACTTCGACGACGTGCTGCGCTTCGTCGAGGATGGAGGCTATGCGCTGCAGGCCTATGACCGTTTCCGCAAGCTGTTCCGCGAGGCCGAGGGCCTGGTGCATGTGCGCGGCACCGCCGTCGCGCGGCAACTCCGCATGAACCTCGGCACCATCGTCGAGACACCCATGCTCAAGGTCCGCATCCGCGGCGGCGGCCTGGTCGGCGAGGTGGAGGAATGGTTCGTCTCCACGCTCGAGCCCGGCGACTGCTTCCTGTTCGGCGGCCAGGTGCTGCGCTACGAACGCATCGACCCCGGCGCCGTCATCGTCAGCCGCGGCGGCGAGGGCGAACCCCGCGTGCCCGTCTATGCCGGCGCGCGGATGCCGCTCACCACGCATCTGGCGGCGCGCGTGCGTGCCATCCTGTCGGACCCGCGCCGGTGGAAGCACCTGCCCGACCCCGTGCGCGAATGGCTGCGCCTGCAACGCCTGCGCTCGGAACTCCCGCCGCGCGAGGGCCTGCTGGTCGAGAGCTTCCCGCGCGGCGGCAAGTGGTTCCTGGTGGCCTACACCTTCGAAGGCCGCCTCGCGCACCAGACGCTGGGGATGCTGGTGACGAAGCGCATGGACCGCATGGGATTCGGCCCGCTCGGCTATGTCGGTACCGACTACGTGCTGTGCGTCTGGTCCGCCTTCGAGCCGCACGACGTCGAATCGCTGTTCGCCGAGGACATCCTGGGCGACGAGATGGAGGAATGGCTGGCGGAATCCTCGATGCTGCGGCGGACCTTCCGCAACGTCGCGACCATCGCCGGCCTGCTCGAGAAGAACCACCCCGGCCAGGAGAAATCGGGCCGCCAGATGACGATGAATTCCGACCTGATCTACGACGTGCTGCGCCGCCACCAGCCCGACCACATCCTGCTGCGCGCGACGCGCGCCGAGGCCGCGCAGGGCCTCACGGACGTCGCGCGCATCGCGTCCCTGCTCTCACGCGTGAAGGGGCGCATCCGGCATCGCGTGCTGGATCGCGTCTCGCCCCTCGCGGTGCCCGCCTTGATCGAGGAAGGGCGCGAATGGGTCGCCGGTGGTGCGGAGGACGCGCTGCTGGCCGAGGCCGCCGCGCTGGTGGCGGATGCGACCGACGGTGCGGAGCATTTCGCCGAGACACTGGCCGAGGTCACCGACCCGCTGCCCGTGCGCGGCACCTCGGTCGCGCGCGAGAGGCGCCGGTCGAAATGGCGCCGCGCCGCGCCGCGCATGGTGACCGGCTGATGTCTGCCGCGCCGATCCACATCGCCGGCGAACGGCTGATGCTCGACCCCGCCGGCGTGCTGCATTGGCCGGCGCGGCGGCTGCTCTGCGTCGCTGACCTGCATCTCGAGAAGGGCAGCGCCTTCGCCGCGCGCGGGCAACTGGTGCCGCCCTACGACACGCGCGAGACGCTTTCGCGCCTGCTGCCGCTGCTGCGCCGCTACCGGCCGCAGCGCGTGGTGTTCCTCGGCGATTCCTTCCACGACGACGAGGGCGCCGCGCGCGTGGCGGCGAGCGAGCGCGCCGCGCTGGTCCATGCGCTGGCCGGGCTCGAGGCTGTCTGGGTCGCGGGCAACCACGACCCTTCCGCCCCCGCCGGCCTGCCCGGCCTGGCGGCCGAGGCCTGGACCGAGGGCCGCATCGTCTTCCGCCACGTGCCGGTGCCGGGGCGCTTCGCCGGCGCCGAGATCGCCGGGCACCTGCACCCCAAGGCCGCGGCGCCGACGCGCGCCGGCAGCGTCACGCGCGCCTGCTTCCTTGCCGATGGCCAGCGCGTGCTGATGCCGGCCTTCGGCGCCTATACGGGCGGGCTCGATGTCGGCGACGCGGCGATCGCGACGCTGTTTCCGCGCGGCGGGCGGGCCTTCCTGCTCGGCGCGGAGCGGCTCTATTCCTTTCCAGTCCAGCCGCGCCGGCCGCGTATGCCCGCGCTTGCCGGGGGTTAGAGCAGATCCCGATCAGGTGGCATCACTGATCGGGTGAAGATGCTCGCCGCAACAACAGGCCGGAGGCGTTGCAGCGAGCCGAGGCGAGCGGAATCGGCTCTAGGCGGCCAGGCCTGCGTCGCCGCCCGCACCGCCCGCCAGCCAGCGCGCGCACGCCTCGCCGAGCTCGCGCCGCGCCAGCGTCTCGTAGGCGGTGCAGTCGGCCGGGGCCAGCACGTCGCGCCAGCGGCCATTCGTGCCCTTGTTGATGAAGGTCGCGCCCCCCCCATCCCAGAACACCCCGCCGAGCGGGGCGGCCTTGGCGGCATGCGCCTTCATCCAGTCGAAGCTGCAATGCTCGAGGATCGCCGGCCAGCGATCCTCGGCGACGTCGATGCCGAGGAAGGCGGCGATGCGCCGCGCCTGGCCGGGCAGGTCCGCCTTGAGGTCGTCGAAATGCAGCATCAGCAGGTTCGGCAGGTGCCGGATCGCCCACCAGGAGCGGACGTTCTCCCAGAAGGGCCAGAAGGGGTGCCCGTCCTGCGTCAGCCAGTCGAGGAAGTACTCGCGGATCGTGCCGCGCGGCGGTTCGATCGGCGGCCCGACGCGGCCGGGCGTGTCGTTCAGCGCCTGGTACCACAGCGCATTCGCATTGGCGTGGTGGTTGTGCAGGCTCCAGACCACGTCGCGCCCATCGCGCCCGATGTAGATGTATTTCGCGCGCGAGGAGTAGACCAGCGCGTCCACCGGCAGGTGCGTCTTGAGGAAGCGGCGGTGCGTCTGCGCCTCGATGGCCGGCAGCTTCTCTTCGCGCGGTGGCAGGCGCAGGTCGACCCAGGGCGAGGCCGTCGCCACGTCGAAGTCAGGCGCGCCGCCGCTCAGCAGCTGGCCGACGATCTGCTGGGTCCAGGTGGTGCCGGATTTCGCGTAGGTGCCGATGACGATGTCGTCGTCGCGGAAGGCGAAACCGTTCCACATGGTCGAATCGAAGTGGTGGTTGTGCAGCTCGCGCGTCTTGCGCGGCCAGGCGATGGCCGTTGTCATGGAAGCCCTCCTGCCGTGGTGCGAGGCGCGCCGCAGCGGCGTCGTCCCGGGCGGCACCATGACGAGGGCGATGGCCGGCCGCCATCGCCGGAGCTTGCCGATCCTTGCCGGAACTTTCCGCCGCGGTGACGCGGATCACGCCGCGAGGTAGCGCTCCGCCGCATCGGCCAGCACCTGGCAGCACAGCGCCAGGTCCTCCTCCTTGGTGTCCTCCGCCCAGTGGTGGCTGATGCCGCCGATCGAGGGCGTGAACAGCATCGCGACCGGCATGCGCTTGGCGATATACTGCGCATCGTGCCCGGCGCCGGAGGGCATGCGCGTCCAGGCCCCGGGTGCTTCCGCCTGCGCCGCGGCATCGAGGGCGGCCATCATCGCCGGGTCGCAGATCGCCGGCGTGGCGCGGGATTTCTGGACCAGCGTGGCGGGGCATTTCTCGCGCCGGTTGCTCTCCTGGACCAGCGCGCGCAGCGTCGCCTCCATCCGCTCGAGCACCGGCACGCTCACGTCGCGGAACTGGAACAGCACCTCCGCGCTGCCGGGGATGATGGAGGGCGCGCCGGGCTCAAGCGTGATGCGCCCCGTCGTCCAGGTCGAACGCGTGCCGCACACGCGCGGGAACTCCGCATCGATCGCCGCCAGCAGCCGCACGGCGGAAAGCCCCGCGTCGCGCCGTTCCGCCATGGTGGTGCCGCCGGCGTGGTCCTGCTGGCCCTCGAAGCGGATCAGCCACTGCCAGATGGCGACGATGCCGGTCACCACGCCGACGCGAAGCCCGGCACTTTCGAGCTGCGTGCCCTGCTCGATATGCATCTCGAAGAAGCCCTTGTGGCGACCGGCTTCGAGCTGCATGCGCGGCTTGCCGGCGAGGCCCGCCGCCGCCAGCGCATCGCGCAAGGGCTGGCCGTCGTTGCGGGATCGCGAGCGGTCGATCTCGTCTTCCGCCAACTCGCCAATGATCGAGCGGCTGCCGAGGAAGCCGCCCTCGAAATGCCCTTCCTCGTCGGCGAAGGCCGCGACATCGACCGGCAGGCCCGCGCGCGCCAGCGCCACCCCCGCCATGACGCCGAGCGCGCCGTCGAGCCATCCGGCCTGGTTCTGGCTCTCGATATGGCTGCCCACCAGCAGGTGCGGCCCGGGGCCCTTGTGGCGGCCATAGACATTGCCGATGCCGTCGATGCTGGCCTCGAGCCCACATTCCGTCAGCCGCTCCATCAGCCAACGGCGGCTTTCCATGTCCTGCGGGGAGTAGGTCGGGCGGTGCACGCCGGTCTTGTAGGCGCCGATCTGCCGCAGCTCGTTCAGGTCGCGCAGGAAGCGGTCGGCGTCGATGCGTGGCATGGCGGGCTCCTTCGTCGTGCCACCATGCTGCGGCGCAAAATCCGCCGGGGCAAGGTGTGGCGTTAACCGTGCGGCAAGGCTTCCTGCGCTTCTGTAGGGGTGTCGCAAACCGCGACGATCCTGTCGGAGAGGGCGAAAATGACCGACCTGGCGTCCACCCCCCGGTCCACGGAAGATCTGAGCTCGGTCGCGCTGCTGCAGTCGGCCAAGGGCGCCGAGCTGCACCTGCGCGGCCATGGCGGCACGCTGCTGCGCGTGCCGCTCGCCAATGCCGACCAGCTGCGCGACCTCGCCGCCCTCGCGATGATGGCGGGCGCACTGGGCGGCGCGGCGCGGCTCGCCTGACGGCGGGCTTCCACCGCCGGCGCCGCCGGCCCTAGGCTTCCCACCGGCCCGCGTCACGACGGGCGGGAGGAAGCGCATGACACGTTTGCTGGCCGCGATCGTCGCGGTGCTGTTGGGACCCGCTGCACCTGCTCTGGCACAGGTGCAGATGATCGTGAACTTCGCCGCGGGCGGCCCCACCGACATCGTCGCCCGCATGATGCAGAACGAGATGGGCGCGGCGCTCGGCCAGCCCGTGGTGGTGCGCAACGTTGCCGGCGCCGGCGGCACAATCGGGACGGCCGAGGTCGCGCGCGCGCGCCCCGACGGCCAGACGATTCTGTTCTCCCCTGTCGGGCCCATTGCCATCCAGCCGCATTTCCGGCGCGGGCTGGGCTACGGGCTCGAGAATCTGGTGGCGATCTGCCAGGTGGCCGACAGCCCGGTGGTGATGATGACGCCGAGGACGTCGGGGCTGCGCACGGTCGCCGACGTGGTCGCGCGAGCACGCGCCCAGGGCCAGGGCTTTCCCTTCGCTTCGACCGGCGCGGGGTCGATCCCGCACATCTCGAACGTCGCCTTCATGCGGCTCGCGAACATCGAGATGAACCACATCCCCTATCGCGGCTCGGGCGAGGTGATGCTGGCCTTCCAGCAGGGCCAGGTGCAGCTGTTCACCGACCAGACCCTGCTGATCCGGCAATACGAGCTGCACCCGATCGCCTTCCTGACCGAGCGGCGCAATCCCGACTTCCCCGACACGCCGACCATGCGCGAGGCAGGCTACGACCTAGTCTACACGATCTGGTCGGGGCTCTACGCACCCGCCGGCACGCCCGAGGCGGCGATGGCGCGCCTCGAAGCGGCCTGCGAACGCGCCATCCGCAACCCCGAGGTGGTGGCCGGCATGGCGCGCGTGGCGCAGCCCATCCTGTATCGCAACCGCACGGACTTCACCGCCTTCAGCCGCAGTGAGTCCGAGAAGTTCCGAACGCTGATCGAGGCCGCCGGGCTGCGCTCGGCGGAGTAGCGCCCGATCCGCGGCGGCCGGGCGCCGGGCGGCGTGATGCGCCGGTGTCGATTCCGCCGACGATCAGGCGTCTGGCGGCAGCACGTCCGCACCGTTGATCTCCAGCGCCTCGAGCACGCGGGAGACGCAGTTGTATCCGGCGATGGTGGCGGTCAGCTCCACCAGTTGCCGCGGCGGGAAGATCTCGCGCACGGCGTGCGCAACGTCATCGGGCACATGCACCTGCTTCGTCATCGCGTCGCAATAAGCGAGCGCGGCGCGGTCGGTGGCGTCGAAGGCGTCGCTCGCCTGCCAGTCCTTCAGCGCATCCAGTTGGGCCTGGGTCGCGCCCTCGGCCAGCGCGATCGGCGCATGCGCCTCCCACTCATAGGAGGCGCCGTTGATCGCGGCGATGCGGCAGATCACCAGTTCCCGCAGCCGCCCCGGCAGGGTGGACTTCCAGCGGATGGCGTCGAACATGCCGATCCAGCCGGCAGCGATCGGCGGCGCGTGCAGCAGCATCCGGTGCAGGTGGCCGATCTTCTTGCGGGATGCGCGGATCGCGCCTGCCGCCTCGACATGGTCGGGATGCGCGGTGTCGGCATAGGGAATGCGGGCCATGGGGTTCCTCCGTGCCGCGCAGTGTGGCGCGCGCGGCGCGGGCCGTGAAGTCAGGCTCGGCGGCGCAGCAGGTAGCGCTGCCGGCCATCCATCACCAGCACGCCCTTCTGGTTGTGCACAGTGCTGCGCAGGCCGAGCACGCCGGTGGTGCGCTGCGGCGTGAGCTCGTCCACCTCGAGGGCGGCGTAGAGCGTATCGCCGACGAAGACCGGGTGGAGGAAGCGCGAGGATTGCTCGAGGAAGCCCTTGAGCGACTCCTCGACCAGGTGCGGGAAGATGCCTGCGCCGGCGGCGGTCTGGATCGCCACCTGGAAGCCGTGGGCCAGCATGTGCGGCATGCCGCGCGCGCGGCAGTATTCCACATCGTAGTGGACCGGGTGGTTGTCGCCCGAGGCTGCCTGGAAGGCGAGGAAGACCGCCTCCGTCATGGTGCGGCTGGGCAGCACGAAGCGCTCGCCGAGCGTGAAGTCCTCGAACCACCGCTGCTCCGGCACCATGCGGTGCGCGGCGGGGTCGAAGGTCACGTGACGTAGCCGAATTCGCGGTCGCGCGCCGCCGCCGCCGCATCGCGCGCCGCCGGATCGCCGAAGCCGCCGCCGCCGGAGGTCTCGAGGCGCACGATATCGCCCCGCACCAGCCGCACGCCGTCGGATTTCGGCGCGATGGGTGTCTCGACACCATCACGGATGCGCACCAGGCGCCCGAGGCTGCCCGGCCCACCGCCCGCCAGCCCATAGGGCGGGAAGCGGAAGCGATCCATGTTCGCGGTGAAGACGCCGGCCGGGCTGTCCACCCGCCATTCGCGATACAGCCCGAGTCCACCGCGGTGCGCCCCCACCCCGCCCGAGCCCGGCAGCAGCCCGTAGCGCGTGATGCTGAGCGGCATCTGGCTCTCGATCATCTCGACCGGGATATTGGCGTTGTTGTGCATGCCGAAGGACCAGGCGTTGACGCCGTCCTTGCCGGGGGCGGCGCCGGTGCCGCCGATCTCGATCTCGACCAGCACCTCGCGCGATCCGTCGGCGCCCTCGGTCTGGAAGGTCGCGACGTAGGATCCGCCGTAGTAGGCGGCCGGCATCCGGTCCGGCAGCGCCTGGTGCAGGCAGCCGAACATGACGTTCGCGAGGCGATGCGACACCGCGACGCGATGCGCGACCGAGGCCGGCGCGCGGCAATTGGTCACGCTACCCTCGCGATGCGTGATGCGGATCGGCCGGTAGCAGCCGGCATTGGCCGGCATGGCGCCGTCGGTCGCGGCGATGATGGCGTAGTAGACGGCGCAGTTCGACATGGCCGGCGTGCAGTTGATGGGCCCGCGCTGCTGGTCGGCGCAGCCGGTCAGGTCCACCGCGATCTCGTCGCCCTGCACGGTGACCACGGCGTGCAGCCGCACCGGCTCGCCCGAGATGCCGTCATCGTCGAGGAAATCCTCGAACTCGTAGCGCCCGTCGGGCATGGCGCGGATCGCCGCGCGCATCGCCGCCTCGCTCATGTCGAGGATGCGCGCGGTCGCCTCCGTGATGCCCTCAGCACCGTAGCGCTCCGCGAGCCGGCGGATGGACGCCGCGCCGACCTCGAGGCTCGCCAACTGCGACTGCAGGTCGCCCAGCATCAGCGCCGGCTTGCGGACGTTCTGGCCGATCATCTCCCACACGGCACGGTTGAGCCGCCCGTTCTCGATCAGCTTCAGCGGCGGGATGCGCAGCCCTTCCTGGAACACCTCCGTCGCGGTCGCCGCATAGGAGCCCGGCGCCATGCCCCCCATGTCGATGTGGTGGCACAGCGCGCCGACATAGGCGACGCGCCGGCCCTCATGCATCACCGGCTTGAAGACCAGCACGTCGTTGAGGTGCTGCGCGCCGCAATAGGGGTCGTTGGTGGCCACCACATCGTCCGGGCCCCACTCATCCGCCACCACGAAGCGGTCGAGCAGCGTGCGCAGCGCCGCCCCCATGGAGTTCAGGTGCTGCGGGATGCGCGCCGATTGCGCGACGTTGTTGCCCTCGGCATCGAACACCGCGGTGGAGTAGTCCAGCAGTTCCCGCACGATGGTGCTGCGGCTGGTGCGCCAGATGGTGATGTCCATCTCGGCCGCCGCGGCGGTCAGCGCGTTGCGGATGACCTCGATCTCGATGGGGCCGAGCGTCATGGCGTCTCACCCTTCGTTGCATGACGGGCAATCAGCGTGCCCGCGGCGCCGAGCCGCGCCGTCCAGCCACGCGTGATCCAATGGGTGGCGAAGGCTTCGTCGACGATGGCGGGGCCTTCGATGGTGTCGGTGGCGGTCATCGCCTCGCGGTCCCAGACCGGGATGTCGCGCCAGGCGCCGGTCTCGAAGGCGCGGCGCGTGCCCTTGAGCGCCGGGCGATCGGCGGGCGGCGGGTCGCCGGGCTCGGGCTTGTCGAGCAGCCCGGTGGCGATGGCGCGCAGCGTCACGATCTCTACCGGATCGCCGGGGTTGGCGTAGGAGAAGCGCTGGCGGTGCATGGCGTGGAAGGCCTCGACCAGCGCCGCCAGGTCGCCCGCATCGGGCGTGCTCACCTCGCCCCAGGGCACCAGCAGTTCGAAGGCCTGGCCATGGTAGCGCATGTCGGCGGCGATGGTGACGCGGCGGCGCTCGGGCGCGATGCCGTCCTGCGCGAGGCGCGCATCGGCCTCGGTGCGCAGCGCGGCGATGGCCTCCGCGATGTGGGCCAGGTTCGCGGGCGACGCGCGCATCACGCGCGAACGCGCGATGTCCTGCGTGAGATCCGAGAACAGGATGCCATAGGCCGAAAGCGTGCCCGGCTCCCGCGGGAAGGCCACTTCGCTGATGCCCAGCTCCGCCGCCACCTCGGTCGCATGCAGCCCGCCGGCGCCGCCGAAGGAGAGCAGGCAGAAGTCGCGCGGGTCGAGCCCCTTCTCGAACAGCGAGAGCCGGATCGCCGCGCCCAGGTTCGCGTTGGTGACGGTGAGCATGCCCTCCGCCGCCTGCTCGACCGACAGGCCGAGGGGCGTGCCGACGCGCGCCTCCAGCGCCGCGCGCGTGGCCGGCATGTCGAGCTTCATCATCCCGCCGAGGAAGAAGTCGGGATCGAGCCGGCCGAGCGCCAGGTTCGCATCCGTGACGGTGGGTTCCGTGCCCCCGCGCCCATAGGCGACCGGGCCCGGGCGCGCGCCCGCGCTGCGCGGGCCGACGGTCAGCCGACCGCCCGCATCGACCGCGGCGATCGACCCGCCGCCGGCGCCGATGGTGCGCATCTCGACCATCGGCAGGCGCACCGGCAGGCGGTCGATCTCGCCCTGGGTGATGACCGCCACGCGGCCCTCCTGCACGACCGAGACATCGAAGGACGTCCCGCCCATGTCCACCGCCACCAGGTTCGGCCGGGCCAGCAGCGCGGCGAGCCGTCCCGCCGCCAGCGCCCCGCCCGAGGGGCCGGACAGCAGCAGCCGCGCCGGCTGTTCCGCCGCCATGCGCAGGCTGCACACGCCGCCATTGGACTGCACGAGGAAGACCAACGGATGGAAGCCGCCCTCCCCGAGCCGTGCTTCCAGCCTGTCGAGATAGGCCTTCACCACCGGCACCAGCAGCGCGTTCAGCACGGTGGTCGATGTGCGTTCGTATTCGCGGATCTCGGGCGAGATGTCGGAGGAGAGCGAGACCGGCAGGTCCGGCCGCGCGGCGCGGATCATCGCCGCCAGGCGCTGCTCATGCGCCGGGTTGGCATAGGCGTGCAGCAGCGAAACGGCGACGCACTCCGCGCCCAGTGCGGCGATTCGATCCAGCAGCGCGGGGATCGCCGCCTCGTCGAGCGGCCGTTCCGCGCTGCCATCGGCGCGCAGGCGCTCCGGCACGCCGAGCCGCCGGTCGCGCGGGATCAGCACCGGGAAGGGATCAGGGGCGAGGCCGTAGATGTCGCGCCGGACATGGCGGTTGATCTCGAGCACATCCTCGAAGCCCGCGGTGGTGAGCAGCACGCCGCGCGACAGCCTCCGTTCCAGCACCGCATTCGTCGCGATGGTGGTGCCATGCAGCAGTAACCCCACATCCGACAGCGCGAAGCCGAAGCGCTCCGCGGCCTCGCCCACGCCGCGCAGCAGGCCGATGGAGGGATCCTCCGGCGTGGTCGGGGTCTTCCAGGCGCGCGCGATGCCCTGGCGCGCATCGAGGATCTGCAGGTCGGTGAAGGTGCCCCCGATGTCGACCGCGATGCGGACGGGGCGGGCGGTGTCTGTGCTCACGCGCGGAATTCCGTTCGAAATGTCAGCCCATCACGGATGGCAGCCACAGCGCCATGCCGGGAAAGACCATGAGCAGGACGACCGCCAGGAGATAGACGGCCAGGAAGGGCATCACGCCCACGAAGACATCGGTGATCGGCCCGGGCCGCTTGCGCATGCCCTGCAGCACGTACATCACCGTGCCGTCGGGCGGACTGATCTGCGCGATCTCCACCAGCATGGTCACGATCACGCCGAACCAGATCGGGTCGTAGCCCAGCGCCACCACGATCGGGAAGACCACCGGCACCGTGGTGATGATCATGGAGAAGCCCTCCATGAAGGTGCCGAGCGCGACATAGAGCATGATGATGCACAGCATGATCCCCCAGGGCGGGATCGGCAGCCCGGCGATCAGCGCCGAGAGCGCCTGCGGCACGTTGATGATGGTCAGGATGTAGTTGAGCAGGTAGGCGCCGAACAGGATCAGCCCCAGCAGCGCCGTGTTGCGCGCGGTCGCCTCGGCCGAGGCGTTCAGCATCCGCAGGTTCAGCTTGCCCTCGAGCGCGGCGAAGAAGGCCGCACCCACCACGCCGAGCGCGGCGGCCTCCGTCGGTGTCGCGAAGCCGCCATAGATCGAGCCCAGCACGAGCAGGATCAGCAGCACCGTCGGCACCAGGTCCACCAGCGCACGCAGTTTCATCGCGATCGGTAGCGGCGGCGGCTTCTCCATCGGGTGGCGCAGGCCATGCGCCAGGATCACCAGGATGAACAGCCCGGTCACCAGCAGCGAGGGAATGATGGCGGCGATGTAGAGCGCGCCCACCGAGGTCTCGGTGATCAGCCCGTAGATGATGAAGGTGATCCCCGGCGGGATCAGGTTGCCCAGCGCCCCGCCCGCGGCGAGCGAGCCCAGCACCATGCGCTGGCTGTACCTGGTGTCCTGGAAATAGGGCAGCGCGACCGAGCCCATGGTCGCGGCGGTCGCGACCGAGGATCCGCTGATGGCCGAGAACACCGCGCAGGAGACGATGTTGGTGTGCAGCAACCCGCCCGGCATGCGGTTCAGCCAGACGTTCAGCGCCTTGTAGAGCCGGTCCGACAGGCCCGCGCGCAGCAGGATCTCGCCCATCAGCAGGAACAGCGGCACCGCCACCAGCACGAAGTTGCTGGACGGCCCCCACAGGGTCTGCCCCAGGAAGGCCCACCACGGCCGGTCCGAGAAGATGAAGCCGGTCAACACGCCGAGCGCGCCCAGCACCGCCGCGATGTAGACGCCCGAGCCGAAGAAGACGACGAAGACCGCGACCAGCATCAGGATCTCGGCGACCGGCACCGCCTGGCCGGTGGTGGCGGTGGCGAAGACGGTGACACCCAGCAGCGCGAGCAGGAAGACGATGGCGATCACGGCACCTTGGCCTCGCCCTCATGCGCCATGGCCACCGCCTCCAGCGCTTCCTCCGTCTCGTCCTCGAGCGTGCGGGACCCGAGCAGCCCATCCAGCGCCGCGCCCTGCCCCGCCGCCAGCGTCAGCACCGCCTCCAGCAGCAGCACGCAGCAGGTGACGACGAAGGCCGAGATGCCGAAGGCCCAGATGCCCTGCGGCCAGACCATCAGGATGCGCAGCGCGGAATTGTCGTGCGCGTCGAACAGCGCGCTCTCCTCCACCAACTCCCAGGCCGACCAGGCGATCAGCACGCCGAGCATGGTCAGCAGCAGCAGCGAGAGCACATGCAGCGGTGCGCGCAGCCGCACCGGCAGGCGGTTGGCGAAGACATCGACGCGGATATGCGCACGGCGAATCAGCGTATGCGCGAGCCCCCAGGCGATCCCCCCCGCCAGCATGTAGCCGGTCACCTCCACCGTTGCCTGGGAGGAGAAGCCGAGGAAGGCGCGCGCGACGATGTCGAAGGTGATGAAGATGGCGCAGGCGAGATAGGTCCAGCCCGCCACATGCGCCATCACCGAGGCCGCGCGCCCCGCGCCGCGCCGCAGCGCGCGCGCGGCGCGCAGCGGCGCGGGCGAAGGGGTGACGGCCCCG
>NZ_JACADR010000600.1 GCF_016106005.1 Roseomonas rosulenta
GCGGCGGCCAGCCGGGCGCGATCATCCTGCGGCGCCAGCGCCACCGCGCGATCGGCCGCGCCGCGCGCCGCCGGCCCGTCGCCGAGCCAGGCCAGCAGCAGCGCCAGGTTGGCATGCGCCTCCGGCAGGTCGGGTTGCGCGGCGACGGCCGAGCGGAAGGCGGTGAGTGCTTCGGGCAGCCGGCCGAGTTCGCGCAGCGCCAGGCCGAGGCTGTTCTGCGCCGTGGCGGCGCGGGGTTCGGCGGTGGTGACCTCGCGCAGCGCCGCCTCGGCCTCCTGCGCGCGGCCGAGACCGAGCAGCAGCTCCCCGAGGCGCTGCCG
This sequence comes from Roseomonas rosulenta, assembly GCF_016106005.1. GTDB lineage: Bacteria > Pseudomonadota > Alphaproteobacteria > Acetobacterales > Acetobacteraceae > Neoroseomonas > Neoroseomonas rosulenta. The sequence continues at coordinate 321 of NZ_JACADR010000600.1, forward strand.
CGCCAGCAGGAGCCGGGGATCGAGGGCGAGCGCCTCGCGCAGCATCGCCTCCGCCTCGGCGGGCTGGCCGAGCGCGGCGAGCGCGCCGCCAAGGTTGGCCCTGGCCTGGGCAAAGTCGGGCCGCGCGGCGATGGCGTCGCGCCACGCCTGTGCGGCGGCGGCGGTGTCTCCCGCCTTGTCCAGCGCATTGCCCAGCGCCATCAGCGCGCCGGGATGGGCGGGCCGCGCGGCGAGCGAGGCGGCGATCGCCTCCCGCGCCTCGGCCAGCGCGCCACGGTCGGTCAGCAGGATGCCGAGGTTGAGCAGCGCGACGGCATTGGCCGGCTCGCGCTCGAGCACGCGGCGGAAGGCCGCCTCGGCAACCTCGGGCTGGCGTGCCATGGCGGCGGCGTTGCCCAGGGCGACGATCCAGGCGGTGGGTGCGGAGGCCGGCGCGGCGGCGCGGCCGAGCGCGGCCAGCGCATCCGGCAGGCGCCCCAGGCGCAGCAGCGCCATGCCGCCGAAATGCTGCACGGCCGCATCGTCCGGCGCGGCGGACCGGAAGAGCACAGGTC
>NZ_JACADR010000601.1 GCF_016106005.1 Roseomonas rosulenta
CAGGAAGTTGGAGCGGGCGAACTTCACCAGCCCCTCCACCTTGCCCTTGTCGTTGCCCTTGCCCGGCCGGCCGAACCGATCCTGGAACAGGTAGTGGCTGACCAGCCCGGTAAAGGCCCGCGTCCGCTCGCGCTTGCCGTCGCCGCAGATCCTGGCCACCGCCAGCTTGAGGTTGTCGTACAGGATCGACCTCGGCACGCCGCCAAAGAACGCGAAGGCACAGACGTGCCCATCGAGGAACGCCTCCGTCGTCTCCCGCGGATAGGCCTTCACGAAGCAGGCGTCCGACTGCGGCAGGTCCAGGCAGAAGAAGTGAACCTTCTGGCGAACCCCGCCGATCACCGCCACCGCCTCGCCGAAATCCACCTGCGCATGGCCCGGCGGATGCGACAGCGGCACGAAGACCTCTCGCCCGCGCGCCCGCTGCCGCCGCACATGATCCTTCACCACCGTGTAGCCGCCGCCATAGCCATGCTCGTCGCGCAGCCGCTCGAAGATCCGTTTGGCCGTGTGCTGCTGCTTGGGCGGCGCCGACCGGTCCGCCTCCAGGATCGCCTCGATCACCGGCATCAGCAGACCCAGCTTCGGCTTGTCGGGCGGCCGCGTCCGCACATACCCAGGCGGCGCAGAATACCGACACATCTTGGCAACCGTGTCCCGGCTCAACCCAAAAACCCGGGCCGCCTCCCGACGACTATGCCCCTCCATGAACACGAACCGCCGGACCGCCGCGTAGGTCTCCACCACGAACATCTCCCGGCGCCCCAACCTGATCCATCAAGGTAGGACGCCCACCACTGGACGGGTTTTACTCCGCCCGCAGCAGCATCACGCCGCCGCTCCAGTGGCCGACTTTCTCTCCGCCGTTCACA
>NZ_JACADR010000602.1 GCF_016106005.1 Roseomonas rosulenta
CAGCGCCGCTACATGAGCCTTGAGACGCTCGCCCCCATCAGCGATGCTCCCAATGTCAGCCTGCCCGCCGTGGCAGACTGAACGCAGCTCATACCCGCTCAGGAGACCAGGGCGCTCCTACACCACGCTGCGGGACACGACCGGGCTTGGCGCGGTAGGGCAGATCGCGCGGACCGGCCGGCCGAGCGGCCAAGCCGTCTGCGCGCGGCTGACACACCGCGTGCCCAAGGCGCATGCCGCAGCCCCGCACATTCGGCGGTTCACTATGGTCGTCGTCTTTCTCATCCCGACTTGCGGGTCACGCTGAGCAGCAGGAGAGGGGAATTCGAACCGTAGCGGACAACCCGTAAAGGCTGGCTGGCAACCAGTGTCAGATGCCCACCGTGATGTATTGGCATCGTCGGTTGCGTGTCCCCGACTTGCCGGGGCGCTGAAGGCGCTGAGATCAACGCCACGCCTCAAGCCCGGCTGGACCCTGCTGCGGGAGTGGCACGGCAAAACCTACACCGTGCTGGCCCTGGAGGAGGGCTTCGAGATGGCGGGGCAGCGCGCCGAGCCTGACGGCGGTCGCGGCGGACCGGGCATCTCGCAGTCCTACGCGACGCGGCTGGTGCGCCTCGCCTGGCTGCTGCCAGACATCGTTGACGCCATCCTCGGCGGCTGCCAGCCCACGAACCTGATGGCCTCACGCCTGCTGCAGGACACTCGCATTCCCGCCGACTGGCAGGACCAGCGCCGGGCACTAGATGTTTGGTCCCGGGCTTTGGTGGTGCAGTCTTCTCCCTGGCATGGAGGGATGCGCTATGGGGCAGGTTCTTCACGGCTGCGCCCGCACGACAGAGGCGGTCCGTCGCGCGATCCAGCATAG
>NZ_JACADR010000603.1 GCF_016106005.1 Roseomonas rosulenta
ACAACTCCCGCAGCCGTTCCTCCACGTCGAAGAACCCCGGCTGCCGAACCATCGCCATCCCCCGCGCCAATCCGCGTCAGTGAATCAGCCGAACGGCTTCAGGGCGAGGGGTTTCTGGAGGCGTCCATCTGAGTAAGGGAAGCAGCGAAATCTTCCGTCGGGAGCGAAGGGTTTTCGACCCTTGGTTTGAATGGACGTGCTTGAAGCCAATCATCAAGCCTCTGCATCACGGTACGAAGCGTGGTCGGAACGTCGGTAAACTCATCGCTTCCTTGATCGCGACGAGAAATTTGCATTCCGAGAAGAGTCGTAAGAAGGACTGACGGACAGGTAAATGTGGTCTTAATGTCGCGAAGATATTTTAGTAGCCGCGTAATTTTACGGAATGAGTTTGAACCGGAATAGCCATTCTGGCGCTTCGGCCACTGCGTGAATTCGACAGGCTCGCTTTGCTCAAAGCTATCCGTAGTTCGATTGCAAACCTCCAGGTGATTGGATCGAAGGCGGCCCATCACGCATGGCGCAAGATCGATCTTTCGTTCACCACAATAAGTGATTGTTACACAATAATCCCACGTCTTATATTTATCTTTATAGACTCCACTGGCTGCAAACGCAGCTCCGAGTTGCTTGACGTACTCCGCAGCCGTCCAGTTCTCAACTGGGTCCACAAACACCAAAAGATCGGCATCGAACTCATCACCGTCGACTGGCTTGATGATCGTTCCGTGCTCCCATGGAGAGCTCTGCGAAACCTGCGTGATCGGCTGATGAAGATGTGGCGGTGTCCTGGAAGCGGCCTTGGGGGTCGTCTTCGAGCCCGCCGGTCGTGCGGTGGGCGCACCTCTCCCGTCAGGCGAGTA
>NZ_JACADR010000604.1 GCF_016106005.1 Roseomonas rosulenta
GCCTGCAGCGCCGCGCGGTAGCCCGCCGCCCAGGCGTGCCAGCGGCGATAGGCCGCGCGCGCCGGCGATCCGGGCGGCGATTCCGCCAGGCGCACCCGCGCGAGATCCAGCAGGTGCCGCGACAGCTTGTCGCGCAGGTCGCCCGCCGCGAAGGTCAGCGAGCCGGCATGGCTGCGGTAGCGGATGATGGTGTCCGGGATCACGCGGTGGCGCGGCGCCGCCAGCACCAGGCGCAGCCAGAAATCCTTGTCGGCGGCGAGCGGGAAGCGGTCGTCGAAGAACCCCACGCGGTCGAACAGCGCGCGGCGGTAGATCGCGGCGTTCATGGTGGTGACGTTGCCGATGGCGTTCGCCTCGCTCAGCCCGACCGCCGCCTCGCCCGCCAGGCGGCGCAGCGTGATGTCGCGCCCGTCCTCGGTGGCGAAGAACTCGGCGGCGCCGATCACCAGGTCCAGCGCAGGGTCGGCCAGCGCAGCCTCGGCGGCGGCGAAGGCGCCCGGGGCATAGAGGTCGTCGCTGTTCAGCAACCCGACCAGCTCGCCCCGCACGCGCCGGAGGCCCTTGTTGAGCGCATCGTACAGGTTGCGGTCGGGCTCGCGCACCACGACCAGGTGGGGGAAGCGCGCCAGCACCTCGGCGGTGCCGTCGGTCGACCCGCCATCCACGATGATGTGCTCGAAGGATGGATGGCGCTGCGCCAGCACGCTCTGGATCGCCGCGCCGATGGTGGCGGCGCGGTTGAGGCAGGGGGTGACGATGCTGAAGCGCGGCGCGGTCATCGGCGCAGCGCCCTGCGCAGCCGCCGCGCCGCGCCGCCCAGCAGGAGCCGCTCCGCGGCGCGCGCGAGGCCGGGCGAGAGC
>NZ_JACADR010000605.1 GCF_016106005.1 Roseomonas rosulenta
CCAGAGCCGCCGCCCGCGCTCGGCGGCGGACAACACCATCCAGTCGCGCTGGGCGCGCGCCGCGCCGGCGCAGGCCGCCGCCACCAGCGAGGCATCGGCGGCCGCGTAGTCGAGCAGCGCAGCCCCCGTCGCCGGGTCGGTCAGCGCCACGGGCGCGCCCCCGCCGGGAACGATCTCCCCATCCACCAGCGAGCCCATGCGCCCGCCGAGCAGCGCGGCGATGCCCTGCACCAGCGCGGCCTGCGCGGTCATGGCGTGTTCCCCTCCAGGATCGCGGCGGCGAGCCGGTTGAAGTCGGCATCGTCGGGCACGGCGGCGGCGAGGCCTTCCCAGGCCGCGGCGGCGCGCGCGGTGGCGTCGAGCGGCGCGCCGACCGCTTCCGCGAGGCCGAGCGCCAGGCGCACATCCTTGCGCATCAGCCCCGCCGTGAAGCCGGAATCGAAGCGGCCGGAGGCGATCCAGCGCGGCCAGTTCACCTCGGTGGCGGCGGAACGCCCCGTGGCGCCGTTGATCACCGGCAGCAGCGCCTCGGGCGGCACGCCGGCGCGCGCGCCAAGGCGGAAGGCCTCGCCCGCCACCACCAGGTTGGTCGCCACCATCAGGTTGTTCACAAGCTTCGCCACCTGCCCCGCGCCCGAGGCGCCGATATGCAGGATTCGGGTGGCGAGCCGCTCCAGCACCGGCCGCGCTGCATCGAGCGCGGTGGCCTCGCCCCCCACCATCATGGCGAGGCTGCCCGCCGCGGCCCCCGCCGCGCCGCCCGAGACCGGCGCATCGAGATAGGCGCAGCCGCGCGCCGCCGCCTGCCGCGCGAAGCCGCGCGCCGCGACGGGCGAGAGGGTGGAGGTGTCGGCGATC
>NZ_JACADR010000606.1 GCF_016106005.1 Roseomonas rosulenta
CGGGCGCGTCGGGTGCCAGCGGCGGGCCCGGGCGCAGGCCCGCGGCGCCGCGCCGCGACGCGGGCGCGTCACACGTTCCGCCGGGCTGCGTCGGCAGGGGAGCCTCATCTGGTGCATCGCCGGGTCGCTTGCCGTCGCTGCACGGCTCCAGCGGCCAGGCAGGGCCTGCCCCGGAGTGCAGGGGGTCGGCGGCACGGGAACCGACCGGATGCGCCCATCGGATCGGACCCTGCTCCAGGGCGCGCCGCACCAGGCCAAGGCGCAGCAGCAGCTGATGCCAGGCGAACAGCGCCACCGCCCGCGGGCCGAGCCGCCACGCCGCATCGGCCAGCAGCCAGCGGCGGCCACGGGAAACCGGCGGCCGGGGCACTGTCTCGGCCAGGACGGCGCTGCGCGTCACCTCAGGCTCCGCGAATGAACACAGACAATAGGCAGAATCACCAATAAGTTGTAAATAGGCGACGACATTGCCGTCTGACGTTCTCGGGAGAGCCCCGCCCCGCCGATGTTTGGCCCGCTGCGCCGCTGTCGATTGCTGCTTCCCCTGCTGGCTTCGCTGCTGGCAGGGCCGGAGGTCCTGGCGCAGTCCATGCCCGGCGGATCGCCGCTTCTGGCGCCGCCGACGCTTCCTTCGGTGCTGCCGAACGGCGCGCCGCTGCCCGGCCTGCCGCCAGGCCAGCAGGAGGTGCTGCAGAGGCTGCTCGACGGCGGCGCCACGCGCGGCCCGCCGGCCGGGCTGCCGCGCGGCGCGCCGGTTCAGGCCTTCCAGGCGCAGCCCTTGCCGCCGACCGCCGCGCCGGAGGACCCGCTCTCCGCCGCCGAGGCCTTCTTCGCCGGGCGGCTCGACGGC
>NZ_JACADR010000607.1 GCF_016106005.1 Roseomonas rosulenta
CAGGCGGCGTGACCATGCGCCGCCTGCTGCTGGCGGCCATCGCGGCCGTCGCGCTCGCCGCGCCGCTCGCCGCGCAGGAGGCGCCGCGCGACGCCCGCCCGATCCGCTGGCTGGTCGGCCTGCCCCCGGGCAGCGGTCCGGACATGCTGACGCGGCTGCTGGCGGAGCGCCTCTCGTCGCTGCTGGGCCGCGCCATCGTGGTGGAGAACCGCCCCGGCGCGGCGGGCAACCTGGCGGCCGCCGCCCTCGCCCGCGCCGCGCCGGATGGCACGACACTCGGCACGCTGCTGGCGGCAACCGTCGCGATCAACCGTCATCTCTATCGCGACCTCGGCTTCGACCCGGCGCGGGACTTCACCCCGATCAGCCATTTCGCGTCCTTTCCCGGGGTGCTGCTGGTGCATCCCTCGGTGCCGGCGGAAACGCTGGCCGGTTTCGCCGACTGGGTGCGCGCGCAGCCGCAGCCACCCCTGTGCGGCACCGGCGGCGCGGGGGTGGTTCCGCATCTCGCCACCGCCTGGCTGATGCGCGAGATCGGCGCGCGCTGCGAGTTCGTGCACTACCGCGGCAGCCCGGAGGCGCAGCGCGACCTGATCGCCGGCCGCGTTCAGCTGCTGGTCGACGGGCTGCCGACCGCGCGCGCCACGCTCGCCGGCGGGCTGGCGCGCGGGATCGCGGTCACGTCGCTGCAGCCGGTCGCGCAGACGCCGGGCCTGCCGCCTGTCGCCGCCACCTATCCGGGATTCGAGGCGCTGTCCTGGATCGCCGTGGGCGCGCCGGCCGGCCTGCCGGAACCCCTCGCCGCGCGCCTCGAGGCCGCGGTGGCCGAGGCGATGGCCGATTCCGACCT
>NZ_JACADR010000608.1 GCF_016106005.1 Roseomonas rosulenta
GGGGTGGCGGCGGTCACAGGCGCAGGCGGGCCGGCTGGCGGTGCGGCGCGCCCGGCGCCGGCAGAAGGGGCGGGTCGGGCGATGCGCACACCGGGTTCCGCGCCGGCGGAGACGGCAGGAGGGGCGCCCGGCGAGGCCGCGGAACGCTGGGGGCCGCGAGGGCCACCCCGGTTCCAGGCCGGGCACCCGATGATCCGCGCCGGCCACGCCCCGCCTCAGGCCCTGGGGTCGCTGGCCGGGCGAAACCGCCCGGGACTCCGCCCGCAGCGGCAGCCGCCGGGGCAGGTCACCATAGTCATGCAGGGTGGCGGCCACAACCCTGCCGCGCGCCTGGCGCATCGTTGAAGCGTCACATCAGGCTTTGCATGGCAAACCCCTGGCGGAAATGGCATCATGGCGCCGTCCGGCGGGGGGCCGGGCGCTTGAGGGGATGTCTCGATGTTCGGTCCGGGGCGACGCCCCCTGCTGGGGCTTGGCCTGCTTGCGGCGATCGGGGGCGTGCCGGCGCGGGCGGGAACCATCGCCGGCGGCACGATCGCCGCCGCGGGGCCGGCCGCGCGGCTGGTCCTGCCGGTGCAGGGGGATCAGCGCTGGTCGGTCCGCGTGCTCGACGACCCGCGGCGTATTGCACTGCATTTGCCAGATGTGGCCTGGCGCGGCCCGGCCACCCTGCGCGGCGCCGGGCCGGTGCGCGCGGCGCGCTTCGTTGCGGCCGACGACGTGCTGCTCCTGGACCTCGCCGCCCCGGCGTTGCCGCGCGGCGGGCCGGCGCGCGCCGGTTACATCGTGATCGACATCCGCCCCGCGCCGGCGGCCGACTTCGCCGCGGCGGTGCGCGCC
>NZ_JACADR010000609.1 GCF_016106005.1 Roseomonas rosulenta
CGCTTCCCGCCACGCTGGACGCCGCCACCCGCGCGCGCATCGCCGTCGGCGCCCTGCCGCTGCGCGTCCGCGCCGGTGCCACGCTGTTCCGCCCGGGCGACACCTGCCGCGGCTTCGCCCGTGCCGGCTTCGCCGCGCAGCTCGGCGCGCTGATGGGACGGATCGAGCACCTGTCCGTCCGCAGCGTCGATGCGCGCCTCGCCGCCGATCTGCTGGACCGCGCGCCGGGCACGGTGCCGGCGACGCAGCCGGAGATCGCCTCGGGCATCGGCACGTTGCGCGAGGTGGTCAGACGCCGCCTCGCGGCCTTCGCCAGGGCCGGGCTAGTGTGCACCGAGCGCGGCGCGGTCACGCCGCTCGATCCCGCCGGCTTGCTGCGGATCAAGGACGGCACTGCCGCGCCGTGACTTCATCACCGACACGCCGCCCCGTAGGTGCGAGGACAGGCGCGAGGCCGGGCTTCCCCGGTCCCCGGCAAGGGAGTGGCGAGATGAGTTGCAACGTGGGTGGCCTCGACCGGATGCTGCGCATCGCCGTGGGGCTGGTGATCCTGGCGCTGGGCGTGTTCGGCCCGCTGGGCTGGTGGGGCCTGGTCGGCCTGGTGCCGCTGGCGACCGGCGTGTTCCGCTTCTGCCCGGCCTATGGGCTCCTGGGCCTGCGCACCTGCCCGGCGGACGGCAAGGCGGCCTGAAGCACCGGCGCGCGCTGCTACGGCGCCGCCGGCAGGAACGCCGCTGGCGGCGCCGCGCCCTGCGGCGTGGGCACGGCACGCAGGCTGATGCCGCCCGGTGCGGCGTCCATCGTCACGCGCAGCCCGCCCTCCGGCGGCGCCGCG
>NZ_JACADR010000061.1 GCF_016106005.1 Roseomonas rosulenta
AGACGGCGGCGCTGCGCGCGGCGATCGACAAGGCGGGCCGCGACGAGGCGCAGCTCGGCGCCACCGGCCTCGGCCTGCCCCTGCGCGCAGCGGATGGCGCCACGGCCCTGGCCCACGTCTTGCCGCTGGCGCGGCGCGATCGGCGGCGGCGCCTGGTGCAGGGCGCCACCGCGGCGGTCTTCGTGGCGGCGCAGGAGGACGCGCGCACGCCGGGGCTCGACGTGTTCATCCGGGCCTTCCGGCTGTCGCCGGCGGAGGGACGGGTCCTGTCACGGCTGGTCGCCGGGGACGGCCCGGCCGAGGCGGCGGCCGCGCTGGGCATCGGCGTGACCACGGCCAAGACGCATCTCGCGCGGATGCTTGGCAAGACCGGCACCGCGCGCCAGGCCGACCTGCGCGCGCTGGTGGCGCGGCTGTGCCCGCCGGTGCGCAGCGCAGCCGGGTGATGCGGCCAGGAGGAGAGGACAGGATGGCCGAACTGATGACCGAGGACCTCTCCGACCTGATCGGTGCGATCTACGACTGCGCCGTCGATCCCGCGCTCTGGCCCGCGACCATCGGGCGCATCTGCGGCGTGCTGCGCTGCGTGGCGAGCCAGCTCTATCTGTTCGACCGCGCGGCCGGGCGGAACATCTTTGCCAGCGGCTGGGGCGAAGCGCCGGAAGCGACGCGCAGGATCGTAGAGGACTACGCCGCCGACGCCGCGGCGCTGCAATCGGCAACGCTGGCGCGCTGGTCGGGCGACATGGACGACCCGATGGTGCTGTCGCGCGACGTGCCGGTGGAATTCGCCACCTCGCGCGCCACGATCGAATGGGCGCGGCCGCTCGGCTACTGCGACGGCATCACGGCAGTGGTGCTGCAGGACGGCTCGCGCATCGGCTTCCTGGCCGCGACGCGGCACGACAGCGTCGGGCTCGTCACCGAGCGCGAGGTCGCATTGATGCGGCTCATTGCGCCGCATGTCCGCCGCGCCGTAGCGATCGGCAGCCTGCTCGACATGCGCGCGCTGCACGCCGCGACGCTGGCAGCCACGCTCGACAAGGTCGCCACGCCAATCGGCATCGTCGATTCAGGCGGGACCGTGCTGCACGCGAATGCCGCAGCGCACGAGATGTTCGCCGCCCAAGGCCCGGCGCGGCTCCTGGACGGCCGGCTCACCGCCCGCGCGCCGGGCGCGACGGCCGCGCTGCGGGGCGCAATCGGCCGCGCGACGGAGGCGGATGGCGCGATCGGCCGGCAGGGGATCGGCGTGCCGCTGGGCGACCCGCTGGACTCTCCGGCGCTGGCGCATGTCCTGCCGCTGGCACGCGGCGAGGTGCGCCGCGGCCTCGTCTCGGAGGCGGCGGCAGCGGTCTTCGTGACCGACGCGGCGCGCCGGACGGTGCCCGACCTTGCTGCCGTCGCCGCGCAATTCGCGCTGACGCCGGCGGAGACACGGCTGCTCGCGCTGCTCGCCGGGGGCGCAGCCCTGGCCGACGCGGCGGCCGCACTCGGCATCGCCGGGACTACGGCGAAGACGCACCTGGCGCGCATCTTCTCCAAGACCGGCACGACGCGGCAGGCGGAGCTGGTGGCGCTGGCGCTGCAACTGGCACGGCCGGGCTGACGCCGTGGCCGCCACCGCCGAGGGCCATCCCGTGCGCCGGCGGCGTCATGGCCCGTGTCGGAGCGCGGTGCGGCGCGGCTCGGCGCCGAGCGCCGCGATGCAGGTGGGAGCACTCGCCGCACCCCACCCTACGCCGGACCGGGCAAGCGCCGCACAGAGCAGGCCGAGCCTCTCATCGGAACGCTCCGCCGCCGCCTGCGGCCCGCCGCGTCGCGCCGCCGGCGCCCCATCGCCGAGCGCAAGCGCGGCGGCAAAACGCGGCGTATCCTGTCCGAGCCGGGCGGCGGCCTCTCCCTCCTCCCCCGCGGCCAGGGCGATGGCGCTGCCTGGTCCGTAGCCGATCGCGACGACGAGGCCGCCGCCTGCCTCCTGCCGGGCGGCGACAAGGCCACCGAAGAGCATGTCCAGCGCATCGGGGGCGCCGGGCGACTGGCTCGCCCCGGGTGCGTCCTCGACACAGACAGCCGGGGTGCCCGGCGAAACCGCAAGCACCGCAGCATTCTCCAGGAACAGGGTGGCGACCAGCGGGTCGCGCGTCGCGTCGCGCAGGGGCTCGTCCGTCAGCAGGACGACGACGGCATCACCGGTCCGCCAGGCCGGGGGCAGGTTGATGCGCGCCTTCCTGGTGCATCCGGCCTCCCCCGCGACGCCGCGGGGCGTCAGGTGAACCTGCATGACGGCGGCGAGCTCTGCCGCCGGGACGGGCGCGGCGAGCGCGGTGCCGAGCGCCGCGAGGATCGGAATCCGTCCCATGCTGATCCTCCTGCCAAGCGGAGGCCCGGGCTCACGGCGCGACGGCGCGCGTCGGCTCCGCTGCCAACGCCCTGCGCGCAGGGCCCAGACAGGCCATGCCTGGCGTGAGCAGTGCCAGGAGGCAAAGTGTCATGACGGCGGCGCGATGTCCGGGCATGGGCTGGGCTTCCTTCCATCAGGTTGCGGGCGTGGAGGGCCTGCCGCGCCGACCACGCAACGAAGCTGAGCCGCATCGGGAATTGGCCGCATCATCCGAACGGATGATGCGCCTGGTTCGTTCTGACAGAATAATGTGGGCCGGCTCCAGCGACGGAACCGGCGTTCGGCGATGTGTGCTGACCGGGCGAAGGACGTGTCCTCGCCCGCGTGGGGGGCGGCCGATGCCGTGGCGCGGAAGCTGCGGAGGCGGACGATGTCGCACGAGATGGTCCTGTCCCTGACCGAGGAGATCTACGATGCCGCCTCCGGCGGCGGTGACTGGCGCAGCGTGGGCATCCGCCTGCAGGCGCTGCTGGGGGCGCATTCCGGCGCGATCATGGTGGGCGATCCCGCCGCCGGAGCCATGGAGATCCTGCATCACGAGGGCGTCCCGCTCGAAGCCGTCGAGGCCTATCGCCGGCACTACCGCAAGGTGGACCTCTGGACGACGCGCGCGGCCCAGCTTGCGCTGCGCGGCCGCGCGCGCGTCCTGGTCAGCGGCGAGATGCTCGTGCCGGACGAGGAGTTCCTGCGCAGCGAGTTCTGGAACGATTTCGCCCGTCCGCTCGGGATGCGCTGGGTGGTCGGAACCGTGGCGCCGCTGGGTGCGGCCGGGATGATGCCGGTCGGGCTGCACAGGCCGCCGGGACGTCCGGGCTTCGGCGCCGAGGAGCGGAGGCTTCTCGGTGCCGTGCTGCCGCACCTTTCACGCGCGCTGCAGCTTCGCCATCGCCTCGGGCTCGCCGTGTCTCCGGCGCTCGGCGCGCTGGACGCCCTGCCGCTCGGCGTTCTGGTGCTCGACGCGGAATGCCGCGTGCTCGTCGCCAATCGCGTCGCGGAGATGCTGGGCCGCGCGGGCCGGTCGCTGCGCCTCGTGCGGACGGCCGAGCCCGGTACTGCCGGGCGGACGGTCGCGCTGGCACTGCGGCGAGAGGAACGCGACGCGATGCTCGGCCTGGTGCGCCGCACGGCGCTTGCGGGCGCCGCCGGGGGCGCGCTGCGGCTGCGCGATGCCGACGGTCAGCCCAATCTCGCGGTTCTCGTGGCGCCGCTCCCGCGTCGGCTGCGCGTCGACCTGATTGCCTCCACAGGTCGCGTGCCGGGCCAGGCGCTCGTGCTGCTGCGCGACCTCTCGGCGCCGCCGCCCATCCCGGCCGCGTCCGTGCTGCGCGAGCTGTTCGGGCTGACGGCGTCGGAGGCGGCCGTGGCCCGAGCGGTCGCGACGATGTCGGGGCGTGGCCTCGGCGCCGCGGCGGCAGCCTGCGGCATCGCCGAGGCGACGCTGAAGACGCACCTGTCGCGTATCTTCGCAAAGACCGGGGCGGCCGGGCAGGCGGACCTGGTGCGGCTGCTCGCGGGCCTGACGATGCTGCCGCCGGAGCCGTGAGGGCCGGCGCGCGCGACCTCTCACCCCAGCGCCGCGCGCGCCTGGCGTGCATCCTCGGCGATCGCCGCCTTCAGCTCCTCGAGGTCGGCGAATTTCGCGTCCGGGCGCAGGAAGCGCACGAGGCGCACGCCGATCTCCTGGCCATAGAGGTCGCCCTCGAAGTCGAAGATGTAGGTCTCGAGCCGCGTCTGCGGATCGCCGCCGAGCGTCGGGCGGCGGCCGACATTCGCCACGCCCTTCGCCTCGCGCCCGTCGGGCAGCGCGACGGTCACGGCATACACGCCGCGCGCCGGCTCGAGATGCCGGCCGAGCCACATGTTCGCCGTCGGCCAGCCGAGCACGCGGCCGAGCTTGTCGCCATGCACCACCTCGCCGCGGATCTCCCAGGGCCGGCCGAGCTTCTCGGCGGCGCGGTCGGGGTAGCCGTCCTGGAGCAGGCGGCGGATGCGGGAGGAGGAGACCGCCTCGTTGCCATGGTGCAGCGGCGGCACGATGGTCAGGCCCATGCCGCGTGCCTCGGCCTCGCGCTGCAGGAGGGCGACGTCGCCGCCGCGGCGGTGGCCGAAGGCGAAATCCGGCCCGCAGGCGAGATGCTTCGCGCCCAGGCCGTGATGCAGCACCTGCTCGACGAAGTCCTCCGCCGACATCGCGGCCAGCGCATCGTCGAAGGGCAGCGCGAAGACATGCGCAGCGCCCGCGGCGGCCAGCGCGGCCGCCTTGGCCGGCAGCAGGGTCAGGCGGAAGGGCGGGTCGTCGGGGCGGAAATGCTCGCGCGGATGGGGTTCGAAGGTCAGCGCGGCGAGCGGTAGGTCGGGCCGTGCGGCATGTGCGGCGCGCAGCACCGCGACGTGGCCGAGATGCACCCCGTCGAGGTTGCCGAGCGCGATGGTGGCGCCGCGCGCCGCCTCCGGAATGCCGGTCCAGCCGTTGACGATCATGCCTCGCCCGGCCTCAGCCAGCGCGGCACGTCGGGGGCCGCGAAACCCTCCAGCGCATCGAGCGCCGCCGCGCCGTCCGGCGCCAGCATCGCCATGCGCCGCATGTCGGGCTTCAGAAGGCCTTCCGCCACCATGTGGTCCAGCATTTCCATCTGGCGCGACCAGAAACCCAGCGTATCGACGAAGGCCACGCCCTTGCGGTGGATGCCGAGCTGCAGCCAGGTCAGCGCCTCGACCGCTTCCTCGAGCGTGCCATAACCGCCGGGCAGCACGACGAAGCCGTCCGACATTTCGGCCATCATCGCCTTGCGCTCGTGCATCGAGGCCACGACGCGCAGGTCCGGCAGGTCGCGGTTGCCGGCCTCGCGCATCACCAGGCCATGCGGGATGATGCCCGTCACCTCGGCGCCGGCGGCGAGTGCCGCGCGCGAGACGATGCCCATCAGCCCGACCGCCCCGCCGCCGAACACCAGGCCGAGCCCGCGCGCGGCGATGGCGCGGCCCAGCGCCTCGGCTGCCTGCGCATACTCGGGCCGCGCGCCGGCCGCCGAGCCGCAGAAGACGCAGACGCGGCGCATGCGCTATTCCGCCGCCGCGCGCGCCTGGCTGGCCCGGGAGGGGACGGAGACATAGGCCTCGCCCTCCAGCACCGGCTCGCCCTTCACGGTGCAGACAGTGCGCAGCGTGGCGCGGTGCTTGTCGGGGTGCAGGGCCATCACCTCGACCGTGGCGGTCACCGTCTCGCCGATCTTCACCGGCGCGCGGAACTTCAACGACTGGGACATGTAGATGGTGCCCGGACCCGGCAGCTGCGTGCCCAGCACCTTGGTGATCAGCCCCGCCGCCAGCATCCCGTGCGCGATGCGTTCCTTGAAGATGGTGGTCGCGGCGTATTCGGCGTCGAGGTGCATCGGGTTGGTGTCCCCGGTCACCGCCGCGAACAGCACGATGTCGGCTTCCGTCACGGTCTTGGAGAACTTGGCGGTCAGGCCGACGGTCAGGTCCTCGAAGAAGTAGAGCTCGGGCATGGGCGGTCCGGTCCCCTTTTGTGCGCTGCGGCAGGGTCGTTACCGGGGCCGCCCGGGATGGACAAGCGAAAACCCGGCTGCCAGAAGCCGGGGCCTTCCCGCACCGAGGAGCAAGACCATGCCGCGGACCGATATCGGCACCTCCGAACGCCTGCTGGACGAATTGCGCGGCTGGGTCGAGCACGAGACGCCGACCACCGACGCGGCGGCGGTGAACGGGCTGATCGGCAGGGCCGAGGCCGAGCTGCAGGCCGTGGGCGCCGCCATCGAGCGCATCCCCGGCACGGATGGCTACGGGGACACGCTGGTCGCGCGCACGCCGGGCGAGGGCGCGCCGGTGGTCGTCGCCGGCCATCTGGATACGGTGTGGGACCACGGCACGCTGGCATCCTCGATGCCCTGGCGCGTCGATGGCGCCAAGGCGCATGGCCCCGGCATCTACGACATGAAGGCCGGGTCCTTCTTCGCCTTCCATTCCGTGCGCGAGATCCTGCGCCAGAAGGTGCCGACGAAGCGCCCCATCATCCTGCTGCTCACACCCGACGAGGAAGTGGGCAGCCCGACCTCCCGCGCGCCGATCGAGCGCGCGGCCCAGGGCGCACGAGCGGTGCTGATCCCGGAGCCGGCCGGCATCGGCGGGTCCTGCGTGACGGCGCGCAAGGGCGTGGGGCGCTTCGTGATGAACGTCCACGGCGTTTCCGCCCATGCCGGCGGCAACTGGCAGGACGGGCGCAGCGCGGTGGTCGCACTCGCGCGGAAGATCCTGGAGATCCACGCGCTGACCGACCTCGCCGGCGGCACCACCACGAATGTCGCGCCGATCTGGGGCGGCACGCGGCCCAATGTCGTGCCGCCCGAGGCCGGATGCGAGATCGACTGCCGCGTCACCAGCATCCCGGAGGGCAAGCGGATCGAGCGCATCATCCTCGGCATGGCCGGCGAGGCGGACGGCATCCGCATCGAGGTCACCGGCGGGATGAACCGCCCGCCCATGGTCGAGACGCCCGAGATCGCCGCGCTGCACGAGATGGCCCGCGGCATCGCCGCGCGGCACGGCTACGACCTGCCGAAGATGCACCGGGGCGGCGGGTCGGACGGCAACTTCACCGCGGCCATGGGCGTGCCGACGCTCGATGGCCTCGGCTGCACCGGCGCCGGCGCGCATGCGCCCTTCGAGCACATCCTGTGGCAGGACCTGGCACCGCGCTGCGCGACGCTGTGCGAACTACTCGAGACGATCGACTGATCAGCCGTCAGGCGCCGGCGGCACGGACCAGGCAGAACAGCCCTGCCGCCGCGATGGCGGCCCCTGCCAGGGCACGCATCGCGATGCGGCAGCGCCGCGCCGGCGGAACCGCGCCGAGCCGCGCCGCCGCCAGGGCATAGCCGCCATAGACGACCAGTCCCGTGGTGGCGTAGGCCGCGGCGGGCGTCGCGACCCATGGCCACGCCAGCTCGTCCCCATCCGAGACCGCGACCGCCACCGAAGTGAGGAATGGCAGGGAAATCGGGTTGGAGGCGATGATCCCGATCCCCGCGATGGCCGCACCGATCCGGCTGCCGGCGAAACGTGGCGGCGCCGCGCGGTCGGCGGC
Source organism: Roseomonas rosulenta (assembly GCF_016106005.1). GTDB lineage: Bacteria > Pseudomonadota > Alphaproteobacteria > Acetobacterales > Acetobacteraceae > Neoroseomonas > Neoroseomonas rosulenta. The sequence continues at coordinate 7,509 of NZ_JACADR010000061.1, forward strand.
GCGCAGCATGGCGCGCAGACCGATCAGCAGGAGCACCGCGCCGGCCACCCCCTGCATTGCCAGCATCCGGCCGGCCTGCGCGCGCACCACCGCGCCTGCCGAGACGCTCGCCGTCAGCAGCGCGGCCTGGCCCAGCACCAGGCCCGTGATCGCAGCCGCCGCCAGCCGCACTCCGCCGAACAGCGCGCAGCCCACCACATGCGCGACCGCGGGGCCGGGCGCGGCGACCACCAGGACCGCCATTCCCAGGAAGGCGAGTGGATCAACCACTTGCGAACTCCCGTTCACCGGTGGGGCACGCGCAGCCGTGCCGCGAGCACTCGCCACATCGGGTGACGGGGAAGGACACCGCCGGGCGCCGGGATGTCCCGAAAGCCTCCCGAAAATCTTCCGAAGCACCGTCGCGACGATAGGATGGCGGCCCTTCGACATGGCCATGAGACAGGAAGCGATGCGGGTCTGGGGCGTCTATGCGGCAGCCGCGGCGGCGGAGATCGGCGGATGCTACGCCGTCTGGGCGGTGCTGCGGCTGGGGCAGAGCGCCTGGTGGTGCGTGCCGGGGCTGCTGCTGCTCGCGCTGTTCGCCTCGCTGCTCACGCTGGTCGAATCCACCGCAGCCGGGCGCGCTTTCGCCGCCTATGGCGGTGTCTACATCCTCGCCTCGCTGGCATGGATGTGGGGCATGGAGGGGCTGCGACCGGACCGCTGGGACGTGATCGGCGCGGCATTGTGCATCGCCGGCGCGGCCATCATCCTGCTGGCGCCAAGAACGGCATGACGGAGGCAGCGATGGCCAAGGCCCTGATCATCGGCGCGGGGGATGGGCTCTCGGCCGCGCTGGCCCGGCGGCTGGCGCGGCAGGGCTACGCCATCGCGCTCGCGGCGCGCAACATCGCCAAGCTCGATGCGCTGGTGGCCGAGACCGGCGCCGCAGCCCATGCCTGCGACGCGGCCTCGGAAGCGGACATCAGCAGTCTGTTCGACGCCGAGGGCGATGCCGAGGTGGTGGTCTACAACCCGTCCTTCCGCACCCGCGGCCCGATCACGGACCTGGCGCCCGCCGATGTGCAGCGCGCGCTCCAGGTCTGCGCCTTCGGCGCCTTCCTGGCGGCGCAGCAGGCGGCGCGGCGGATGCTTCCTCGCGTCAAGGCTGGCGGGTCGGGCACCATCCTGCTGACCGGCGCTTCGGCCGGGGTGAAGGGCTATCCGCAGTCGGCACCCTTCGCCATGGGCAAGTTCGCGCTGCGCGGCCTGGCGCAGTCGCTGGCGCGCGAACTGCACCCGCAGGGCATCCATGTCGCGCATGTCGTGGTGGATGGCGGTATCCGCTCCGCCCGCCGCCCCGACACGGGCGCCGACACGCTGCTCGACCCCGATGCGATCGCCGAGACCTACCTCCACCTGATCCGCCAGCACCGGTCCTGCTGGGCCTGGGAGGTCGAGGTCAGGCCGTGGGTGGAACGCTTCTGACCCGCCACCCGTTCCGTGGCATGATGCGCCGTGGAGGTCGCCCATGAGCCAGCCCGCCCCCGCAATCCGCGCCTTCTTCGACGAACCGACCAACACCGTCTCCTACCTGGTGTGGGATACGGCCACGAAGCGCGGCGCCGTCATTGACCCGGTGCTCGACTGGGATAACCGCTCCGGCACCGCCGACACCGCCTTCGCCGACCGTATGCTGGCGGCTGCGGCCGAGAACGGCGTCGCCATCGACTGGGTGCTGGAAACCCACGCCCATGCCGACCACCTCACGGCTGCGCCCTACATCAAGGCGCGCACCCGCGCGCCGATCGGCATCGGCGAGCACATCCGCGAGGTGCAGGCGATCTTCCGCCCGGTCTTCCACGCCGACGACGTGAAGCCCGGCGGCGGTGACTTCGACCGCCTGTTCCAGGACGCCGAGCACTTCGCCATCGGCACCCTCGATGTCGAGGTGATCCATACGCCGGGCCACACCCCGGCCTGCATCGCCTACAAGATCGGCGACGACGTCTTCGTCGGCGACACGCTGTTCATGCACGACTACGGCACCGCGCGCGCCGACTTCCCGGGGGGCAATGCCCGCACGCTGTTCCGGTCCATGAAGCGCCTGCTGGCGCTGCCGCCGCACACCCGGCTGTGGATGTGCCACGACTACAAGGCGCCAGGCCGCGACCAGTTCGCCTGGCAATCCACCGTGGCCGAGCAGCGCGCCCACAACCCGCATGTGAAGGACGGCACCACGGAAGACGAATTCGTCGCCTTCCGCACGAAGCGCGACTCAACGCTGTCCGCACCGCTGCTGCTGCTGCCGGCGATCCAAGTGAATATCCGCGCGGGACGGTTTCCGCCGGCGGAGAGCAACGGGGTGCGCTACCTGATGGTGCCGGTCACGGCACGCAACGCCGCTGCTGTGGAGTAACCCGAGGGGGCGCCGCCCCCCCGGACTTCCCCGCCAGGGGGCGACGGCCCCCTGGACCGCGAAGACTCAGACCGCCTCTTCGAGGCGGGCCGAGACCTTCGGCGGGGACATGGGCAGCTCGTAGAAACGCACGCCGAGTGCGTCGTGCACGGCGTTCGCGATGGCGGCGAGCGGCGGGACGATCGGCGCCTCGCCAACGCCACGCACACCCTGAGGGTGCTTCGGGTTCGGGATCTCGAGCATCACGGGCTCGATCATCGGCACGTCGGAGCACACCGGCATGCGGTAGTCGAGGAAGGCGGCGTTATCGACGCGGCCCTTCGCATCGTACAGGTATTCCTCGCTCAGCGCCCAGCCGATGCCCTGCACAACGCCGCCCTGGATCTGGCCCTCGACATAGGCCGGATGCAGCGCGCGCCCGACATCCTGCGCGGCCGTGTAGCGCAGCACCCGCACGATGCCGAGATCCACGTCGACCTCGACATCCACGCAATGCGTGGCGAAGCCCGGATCGGCGCCGGTGGTGTTGAGCTGCACCTGCGTGCCGATCGGCCCGCCCATCTCGTTCGCCTTGGCCGCGAGTTCCTTGAGCGACAGCGGCGGGAACTTGCCGGCGTTGTCGCCGGCTGGCAGCGCCATGCCGTCCTGCCACTTCACCGCTTCGGCATCGATGTTCCAGATCTTCGCGGCGCGGGCGCGCAGGTCACCGATCACCTTCTCGGTCGCCGAGGTCGCGACCAGCGCCGACGCAAACGTCACGCGGCTGCCGCCCGTGAGGTTCGAGAAGCCGATGGTCTGCGTATCGCCGATCATGACGTTGACCCGCGCATGGTCCACGCCGAGCAACTCGGCGACCACGTTCGAGATCGATGCGCGCGATCCGCCCACATCGGGGTGGCCGGTCGTGACCAGCACGTTGCCGTCCTCGGTGATGTTGACCTGCACGGAGCTCTCGCCGCCGGCATTGTACCAGAAGCCCGAGGCCACGCCGCGGCCGCGCTTGACACCCGGGCGCGGGTTCTTGTCCATCGGCGCGCTGTAATGCGGGTGGTGCCTGATGGCCTCCACCGTCTCCTTGAAGGTCACGGCGCCGAAGGTCGGGCCATAGATCGCCTTGTCGCCGGCCTTGGCGGAGTTCTTCAGCCGCATCTCCAGCGGATCGAGGCCCAGCTTCTCCGCGATCTCATCCAGCACGCATTCCGTGGCGAAGGCGCCAAGCGGGGCGCCAGGCGCGCGATACGCCGCGACCTTCGACCGGTTCGACACGACGTCGTAGCCGACCGAGAGCACGTTCGGGATCGCGTACTGCGCGAAGGAACACCCGACCGGCCCGCGCAGCGGGGAACCGGGCAACCCGCCCGCCTGCAGGTAGAAGGTGCCCTTGGCGGCAACGATCGTGCCGTCCTTCTTCGCGCCGATCTTGACGGTGGACAGCGATCCCGGCGCCGGGCCGGTCGCGCGCTGCACCTCCTCGCGCGTCATCACCATCTTGACCGGGCGGCCGGACTTCTTCGACAGCATCACCGCCACGGGCTCGAGGTAGATGATTGTCTTGCCGCCGAAGCCGCCACCGATCTCGGCGGGAATGGCGCGGATGTCGCTCTGCGGGATGCCCGTCAGCAGCGAGGTCATGGCGCGCACCATGAACTGCCCCTGCGAGGACGACCAGATCGTCACCCGTCCGTCCGCGGCATAGGACACGGTGCAGGCATGCGGTTCGATGTAGCCCTGGTGCACCGGGCGCGTCTTGAAGCTGCGCTCGATGACGATGTCGGCCTCGGCGAAGCCTGCCTCCACGTCGCCGGTCTTGAGCACCATGGTGCCGGCGATGTTCGACGGCTTCCCCTCGAACTGGTTCCATTCATGCAGGATCGGCGCGTCGGGCTTGATCGCGTCCTCGATCTCGATGACGTGCGGCAGGACCTCGTAGTCCACCTCGATCAGGCTGCACGCATGCGCCGCCACTTCCTCGCTGATCGCGGCGACGGCCGCGACCGCATGGCCATGGAACAGCGCCTTCTCCCGCGCCATCACGTTGCGGCACATCCAGCGCATGTCCTGGATGCCGAGCATGACCGACTTGTCGAGCGGGAACTCGACGATGTCCTTCGCCGTCACCACCGCCTTCACGCCGGGCAGCGCTTCGGCCTTCGAGGTGTCGATGGACCGGATCCGCGCATGGGCGTGCGGGCTGCGCAGCAGCTTGCCCCAGACCATGCCGGGCATGACATTGTCGGCGCTGTACTGCGCGCGGCCGGTCACCTTGTCGGCGCCGTCGGGGCGGATCGTGTTCTTGCCGATCCACTTGTTGGACATCTCGTTCATCAGGCGGCCCCCCTCATCTCGGCAGCGGTTTCCAGCACGGCGCGCACGATCTTGTCGTAGCCGGTGCAGCGGCAGAGGTTGCCGGCCAGGCCGAAGCGCACCTCCTCCTCAGTCGGGTTCGGGTTCTTCTCGAGCAGCGCGCGCGAGGCCATCAGCATTCCCGGCGTGCAGATGCCGCATTGCAGCGCCGCCATTTCCAGGAACTTCTGCTGCAGCGGGTGCAGGTGGTCGCCCTTGGCCATGCCCTCGATGGTGCCGATCTCATGGCCTTCGGATTCCACCGCCAGCATCAGGCAGGCGCAGACCAGGCGGCCATCGACGGTGATGGAACAGGCGCCGCAATCGCCCGTGCCGCAGCCCTCCTTGGTGCCGGTGAGGCCGAGCGGCCCACGCAGCGCATCCAGCATCGAGGCGGAGGGGTCGCAGAGGAACTCGACCGGTTCGCCATTGACCGAGGTGGTGACGTGCAGTTTCGACATGGTCTCAGTTCCCCCCGGCGCGCTGCGCGGCGATCGCGGCGGCGCGCTTCAGCAGCACGCCGGCGACCTTGGTGCGATAGACGATGGTGCCGCGCTTGTCGTTGATCGGCTTGCAGGCGGCGCGGCAGGCGGCGGCGGCGGCTTCCAGCGCGGCGTCCTCCAGGCGAGATCCGACCAGCGCCTTCGCCGCATCCTCGACAAGCAGCACGGTGGGTGCCACGGCACCCAGGCCCACGCGCGCGGCGGTGACCACGCCGCCCGCCATGGTCAGGTTCACGCCGCAGCCCACCACCGCGATGTCCATCTCGGTGCGCGGGATCATGCGCAAATAGGCGTCGCCAGACCCGGCCGGCCGCGGCGGCAGGGTGAAGGAGACGACGATCTCGCCCGGCTGCAGGGTGGTGCGCCCCGGCCCGGCCGGCACCGCCTCCACCGGCATGGAGCGCCGCCCTTTCGGCCCCTGCACCGTCACCACCGCGCCGGCCGCGATCATGGCCGGCACGCTGTCGCCGGCCGGCGAGCCGTTGCACAGGTTGCCACCCGGCGAGGCGCGCCCCTGCACCTGCTTCGACCCGATGAGGTTGATCGCCTCCAGCACACCCGGCCACACCTTGCCAAAGCGCGGGTGCTCGGCCAGCACCGCGGCCGGCACCGCGGCGCCAATGCGGAAGCCACCATCCGCGGTCTGCTCGACCGATGTCATCTCCGCGATTTTCTTGATGTCGATGATGGTGCCGGGCTTCGCAACACCGTTGCGCATCTGCACCAGCAGGTCGGTCCCGCCAGCCAGGATGCGCGCCGCGCCGGCCGCCGCGGCGAAGGCGCCCACGGCCTCGTCCAGCGTGCGCGGCGCCAGGTATCGGATGTCTGTCATGCGTGATTCCCATTCCCCGGGCCGCCCGGTCGTGCCGAGGGGCCTCATTCTTCCAGCGGGTGCGCCCTGCGCACCGGACGGGGGAAGGCTAGTCCGGCCCGCGCCGTCGCGGTAGCCCCGCCGGGCGGGGTGCGAGCTTGCGGGGCGCCGGGCTCAGTTCTCCGGCGGGCAGAAGATCTCCTGCAGCGTCGCCATGATGCGTGCCACGCGCGGGTCGGCGATGCGGTAGTGGATGGTGGTGCCCGCGCGGCGCGTCGCGACCAGCCCGTCCTCGCGCAGCTTCGCCAGGTGCTGCGACATGGCCGGCTGCGACAGCCCGGCCCGGGTCGCGAGCCGGCCGACCGGCGCCTCGCCCTCGACGATCAGGGTGCAGAGCACCATCAGTCGCCGCTCGCTCGCGAGCAGCCGGAGCATGGACGCCGCCGCGGCGGCGTGTTCCTCCATGGCTGCGGCCGCGGCGCGACGCGTCGCCGGCGGGTCCTCGATCACGGTCGGCATTCCAGGGCATCTCCGGCGTGCTGCAAGGTGTTCTTCTAAGTCATGTCGTTGCATTCGCCAGTCAAGACGGCAGATCGCGGGTGCAACGGCACGTCGCGTGCAAGCTCCGCCGCATGAGCCGAGGCCCCCACCAGGTCCCATCGCAACGCCCGGCCGGGCGCGCCCCCACGCGCGCCGAGGCGCTGGCCGCCCTCCTGGCCGAGCAGATCACCGTCGGGCACATCGCCCCCGGCGCCGCGCTCGAGGAGGAACGCCTTGCCGCGGCGCATGGCGTCTCCCGCACCCCGGTGCGCGAGGCGCTGCGGCTGCTGGCCGCCACCGGCCTGGTGGAGCACCGCCCGCACCGGGTGGCCGTGGTGGCGCGCCCGGAACCCGGACGGCTGGCGGAAATGTTCCAGGCCATGGCCGAGCTCGAGGCGGTCTGCGCCACCCTGTGCGCCGGTGCCATGTCGCGCGCCGACAAGGCGCGCCTGGCCGACCGCCACGCCGCGATGGCCGCGCTGGTCGAGGCCGGCGCGCTCGACAGCTACCGCGATGCCAACGTGGCCTTCCACGAGGCGCTCTATGCCGGCGCGGGCAATGGCTACCTGGCGGAACTGGCGGGCGCCACGCGCCGCCGCCTCGCCCCGTTCCGCGCGGCGCAGCTGGGCGGGGGGGATCGCCTCGCGGCCTCCCATGCCGAGCACGGGGCGATCGTCGGCGCCATCCTGGCCGGCGACGGCGCGGCGGCCGCTGCGGCGGTGCGCGCCCATCTGGCGGCGACCGAGGGGGCCTGGGGGATGATGGCCGGGCATCCGCCGGCGCGCCTGGGCTGAGGGCAGCGGCGCGGCGCGCGCCTGCTCCGGCGGCAGCGGCATGCCGTATCGCTCAAATTGTATGCAGGCCTGTATACAGGCTGGCGGACGCGGGCCGCGAGCGGTCCGGCACGCGAATTGCTGCACCCTGCCGCATGACCGTCCCGACGGACATCGCCGACCTGCCCTTCACGCGCGCCGCGCTGCACGCCGCCTATGCCGCCGGGCTCACGCCGGGCGCGGTGGTGGTGGAAGCGCACCGGCGCATCGCCGCGGCGGCGGATCCGGGCATCTTCCTCGACCTGACGCCGCCGGAGGGCCTGGCGGATGCCTTGCCGGCCTTCGACCCTGTGCGCTTCCCGCTCTGGGGCCTGCCGGTCGCGGTGAAGGACAACATCGCCGTCGCGGGCCGGCCGATGACCGCGGCCTGCCCGGCCTTCTCCCACGTGCCGGCCGAGGACGCAGAAGCGGTCCGTCGCCTGCGGGCCGCCGGGGCGCTCGTGCTCGGCAAGGCGAACCTCGACCAGTTCGCGACGGGGCTGGTGGGCGTGCGCACGCCCTACCCCGCGCCGCGCAACGCTGTCGCGCCGGATCGCGTGCCGGGTGGCTCGTCCTCCGGCTCGGCGGTGGCGGTGGCGCGCGGGATCGTGGCCCTCGCCCTGGGCACGGACACCGCCGGCTCGGGGCGCGTGCCCGCGGCGCTGAACGGGATCGTCGGGCTGAAGCCCTCGCTTGGCGCCGTCTCGACGCGCGGCGTCGTGCCGGCCTGCCGCAGCCTCGACTGCGTGTCGGTCTTCGCGCCCTCGGTCGAGGATGCCTGGGCCTGCTTCCGGGTGCTGGCCGGCGAGGACCGCGCCGATCCCTTCTCCCGCCCGATTGCCTGGGTCGAGCCCGGCGCGGCGCCGGCGCGCATCGCCATCCCCGCCCCTGCCGACCTGCACCTGGACGACGGCCCCGCGCGCGCCGCCTGGGCCGCCACCCGCGCCCTGCTGCCCGGCGCGCAGGAGGCCGCGATCACCCCGCTGCTGGAGACCGCGCAGCTTCTCTACGACGGCCCCTGGGTGGCCGAACGTGCCGCCGCCTTCGGCGATTTCGCCGCAGCGCACCCCGGCGCCCTGCATCCGGTGACGGAGGCGATCATCGCCACCGCGTCACGCTTCACCGCGGTGGACGCCTTCCGCGGGATGTATCGCCTGGCCGGGCATCGCCGCGCGGCGGAGGATTTCTTCGCCCGCTTCGATGTCCTGGCGGTGCCTTCCGTGCCGAACTTCCCGACCCTGGCGGAGCTCGAGGCCGACCCGTTCGGCCCGAATGCGCGGCTGGGCACCTACACCAACTTCGTGAACCTGCTGGACCTCGCGGCTCTCGCCGTGCCGGGCCCCGCGCGGCCGGACGGGCTGCCCGCCGGCATCACGCTGATCGGCCCGCGCGGGTCGGATGCCGCGCTTGCCGCGCTGGGCGCGGCCTTCGCCGCGCGCGTCGCGGAACAGGGAAAGGCGCGCGCCGCATGATCGAGATCACCGTCGTCGGCGCGCACCTGACCGGCCTGGCGCTGAACCACGAGCTGGTCGGCCATGGCGGCAGCTTCCTGCGCGCCGTCGGCACGAAGCCCTGCTACCGGCTCTTCGCCCTGGCCGGCGGGCCGCCGCGCCGGCCCGGCCTGCTGCGCGTGCCGGGGCGCGAGGGCGCTTCGATCGCCGCCGAGGTCTGGTCGCTGCCCGATGACGGCTTCGGCCGCTTCGTCGCCGGCATTCCCGCGCCGCTGTGCATCGGCACGCTGCAGCTCAACGACGGCACCATCCCCAAGGGCTTCCTGGTGGAACCCGAGGGCCTGGTCGGCGCCGAGGACATCACCCGCTTCGGCGGCTGGCGCGGCTACCTGGCCGCGATCGCCGCCCCCACCCCCGCCTGAAGGAGAATGCCGATGATCCGCCGTCGCCACCTGCTCGCCGCCGCTGCCGCCGTCCCGGTGGTTGCGCCGCATGTCGCCAACGCGCAGGCCGCGCGCACCGTGAAGGTGGGCTCGCTGCGCCTGATCCATTCGATGCCGCCGCATTTCTACCAGCGCTTCGCGCCCGCCGGCATGACCATCGAGATCATCACCTTCGACAGCCCGACGGATGGCAAGAACGCCGTCGTCACGCGCAGTGTCGATGTCGGTGGCTTCGGCATCGCCGCCGGCACGCTGGGTGCGGCTGCGGGCGAACCGGTGGTGGTGATCGGCGCCTTCTCCAACCGCGGCATGGGCGTGGTGGCGAAGACCGGGTCGGGCATCACCGACATCGCCGGGCTGCGCGGCAAGCGCGTGGGCATCTGGCCGGGCTCGACGCAGGAGGTCTTCATCCTCGAGCGCCTGCGCCAGTCCGGCATGACCGTGCGCGACATCACTGCCGTGCGCGTGCCCTTCGGCGAGATGCACGCCATGCTGAGCCGCGGCGATATCGACGCCTATGTCGGCGCCGAACCCGGCCCTGGCCTGTCCATCACCTCCGGCGTCGGCACGCTGGTGGAATACCCCTACGGCACGCCCATGGGCGGGCTGAACATGATCCTCGCCACCAGCGAGGCGCTGATCGCCCAGGACCCGGCGCTGCTGCGCACGCTGGTCGGCATCCATCGCCGCGCCACCGAATACATGATGGCGAACCTGCCGGAGGTGGCCGAGGCCACCGTGCGCATCCTGGGCGCGCCGCGCGCCGCGGTGGACCACGCCTTCGCCGCCGAAAACATCCAGTACGCCTGGCGGCTCGACGAGACCACGCTCACCCAGGCGCGGCTCTATGCGCAGCAGATGCTCGAGATGCGCCAGATCCGCCAGCTGCCGGACTTCGCGAAGTTCCTCAACCCGCGCTTCTCGAACGAAGTCGCCACCTCGTGATGCGCCGCGCCGGCGGTGGCAGCCGCCGGCGCATCCCTTCCGCCAGGAGCCGCCATGAGCGCCACCACCGCCGCCGCGCCGGCTGAACCCGCGACCGCGCGCGTGCGCGTCAGCCTCTGGCAGCGCGTGCGCGGCACGGTGCTGGCCTCGATCGTGCCGCTGCTGCTGCTGGCCTTCTGGCATTATGCGGTGAAGGCGGGGATGACGCGGCTGATCCCCTCGCCCGCCGACGTCGCCGAATACATGGTGGATTTCGCCTGGGGCGGCATCTGGGACGATGCCTTCTCGCGCACGCTGCACATCCACCTGCTGGCCTCGATGTCGCGGGTCTATGGCGGCTTCGCGCTGGCGGCCATCATCGCCGTGCCGCTCGGCATCCTGATCGGACGCAACGACACCATTCGCGCGCTGCTCGACCCCTTCCTGCAGCTGATGCGGCCGATCCCGGTCACGGCCTGGCTGCCGCTGTCGATGATCCTGTTCGGGCTGGGGCCGCGATCGGCCTTCTTCCTGGTCTTCCTCGGCGCCTTCTATCCCATCCTGCTGAACACGGTGTTCGGCGTGCGCAGCGTCGAGAAGCGACTGTTCGAGGCTGCGTCGATGCTGGGCTGCTCGCCCTCGGCGCAATTCACCAAGGTGGTGCTGCCGGCGGCGCTTCCGTCCATCTTCACCGGGCTTCGGCTGGGGCTCGGCCTCGCCTGGTTCGTCATCGTGGTGGGCGAGATGACCGGCGTGCCGCAGGGCCTGGGCGCCGTCATCATGGACGGGCGGACCCTGTCGCGCACCGAGCTCGTGATCTGCGGCATGATCGTGATCGGCATCGCCGGCTTCCTGTCGGACCGTGTGGTCGTGATAGTGATGAACCGCCTGCTGCGCTGGAGCCCGTCCCACCATGGCTGAACTCCCGATTCTCGACCTGCGCGGCGTGGGCAAGATCTACGAGCTCAACGGCCAGAAGATCGAGGCGCTGCGCGACGCCAGCCTGGTCGTGACCAAGGGCGAGTTCGTCTGCCTGATCGGTGCCTCGGGCTGCGGCAAATCCACCCTGCTGCGCATCGTGGCGGGCTTCGAACCACCCAGCTCCGGCCAGGCGCTGATGTGGGACAAGCCGGTCGGCGGCCCCGCACCCGACCGCGGCATGGTCTTCCAAGACTACGGCCTGTTCCCCTGGCTGACGGTGCGCCAGAACATCGGCTTCGGTCCCTCCTCCCGCGGGCTGCCGCGCGCCGAGGTGCGCGACACGGTGGAACGCTTCGTCTCCATGGTGGGGCTGAGCCGCTTCGCCGATGCCTATCCGCACCAGCTCTCGGGCGGCATGAAGCAGCGCGTCGCGATCGCCCGCGTGCTGGCGAACGACGCCGAGGTGGTGCTGATGGACGAACCCTTCGGCGCCCTGGATGCCATGACGCGCGAACGCCTGCAGGACGAATTGCTCGACATCTGGCAGCGCACGAAGCTGACCGTGCTGTTCGTCACACACTCCATCGAGGAAGCGATCTTCCTCGCCGACCGCGTCGTGGTGATGGAACCTGGCCCCGGTCGCATCGCCAGCGAGCACATGATCACCCTGCCGCGCCCACGCGACGTCGCCTCGCCGGAATTCAACGAGGTGCGGCGCGATCTTTCCGCCCGGCTGCACAGCCACCACGCCCGCAAGGCCGCATGACCCGGATCGCCTCGGTGCAACGGGTGGCGATGCGCCACCCGGGCGATGTCGCGGGCGTGGCCGGGCTGCTGGATGGCGGCCTCGACCCGCGCGACATCGTCGCCATCCTCGGCAAGACCGAGGGCAATGGCTGCGTCAACGACTTCACTCGCGCCTATGCCGTGCAGGCGCTGTGCGTGATGCTGGCCGGGCGGCTGGCGACAACGCCCGAGGATGTGGCGGCGCGGATCGCCATGGTGATGTCCGGCGGAACCGAAGGCGGCTTGTCACCCCACTTCATCGTGGTGTCGGTCGCGGAGACGGATGCACCGCCGATCGGCGCGCTCGCCATCGGCACCGCCTTCACGCGCGACTTCGCACCGGAGGAGATCGGCCGCATGGCGCAGGTCGAGGCGACGGCGTCCGCGGTGCGCGCGGCCATCGCGCAGGCCGCCATCGACGATGTGCATTACGTCCAGGTGAAGTGCCCGCTGCTGACCAGCGAACGCATCGCCGCCGCGCGTGCGCCGGTCGCGACGCACGACACCTATGCGTCCATGGGCCTGTCGCGCGGCGCCTCGGCGCTCGGCGTCGCGCTGGCGCTGGGCGAGGTCGCCGCCGTGACCGATGACGCCATCGGCGCCGATACGTCGCTGTTCTCCGGCGTCGCCTCCTGCTCCGCCGGCGTCGAACTGACCCGCAACGAGATCATCGTCTTCGGCAATTCGCCCGCCTGGGCCGGCGACCTGCGCATCGCCCATGCCGTCATGCAGGACGGCATCGACCTGCCCGCCATCCACGCCGCGCTGCACGGCGCGGGGCTCGATCACGGCGGCGGGCAACTCGCCCCCGACCAGGCCACGCGCCTGGTCGCGCTGCTCGCCAAGGCCGAGCCCTCCACCACCGGCCGCATCCGCGGCAACAGGCACATCATGAACGACGACAGCGACATCAACGCCACCCGCCACGCCCGCGCCCTGGTCGGCGGCGTGGCCGCGGCCGCCAGCGGCCGCACCGACCTGTTCATCTCCGGCGGCGCCGAGCACCAGGGCCCCGACGGCGGCGGCCCGGTCGCCGTCATCGCGCGCCGGGCGTCGTGACCATGCAGCCGCGCGACCGCCTGC
>NZ_JACADR010000610.1 GCF_016106005.1 Roseomonas rosulenta
TGGGCGATACGGCTATCGCCGGATCGCGGCACTGTTGCGGGACGCCGGCTGGGCGGTGAACCGCAAGCGGGTCGAGCGGATCTGGCGCCGGGAGGGGCTGAAGGTGCCGCAGCGGCAGTCGAGGCGGGGCAGGTTGTGGCTGGCGGATGGGTCCTGCATCCGGCTACGACCGGAGCAGGCGAACCACGTCTGGGCGTACGACTTCGTCGAGGACCGGACGCGGGACGGGCGGAAGTTCCGCATGCTGTGCGTGGTGGACGAGTTCACGCGCGAGGCGCTGGCGATCCGGGTGGCGCGGAAGCTCTCGTCGTCGGACGTGATCGACGTGCTGGCGGACCTGTTCCTGGCGCACGGGACGCCCGCGCATATCCGCTCGGACCAAGGGCCAGAGTTCGTCGCCGAGGCCGTGAAGGCGTGGATTGCCGGCGTTGGGGCACGCACCGCCTACATCGAGAAGGCAAGCCCGTGGGAGAACGGGTACGTCGAATCCTTCAACGGCAAGCTGCGCGACGAACTGCTGAACGGCGAGGTGTTCAACACGCTGCGGGAGGCGCAGGTGCTGATCGAGGAGTGGCGCCGGCACTACAACCGGGTGCGGCCGCATTCCGCGCTGGGCTACCGGCCGCCAGCCCCCGAAATCCTGCCCTCAGCAATGAGGCCGATCGGCTCAGGAGCCAGCCAGATGGCAGTGGCCCACTAAACGTATGGCCCGCCCCGTCCGCAAGAGGTTTCGCGATCCTGCCTGGTCAGTCTACGCCAACGTATCCGGTCTCAGGGCGGAGCCCTGGCCAAGATGGAGATCCGCGCGTTCCGGTCC
>NZ_JACADR010000611.1 GCF_016106005.1 Roseomonas rosulenta
GCCCGCGCCTGAACTCCCGTCCCGCCGGGAAGCCCCAGCCGCAGCACCCGCGCCGCGATGCCGCGCGCCGCCAGCAGCGCGGCGACACCCTCGGCCTCCGCCCCGCTCTCGGGGCGCAACCCATGATCCGCGACCAGCGCCAGCAGGTCGCCGCCCCGGTCGCGCGCCCAGCGGTCGGCCAGCAGCGCCAACGCCAGGCTGTGGGGCCCGCCCGAGACGCCAGCCGCGATCCGCGGCGCCACGCCGAAGGGCCCGAGCGGAGCCATCAGCGCGGCGAAATCCTCCGGCGTCAGGCCCGCGCTATCCCCATGCGCGGCGGCTCAGCGGCACTGCGCGCGCCGCCGCGCATCCGTCACGCGGCCCGCCAGGGGCTGCGCCAGGCGCGTGTATTCCGAGGCCAACTGGTCGAGCGTGTCGCAGGCCTCGCGCCGGGCGCCGAAGCCGATGAAGGCGTTGGACAGGCCGAGCAGCGCCTCGGGCGCGCGGCTGGACTGGCGGTTGCGGCGATACGCCTCGTCGAAGGCCAGCGCGGCGTTCTGGAACTGCCGGCGGCCGAGCAGCGCCTCGCCCAGCAGCAGCTGTGCATCCTGCGCGCGCGGCCCGGGCCGCCCGGCGATCACCTCGCGCGCGGCGGCCTCGGCAGTCGGGAAGTCGCCACGGGAGAGCGCCGCCTGGCCATCGGCCAGGGCGCGCTCAGCGGTTCTGGGGCCGGCTTGTGCCGGCGGGCTGGCCGGCTCGGCCTGCCGGGGCGGGACGCTGAACGGGGCCGGGGCCGGCGCCTGGGCGGGCGGCGGCCCCTGCGGAGGGCGGGCGGC
>NZ_JACADR010000612.1 GCF_016106005.1 Roseomonas rosulenta
GGCGGCGTGAATGCCGGGCCCGCCTTCCGCCTGCGCGCGACGCGCGATGCCGCGGCCAGCACCTATGCCGCCATCCTGCGCCTGACGCAGGAGGCCGCGGCCCAGCGCGCGCCGCTCGCGCGCCTCGCGGACCAATGGGCGCTGGGCTTCATCGCCGCCACCGCGCTGCTGGCCGGCGGCGCCTGGGCCGTCACGGGCGATCCGCTGCGCGCGCTCGCGGTGCTGGTGGTGGCCACCCCCTGCCCGCTCATCCTCGCCGCGCCGGTCGCGCTGGTGGCGGGCATCGGGCGCGCCGCGCGGCGCGGCATCGTGGTGAAGGGCGGCGGTGCGCTCGAACGCCTCGCGCGCATCCGCACCGTGCTGTTCGATAAGACCGGCACGCTCACGCCGGGGCATCCGCGCCTCGCCGCCATCGATGCCGACCCCGCGCTGGGGCGCGATGGCGCGCTGCGCCTCGCCGCCGCGCTGGCACAGGGATCCACGCATCCGGTCTCGGCCGCGCTGGTCGCCACCGCCGGGGCGCGCGGCATCGACCTGCCGCTGCCCGAGGGCATGGCCGAGATCGCAGGCGGCGGCGTCACCGGCATGGTGGAAGGCCGCGCGCTGATGCTCGGCGCCGAGGGCTTCCTGCATGCCGCGGGCATCGACCCGCAGAACGGCTTCGGCCTGGTGGCGCAGGTGGCCGCCGCGGCGGGCTCGGTCGCCTGGCTCGCGGTGGATGGGCGCGTCGCCGCGGCCTTCGTGATGGCCGATGGCATGCGCCAGGAGGCGCCGCGCGCGGTGCGGTGGCTGCGCGCGCTCGGCGTCCGGCG
>NZ_JACADR010000613.1 GCF_016106005.1 Roseomonas rosulenta
GGCGCGCGGCGTCGCGCTCGACCGCCGTCACCTCGGCGCCAGCGGCGGCCAGCTGCGCGGTCTTGCCGCCGGGTGCGGCACAGAGGTCGGCGATGCGTTCGCCCGGCCGGGCGCCCAGCAGCAGCGCCGGCAGCGCGGCGGCGGCGTCCTGCACCCAGAACCGGCCCTCGGCGAAGCCTGGCAGGTCGGTCACGCGGGTGCCGGCGGCCATGCGCCAGGTCCCGGTGGGCAGGACCTCGGCCCCGGCAGGGGGCTCTGCGCCAGGGGCGGGGCTGAGGTCGAGCGGCGCGGGGCCGCGATGTGCCTCGGCGATGGCGCGCACCGCCGGCCCATAGGCGGCGTGCCAGGCGGCCCAGAGCCAGGCCGGCGTATCGAGCCGCGGCGCATCGAGTCCCTCCAGCGCCGCCGGCCCCTCGGCCGCCACCTTGCGCAGCACGGCATTGACCAGCCCGGCGAAGGCCTTGGGGGCGAGCGCCACTGCCGTCGCCACCGCGGCATGCGGGGGGGTGTCGAGCAGCAGCAGCTCCGCCACGCCGATGCGCAGCGCGTGGCGGGCGGGCGGCGGCGGTTCCTTGCGCAAGAAGGGGCTCAGCACCTCGTCGATGCTGCCCAGGCGGCGCAGCACCATGGCGGCGATGCGATGCGCCGCGGCGCGGTCGCGCGGGTCGAGCCGGCCGGGCAGCGCGTCCAGCGCCTCCTCCAGCGGCTTGCGGTGTTCGAGGGTGGCGTCGAGCAGGTCGCGCGCAGCGCGGCGGGTGGGCAGGCCGGGCGGGGGTGTCACGGGCGCTGGGCTCCGGCCGGGCGGGCGG
>NZ_JACADR010000614.1 GCF_016106005.1 Roseomonas rosulenta
CGGCGCACGAAACTCCGGCTCGCGGCCCGGAGTGCCGGACAGCCGCCGCTCAGCCGGACGCAGGCTCCGGGCGCGCCGTGCCGGTGCCGGCGCGCGGCCCGCGCTGCCATCTTCTCGACAAAGGCCCGCGTCATTCCCATCCCGAACCCATGACCCGATGCACACTTCCACGCCGCGCCGCGCTGGCGCTGCTGCCGGCCCTTGCCGCCTGCGGCACCACCGCCGTGCCGCCGCTCGACCAGCCGCCGCGCGGGCGCGTCGTGGTGCTGCGCGGGCTGTTCAACATCTTCTCGACCGGCATGACCACGCTCACCCTGACGCTGCGGCAGGCCGGCTACGACGCCACCGTGCACAACCACGCCGAATGGCGTGGCCTGGCCGAGCGCACCGCGCAGGTCGCAAGCAGCGGATCGCTGAAGCGGCCGCTGGCGGTCATTGGCCATTCCTTCGGCGCCGACGACGCGATCCAGCTGAGCGGCCGGCTTGGCGAACTGGGCGTGCCCGTCGACCTGCTGGTCACCTTCGACCCGGCCTGGGTGCTGAGCGTGCCGCGCGGACCCGCGCGCGTGCTCAACTTCCACCAGGACCGCGACACCTTCGAACGCCGCCTGTCACCCGGGCGCGGCTTCGATGGCCGCATCGAGAACCGCCAGGTGCAGGGCCAGAGCCACCTGTCGATCGACAAGGACCCGGCGCTCCACGACCAGGTGCTGGCGGCCCTGCGCGAGATGGACAACGCACCCGGCCCGGCCCGGCCGCCGACAGGCGCGCCACGCGCCACCGCCGGCGGGCCCGTCGCATCC
>NZ_JACADR010000615.1 GCF_016106005.1 Roseomonas rosulenta
GACGGCGCTCGCCCCACCCGCGGTGGGGCCGGTGCCTGGCGGCATCGAGCCGGCGGCGCCGCGGGACAGCCGGCCGGGCAGCGGGTGTCGGCCCGCGGATGGCCGCGCATGAGCACGGGCCTTCGGGCCGCGCTGCGCGACGCCCCCTGGCTGACGGCGCAGCGGCTGCGCCTCTATGGCCTCGCCTACGCCGCCTTCGCGCTGGCCCTGCTGGGCGAGACGGTGGCGATCCTGCTCGGCTGGCGCGGCCATCCACCGGGCGATGCCGATTTCCAGAGCTTCCACGTCTCCGCCCGGATGGCGCTCGATGGGCAGGCCGCGCAGGTCTGGGACGCCGCCGCCCATGCCGCCCGGCAGGCCGAATGGCAGGGGCCGCACACGCGGATCTACGCCTTCTTCTACCCGCCGCCCTACCTGCTGGTCTGCCTGCCGCTCGGCCTGCTGCCGCTGCTGCCGGCCTTCGCTGCCTGGGTGCTGGCCACCGGCGCGGCCTGCTTCGCCGCCCTGCGCGCCTGGCTGCCCGGGGCGGGGCCGATGGCGCTGCTGCTGGCGGTGCTGGCGCCGGCCTCGGTGCTGAACGCGGTGCACGGGCAGAACGCCTTCCTGACCGCCGCGCTGCTGGCAGCGGCGGGGCTCGCGCTGGACCGGCGCCCGGCGCTGGCCGGCGTGGCGCTCGCGACGCTGGCCTTCAAGCCGCAGCTCGGCCTGCTGGTGATCCCGGCGCTGGTCGCCGCGCGCCGCTGGCGGGTGCTGTCGGTCGCGACCGTGGCGGGGCTGGCCTGGGCGGTGGCCGCCTGGCTGAG
>NZ_JACADR010000616.1 GCF_016106005.1 Roseomonas rosulenta
CTTGGTCTCGAGCAGCGCCAGGTAGTGCAGCGGGTCGTAGACGAACTCGCCATGGCCGTAGGAGCGGATATGACGGGCGATCGGCGCGCCGTCGCACAGGATCAGCACCGCGTCGACGAAACCCTTCTTCGGCATCCCTGCCTCCTTCCAAGGAGGCCAACTCTCTCATTCCAGGTGGATCCCAGGCAGGGGGGAAGGTCAGTTCCGGACCGCAAGAGACCCGCCTTTCCGGTCCGACAGGCGAGAGCTTCCGGCGAATCGCACCTGAGAGACGCTGGCCGGTTGGGCTCCACGGGCCGCATGCCGGCTTTGTCTCTTGAGGCCATTTCGGCATGTACGGATGGGGTCAGATGCCTGGGTCCGCGGTGCGCCGTAGGGCCTCATAGCCTCCCCGGCTCTGGCGCAGCGAATGTCTTTGCGCGGGCACCGAACGCAGGCGAGATGCTGCCCAGGCCGTGGCAGCCTGCGCATGCCCCCCCGCTCAGACGAACCCTAGATGTTTGGTCCCGGCATTTCATGGTGCGGGTTTGCGGTGAACCTATGGGGGTCTGCGGCCCATGATCGGCAGATGAACTCGTAGGGGGTGAGGCCCTTCAGGGTCTTGAGCCGCCGCGCGTAGTTGTAGGTATCGAGGAACAGGGCGAGGTGGCTGCGGAGCTCGTCGTGCCTGGTGGCGCGCTCGTGCAGTTGGGCAAAGGCGAACTTCGAGGTGCGGTCGATGGCCACGAAGAGGTGGAGCTTGCCCTGCTCGGTCCTGACCTCGGCGATGTCGATGTGGAAGTAGCCGATCGGGTA
>NZ_JACADR010000617.1 GCF_016106005.1 Roseomonas rosulenta
GTGACCGCCTCGAAGGGCCGCAGCCGCGCGGTGCCGCCGGCGATCGCCAGCGTGCCGCGCACCTGCCGCCAATCCGTGCCGCCGAGCAGCAGATGGTCGGCGGTGAAGGCAATTTCGCCGCGATAGGCCCGTGCCACCGCGACCGGCAGCGGCAGGTCCGGGATGACGCGGCCCTGGGCTGCGGGGGTGGGGGGCGGGCCGGCAGGGGCAGGCACGGTCGCCGCCGCGGCGGGCGCGGCAGGCGCTGCGGCGATGCGCTCGGCCAGGGTATCGGCGTCGATGCGCTCGGCTGCGATCCGCCCGCGGACGCCGAGCGGCCGTCCGGGCTCGAGCGCCAGTTCCCCGCTCGCCTGCAGGGCGGGCGAGGCGATCCGGAAGGACGGGATGCGCAGCGCGCCCGTGGCCGCACCCGGCGCCTCCAGCCGCGCCTCGATGGCAACATCGGTGAGCGGCGGCGGCGGTGCGGGGAGCAGCGGCTCGAGTGCCGCCAGCGCCGGGATGGCGATGCGCACATCGAAGGCCGCCCCCGCGAGGCTGCGCGGCTGCGCCAGGGTGCCCGTGGCGTTCAGCGTGGCGCCGGCCGCGGAGGCGTCCAGGGTGACACGCGCCGGCCGGGCGGGCTGCCAGGGCAGCAGCGCGGCGAGCGGTTCCACGGTCGCGGTGCCGCTGAGCGCCAGGCCCGCGCGCGTCGCCTCCAGCGCGATCTGCACCGGCCCGTCCGGCGACGGCGCGCGCGCCACGAGGCGTGTCGCCACCAGCCCGGGCATC
>NZ_JACADR010000618.1 GCF_016106005.1 Roseomonas rosulenta
ACGCGGCGCGGCGCTGCCAGGTGCGTGGCGACGGCGCGCCCCGCTGGCCGCGACCTGCATCGCCCGCGCGCCGTCGCGCGGGGCCGCCGCATGACCGCCGACGCCCATGCGCGCTTCGTGCGCGCCTTCCCCGGCATCGCGCTCACCATCTTCCTCTCGGCGGTGGACCAGACGATCGTCGCCACCGCCCTGCCGGCGATCGCCGCCGAGATGGGTGGGATCGAGCGCGTCTCCTGGATCCTGGTGGCCTACCTGGTGGCGGCGACCTGCGCGGCGCCGATCTTCGGGCAATTGGGCGACGTATTCGGGCGCAAGCGGCTGCTGTTCGTGGCCATCGGCGTCTTTGCCGCGGGGTGCCTGGGCTGCGCGGTCGCGCCCAACCTGGCGGTGCTGGTCGGCGCGCGCATCGTCCAGGGCTTCGGCGGCGGGGCGCTGCTCACGCTCGCACAGGCGCTGATCGGTGAAAGCGTTCCGCCGCGCGAGCGTGGGCGCTACCAGGCCTGGATCGCGGGGTCCTTCGCCTTCGCCTCGGCCAGCGGGCCGGTGATCGGCGGCTATGCCACGCAGTTCCTCGGCTGGCGGTCGGTGTTCCTGGTGCTGCTGCCAGTGGCCCTGGCCTGCGCGGTGCTGGCGCGGCGGCTCGCGGCGGTGGCGCCGGCGCGGCGCGAGGCGGCGCTGCGCTTCGACTGGGCGGGGCTGGCGGTGTTCGTGGTGGCGGTGGGCTGCGCGCTGGTGGCGCTCGATCGCGCGCGGCGGCTCGACCCC
>NZ_JACADR010000619.1 GCF_016106005.1 Roseomonas rosulenta
GGCCAGCACCGCCATCGCCAGGGCGGTGACGATCGCGGCCGCCAGCATCAGTCCGTCCGCGTCCAGCCGCGACCGCAGCCTGGGCAGGATCATTGCCCCCAGGATGGCACCGGCCCCGACCGCGCCGCGGCGGCGGCGACCGGCGCGCCGACCATCGCCATGGGTGCGACCGGCGTCGGCACCATCTTCACCAGCAATTCGCGCACGCCGCCCGGGCCCGCGGCGGTATGGCCCCAGGGGGCCAGCACCGGCACGCCGTCGCGCACGCGGATCGCGCCCCGATCCGGGATCTCGAGCGCCAGGCGCAGCAATTCGCCGAGGAAGCGTTCGCCCTCGCTGGCCGAGGCGTGGAGCTTCTCGGCCGCCGCCTGGATCTCGGCGACCATGGGCATGAGGATCGCGCGCGCGGCCTCGGCCGCCGCGGGGTCGAGCTGCGGCAGCGGCACCGCCGGCCCTGTGCCGGATGCGTACCAGTCGATGCTGCCGCGCTCGGGGTCCGGGTTGGGTTCGGCAAACAGCGCGGCGTGCCGCGGCGAGAGCGCGCGCCGCAGGTACTGCGTCAACTGCTCCCAGTGCTGGACCGCGAGCTGCCCGCCGACGCCCTGCGCCAGCAGGTCCCGGTTCAGCGTGGTGGCGATCAGGCTGTCGTCCACGGGGGCGTGCCGTTCAGCGCGGGAAGGGCGGCATCGGGATGCCGGGCAGGCCGGGGATGGCCGGGCCAGGCGCGGGTGCCGCGGGCGTCGCGTCGGCCGGCGGCGTCGCG
>NZ_JACADR010000062.1 GCF_016106005.1 Roseomonas rosulenta
GGCGCCTTCGGCCCCGGGCCGCTCGCCTGGCGCGGCACGCTGGCGCCGCGCGACCTCGCGCTCGGCGTCGGGCTCGGCACCGCGCTGCCAGGCAGCGGGCTGGGGCCGGGCTACTACCAGTCCTGGTTCCTGCCGGCGCTCTCCGGTGGGGTGGCCGCGGGCGGCTGGTTCATCGTCGACCTCGACCAGGACCTCGTGATCGGCGCCGACGATGCGGTGATCCGCGTGGGCAGCCTGGCCTCGCCCGTCCTGCTGGCGCCGGAGAACTTTGCCGAGGGCAGCTTCCGCGTCCTGGTCGGCACCGGGGGCAACGACGTGCTGCTGGGCGCCGCCGGCGGGCAGGAGATCTTCGGCCTCGCGGGCAACGACCGGCTGACCGGGCGCGACGGCCCCGACCGCCTGGTCGGTGGGGAGGGCGACGACACGCTGGCCGGCGCCGGCGGCGCGGACCAGCTCTGGGGCGGCGCCGGCAATGACAGCCTGGATGGCGGGGCGGGCGACGACGAGCTGTTCGTCGAGGGCCCGGGCATCGAGGACCAGGACGGCATCTTCGCCCGCAACACCCTGGTCGGCGGCGAGGGCAATGACAGCCTGTG
Source organism: Roseomonas rosulenta (assembly GCF_016106005.1). Lineage (GTDB taxonomy): Bacteria > Pseudomonadota > Alphaproteobacteria > Acetobacterales > Acetobacteraceae > Neoroseomonas > Neoroseomonas rosulenta. Next base: position 597 of record NZ_JACADR010000062.1, read on the forward strand.
GGGTGCCGATGGCCGGGAATCCCTGGTGGGCGGGCTGGGGGCGGACTGGCTCTATGGCGGTGTCGGCGCCGACACGCTGGCGGGCGGGGAGGGCACCGACACCATCCTCGCCGGCGACGGCGCCGACCTGATCGAGGGCGGGCCGGGTGCGGATTCGATCGACGGCGGCGCCGGCGACGACACGATCGACTACGACCCGGCCGATCCCTTCGCCGATGGCGGCGACGATCTCGACCTGCTGGTCATCCGCAGCGCGGTCGACATCACACTCGAGAGCAACATCGACCAGGTCGCGGGCGGGGGCATCACGCGCGGCTTCGAGGGGGTGGACGGCTCGGCCGTCGCGGCCGCGGTGGCGCTGCTCGGCTCCGGCACGCGCAACCGGCTGATCGGCGGGTCGGGCAACGACCGGATCGAGGGGCGCGATGGCAACGACACGCTCGAGGGCGGCGCCGGCGCCAACACGCTCGATGGCGGCGCGGGCGACGACCTGATCCTGGGGGGCGAGGGGCCGGACCGGCTCGAGGGCGGCGGCGGCCTCGACATGGTCTCCTACGCCGGTGCCACCGCAGGCGTCACGGTCGGGCGGCTGACCGGCGGGGCGGGGGATACGCTGGCGGGCTTCGAATCTCTGCGCGGGTCCAGCTTCGCCGACCGGCTCACCGGCGCGGCGGAGGCGAACCGGATCGAGGGTCTTGCCGGCGACGACACCCTCGATGGCCTCGGCGCCGAGGACACGCTGCTGGGCGCGGCCGGGCGCGACAGCCTGGTGGGCGGCGCCGGGGACGACAGCCTGGTGGGCGGCACCGACGCCGACACCCTGGCCGGCAGCGAGGGCAACGACGTGCTGGACGGTGGCGAGGGCGACGACCGCATGCTGGGCGGGTTCGGCAACGACCTCTACGCCGTGGACAGCCGGTACGACGTGGTGCTCGACTACCTCAACAGCGGCGAGGACACGGTCATCGCCAGCGCCAACACCTACCTCACGCCCAACATCGAATGGTTCATCATGGCGCCGGGGGCGGGCGGCATTTTCGTCGTGTCGAACATCGGCGCCGAGCGCATCCGCGGCAACGAGGGCGTGAACCTGATCATCGCCATGGGCGGCGACGATACGGTCTGGGGCGGCGGCCTCGACGACCGCATCCAGGGCCGCGACGGCCAGGACCTGCTGTTGGGCGAGGATGGGTCCGACTACATCTATGGCGGCAATGGCAACGACGTGATCGACGGCGGCGTCGCGCGCGACAACCTCCAGGGCCAGGTCGGCAACGACACCATCTTCGGCGGGCCGGATGTCATCACCGACCTGCTCTATGGCCAGACCGGGGACGACTGGCTCGACGGCGGGCCGGGCCTCGACCTGATGTATGGCGGGCCGGGCAACGACACCTTCATCGCGAGCCAGTCGAACGACGGCATCTTCGAACTGGCCGCGCAGGGCATCGATGTCGTGATCGCGCGCTTCGCGGGGTCCTTTACTCTGCCGGAGGATGTCGAGAATCTGGTCCTGGACGGGGCGACGCGCGGGATTGGCAATATCCTGTCCAACCGCATCACCGGAGACCCCGGCGCGGATTCGCTCTACGGGCGCGACGGCAACGACACGCTGACCGGCGGCGCCGGGGCGGACGTGCTGTTCGGCGAGGGCGGGCGCGATTCCTTCCTCTTTGCCAGGGGTTCGGGCATCGATGTCATCGGCGACTACACCCCCGGCTTCGATCGGCTTCTGCTGCAGGGCTTCGGCTTCAGCACCGTCGCGCAGGTGCTGGCGGTGACGCGCCAAGGCAGCACCGGTGCCATCATCGACCTGGCACCGGGCGATTCCGTGCTGCTGTCGGGCGTGGACAAGGCGGCGCTGCAGGCGGTGGATTTCGTCTTCCTCGCGTGACCATCCGCCCCCACATGGCGAAAGGCGAGCGTGAGCGAAGGAGGAATGCGATGATCGCACAGGCAGGGCACGAGGCCGCCACCCTCGGCGGCGGCTGCTTCTGGTGCCTCGAGGCCGTGTTCAAGGACCTGCGGGGCGTGGTTTCGGTGATGTCGGGCTATGCCGGCGGGCATGTCGAGAACCCGACCTACGAGGCCGTCTGCGGCAAGAAGACCGGCCATGCCGAGGTGGTGCGCGTGGTCTTCGACCCCGCGGAACTCTCCTATGCCGACCTGCTGCGGGTCTTCTTCACCATCCACGACCCCACGACGAAGGACCGCCAGGGGGGGGATGTCGGGCCGCAATACCGCTCGATCATCCTGACCCATTCCGAGGCGCAGGCCGCCACCGCGCGCGAGGTGATCGCCGAGGTCGAGCGCGCCGGCATCCATGACGGGCCGGTGGTGACCGAGGTGGTGTCCGAGGCCCCCTTCTGGCCGGCCGAGCCCGAGCACCACGACTACTTCGCACGCAACCCCTGGTCGGGGTATTGCCGCGCCGTGGTGGCGCCCAAGGTCGCGAAGTTCCGCAAGACCTTCGCCGAGCGGGTGAAGCGCCCGGCGGCGTGACGGACCGGCGGCGCGCCCCCGCGCGCGCCGCCGCAGGGTGGAAACGACAGGACAGGACCGATGCTCTTCAAGCGCGACGACACCCCGGCCGAGACCTTCCCGGTGACGAAAAGCGACGCGGAATGGCGCGCCAGCCTCAGCCCCGAGGCCTTCCGCGTGCTGCGCCAGCACGGCACCGAGCGGCCCGGCACATCCCCGCTCAATGCCGAGAAGCGGCCCGGCACCTTCGCCTGCGCGGGCTGCGGCACGGCGCTGTTTGACGCGGCCGCCAAGTACGAGAGCGGCACCGGCTGGCCCTCCTTCTTCGCGCCCCTCGAGGGGGCGGTGGCCGAGAAGACCGACCGGTCCTTCTTCATGACCCGCACCGAGGTGCATTGCGCGCGATGCGGCGGCCATCTCGGCCACGTCTTTCCCGATGGCCCGGCGCCGACCGGGCTGCGCTATTGCATGAACGGCGTGTCGCTGGCCTTCCGGCCCAAGGATGGCTGAGGAAGGCGCGCAGATGCGCCGCGCCGTGCAACCGGTGCGCGCATGCGCTTGACCTCCGTCATCGCGCCGCTCCCCGCATGAATCCGCGCTTGCTTCGCCCGCACGCGCGGCGCAGTTTCCGCTCTGACGGCGACCCCCCTCCGTCCCGCCCAAACGGTGTGCCCGCCATGCGTCGCCGCGCCCTCCTGCTGACCGCCCCTCTCGTGCTGCTGGCGCGCCCCGCCGCGGCCGATCTCGTCTACGTGCTGAATTCGGGGGATTCGAGCATCTCGATCCTCGATGCCTTCACGCGGCAGGAACTGCGCCGCATCCCCGCCCTGCGGGAGGTGCACCACCTGGTGCTCTCGCCGGACGGGCGCGACCTGCTGATCGCCGATTCCGGCGGCAACGAGATCCTGTTCGTCGACCCCGCCACGGGCGAGATCCGCCGGCGGGAGCGGGTCTCCAACCCCTACCACCTCGATTTCTCGCCCGATGGGCGGCTTCTGGTGATCTGCTCGCTGCGGCGCAACCAGGTCGATGTCTACGACGCGCGCTCGATGGCGCTGCTGGCCCGGCTGCGCATGCCCGAGAAGCCCTCCCACATGGCGTTCCGCCCGGATGCCAAGGTCGTCTATGTCACGCTGCAGGGCAGCGGTACCATCGCGGCGATCAGCCTCGAGACCAACCAGCCGCTGTGGGAGATTCCCGTGGGGCGCGAGCCCGCCGGCATCGCCTGGCACCGCGGCCGGCTCATCATCGGCATCATGGGCTCCGACCACTTCGCCGTGGTGAACCCCGAGACGCGCGAGATCGAGAAGCAGATCCCGGTCGGCCGCGGGGCGCACACCATCTTCGTGCAGCCCGATGGCCGCGCCCTCTGGGCCACCAGCCGGGTGCAGAGCCGCCTGGTGGAGATCGATCCCTCGACCCTCGACGTGCGGCGCATCATCGACCTGCCCGGCGGGCCGGACTGCATCGCCTTCGACCCCGATGGCCGGCTCTGGGCCACGCTGCGCTGGTCCGGGCGGGTCGCGCGCGTCGACACCCGCACCGGGGAGGTCGAGACCATCCGCGTCGGGCGCAGCCCGCACGGCATCTTCATCCAGCCGCGCCGGGCGGAGACCGAGGGCCTGGCCCAGACCGCGGCGAACCGCCCCGCGACGAATGCGCGCTGAGGCGCGCGCCCGCATCCTCGGCGCCGCCCTCGCTGTCCTCGGGGCGATCGCCGCAGGGGGAGCGGCCGCCCAGGCGCCGGCCTCCTGCCCGGCCGGCACGGTCTATCTCACCATCGATACCGGCTGGGGCCGAGAGGCGGAGCGCATCGCCGAGATCCTGAGGCGCCGCGGCGTGCGCGCCACGCTCTTCGTCGCGAACGAGCCGACCCATACCGGCGAGCACAGCCTTGCCCCCGGCTGGGCCGCCTTCTGGCGTGCCCGCGCGGCCGAGGGCCATGTCTTCGCCAGCCACACCGACCGCCACTGGTATTTCCGCGGCGATGCCGGGCCCGGGCGCACGCGCTACGTCTCCCGCAGCCGGGAGGGCGAGGAGGTGCTCGACCAGGCCGCGATGTGCCGCGAACTTGCCCGCCCGATCGAGCGCCTGCGCGCGGCCGCGCCGGACGCGGTAGTGCTGCCGCTGTGGCGGGCACCGGGGGGCATCGTGACGCCCGGTGCGATCCGCATGGCCGAGGCCTGCGGGCTGCGCCACCAGGGCTGGACCACCAATGGCTTCCTCGGCGACGAACTGCCCTCCGACGCCCACCCCAATGCCGCGCTGGCGCGGCGTGCCCTGGCGCATACGCGCGACGGCGAGGTGCTGGTGATGCATTGGGGCATCCGGTCCCGCCGCGACCCCTATGCCAATGTCCTGGAGGAGGTGATCTCCGGGCTCCAGGCGCGCGGCTTCTGCTTCGCCACCTTGCCGCCCGAGGGCCGCAGGTAGAATCTCCGCCGCCATGACCGAGTCCTTCAACCACGCCCTGGACGATGCCACGGGCTGGATCTTCGAGACCCTCCTGCAGCCCCTGATGTACCAGTGGGGCCTGATGGACTGGGCCGACGACGCCCTGCAATGGCTGCAATTCGGCCTGTTCGGGCTGTTCTCGATCGCCGTGGTCTACCTGGTCTGCCGCCCGCTCGAGGCCTGGCGGCCGGTCGAGCCCGTCACCGACCGCAGCGCCATTCGCACCGACATCGTCTATACGCTGCTAACGCGCCTTGGCCTGCTGCCGATGGTGGCCTTCGTGCTGCTCGCCTCGCTGCAGGCCTGGTGGGAGGGCTCGGTCGCCGACAGCGGCTTCGTGCCGCCCACGATCGAGACGCTGTTCCCGCAACTGCGCGAGATGCCGGTGCTGGCGTTCGCGATCTATGCCGTCATCCTCGATTTCGGCGAATACTGGCGCCACCGTTTCCAGCATTCCTTCCGCTGGTGGTGGGCGCTGCATTCCATCCACCATGCGCAGCGCCAGATGACCTTCTGGACCGACGACCGCAACCACATCCTCGACGAGGTGATCGCGGCGCTGTGGTTCGGCGCCATCGCGCTGCTGATCGGCGTGCCGCCCGGCCAGTTCCCGCTGCTGGTGCTGCTGATGCGCCTGGCCGAAAGTCTCTCCCACGCCAATGTCCGCCTGTCCTTCGGGCGGATCGGGGAGAGGCTGATCGTCTCGCCGCGCTTCCACCGGCTCCACCACGGGGTGCTCTCCACCGCCGGGCACGGCAAGAACTACGCGGTGCTGCTGCCGGTCTGGGACTGGATCTTCGGCACCGCGGATTTCCGCCGCGACGTGTTTCCCCGCACTGGCGACCCCGAGGCGCCGGAGGCGCTCGCCACCGGCGGCTGGCTGCGCCAGCAGGCGGTCGGGCTGAAGCGCATGGCGGGCGCCATATTCGGCCGCGGCACGGCCTGAGGCCGGCCTCGCTGCATGTGGGTTGCGCTGCACATCCTGGCGCAGGCAGCGGTCATCCTGCGCGTGCTGCTGCGCCCGTACCGCAACCCGGCCTCGCGCATATCCTGGATCCTGGTGGTGCTGGCGGTGCCGGTGCTGGGCATGCTGGGCTACCTGCTGCTCGGCGAGACCAGCATCGGCCGGCGCCCCGCGGCGCGCATGCGGCAGCTGCGCGCGGAACTGCCCGCCCCGCCGGCCGCGCCTGCCGATGTTCCCGAACGCCACGCGCCGTTGTTCAGGGTGGGCGGGTCGATCAGCGGCTACCCGCCGACCGGAGGCAACCGTGCGACGCTGATGGCGGATTCCAGTGCCGCGATTGATGCGCTGGTCGCCGACATCGATGCCGCCACCGACCACGTCCACCTGCTGTTCTACATTTGGCTGCCCGACACCAACGGCACCCGGGTGGCGGAGGCGCTGATCCGCGCCGCCGGGCGCGGCGTGGCCTGCCGCGCCCTGGTGGACGACATTGGTTCGCACCTGCTGATCCGCGACCCGCTCTGGACGGCGATGGGCGCGGCCGGCGTGCGCCTCGCGCGTGCGCTGCCGGTGGGCAACCCGCTGCTGCGCCCGCTGACGGGGCGGATCGATCTGCGCAACCATCGCAAGATCGTGGTGATCGACGGCGCCATCACCTATTGCGGCAGCCAGAACTGCGCCGACCCCGAATTCCGCGTGAAGGCTAAGTTCGCCCCCTGGGTGGACGTGATGCTTCGCTTCGAAGGCCCGGTCGCGCGGCAGAACCAGCACGTGTTCGCCAGCGACTGGATGGCCTGGACCGACGAGGACCTTGTGCCGCTGCTCGGCGCCCCCATGCCTCCGCCCGGCCCCGGCTTCACCGCGCAGGTGGTGGCGAGCGGCCCAACCATCCGCCATTCCGCCATGCCCGAGATGTTCCAGTCGCTGATCTACGCGGCGCGGCGCGAGCTGGTCATCACCACCCCCTACTACGTGCCGGATGACCCGCTGCAGGCGGCGCTGTGCGCGGCGGCGAACCGCGGTGTCGCGACCACCATCGTCTTCCCCGCGCGCAACGACAACCCGGCGGTGGGGGCGGCCAGCCGCAGCTGCTACGCCGAGCTGCTGGCCGCCGGCGTCGTCATCCATGAATTCGAGGGCGGGCTTCTGCACGCCAAGACCCTCACGCTCGATGGCGAGGTGGCGCTGGTGGGCTCGGCCAACATGGACCGCCGGTCCTTCGACCTGAACTACGAGAACAACATTCTGCTGGCCGACGCCGCCACCACCGCGGCGCTGCGCGCCCGCCAGGGGGAGTTCATCGCCCGCAGCCGGCGCGTGACAGCCGAGGAAGTCGCCGCCTGGCCCTGGCCGCGGCGGCTTTGGAACAATACGGTCGCGCTGACGGGCCCGGTGCTATAGCCCGGCTTGCCGCAGGCCGCCGCGGCGCGCCACACTCCCGCGAAGGCTCCGGGAGACAGCCCATGATCCGACCGACCCGCCGTGCCGCGCTGCTCGGGACCATGGCCGCCCTGCCGCTGCCCGCGCTGGCGCAGCCGCGCTTCCCCGACCGGTCGATCCGCCTCATCGTGCCCTGGACCGCGGGCGGGCCGGCCGATCTCGGCTTCCGAATCATGGCCGAGGTCGCATCGCGCCGCTTCGGCCAGCCGGTGGTGGTCGAGAACCGCGCCGGGGCCGCCGGCACGCTCGGCGCGCTGGCGCTGCAGGAGGCGCGGCCGGACGGCTACACCATCTCGCAGATGCATGTGGGCGTGGTGCGCCAGATGCTGCTGAACCCGCGCCCGCCCTACGACCCGATCAACGACCTGAGCTACATCCTGCAGATCACGGGCTTCGTCATGGGCCTGGTGGTGCGCGCCGATGCGCCCTGGCGCACGCTGGACGAATTGCTGGCCCATGCGCAGGCCAATCCGGGGCGGCTCAATTTCGGCTCGCTCGGCACCGGATCCACGCAGCACCTGGTGGTGGAACGCATCGGCCTGGCGCGCAACCTGAGCTGGACGCATGTGCCCTATCGCGGCACGGCAGACACGCTGCGCGCGCTGCTGGGCGGCGAGATCGACTTCGCCTCCGAGGCCTCGGGCTGGACGCCGCTGGTCGAGGCCGGGCAGCTGCGCCTGCTCACGACCTACGGCACGCAGCGTGCGCGCCGCTTCCCGAACGTGCCCACGCTGCAGGAACAGGGGCTCGACATCGTGGTGGACAGCCCAGGCGGTCTGATCGGGCCGCGTGGGATGGACCCCGCGGTGGTGGCGGTGCTGGCCGATGCCTTCCGCGCCGCCGCGCAGGACCCCGCGCACCTCGCCTTCCTCGAACGCATGGACCAGCCGCTGATGCTGCTGGATGGCGCCGCCTATCGCGAACAGATGCGCCGCACCATGGAGGAGGAGCGCGCGTTGCTCCGCCGGCTCAACCTGATGCCCGCCTGAGGAGGAAGCCATGACCATCCCCGTCCTCGACCTCGGCCCGCTGCGCGCGGGCGCGCCCGGCGCGCTGGAGGCGCTGGGCCGCGAGCTCCGCCACGCCTTCACCGAGGTCGGCTTCTACTTCGTGCGCAACCACGGCATTCCGCAGGCGGTGCTGGACGCCACCTTCGCCGCCGCCGAGCGCTTCCACGCCCAGCCTCTCGAAGCCAAGCTCGCGCTGCGCATCAACGAGCACAACATCGGCTACATGCCCCTGCGCGGTGCGACCACGCGCGTGAACGCGGTGGGGGAGGTGGCGCTGCCCAATGCCAACGAAGCGGTGTTCTTCAAGCGCGACCTGCCGCCCGACCACCCGGACGTGCTGGCCGGGCTGCGCTTCCGCGGCGTCAACCAGTGGCCGGCGGACCTGCCCGGCTTCCGCGAGCAGGTGCTCGCCGCTTGCGACGCCTTCGAACGGCTCGCGCTGTCGCTGCTGCCGGTCTATGCCCGCGCGCTCGGCCTCGCGCCCGACTTCTTCGCGCCCTTCTTCACCGACCCGATGTACACGCTGCGCATGTCGCACTACCCGCAGCAGGAACCGACGGCGCCGGAGAACGAGTTCGGCATCGCCCCGCACCTCGACACATCCTTCATGACCATCCTGGCGCAGAATCGCATCCCCGGCCTCTCGCTGCGCCTGACCACCGGCGAATGGGTCGATGCGCCGGCACCGGAAGGCGCGCTGCTGATCAATGGCGGCATGATGCTGCGGCGCTGGACCGACAACCGCTTCCTGGCCACGCCGCACCGCGTGATCAACCGATCGGGGCGCGAGCGCTACGCCATCCCGTTCTTCTTCGATGCGAACTACCGCGCGGTGATGGCGCCGATCACGGCGGATGGCAGCCCGGCCCGGATGCCGCCCGTCACCTATCCGGAATTCATGACCGGCTACCAGCGCGCCAACTTCCATCACGCTGCGGAGAACGAGGAGAAGGTCGCGTTGCAGGGCGCCTGACCGCGCGGCGTAACCGCGCGGGGCGGGGGCGCGAAGACAGAGCCAACGTCCGGGAGACGCCCATGACCCCCGCCGCCTCGCGCCGCGCCCTGCTGCTCGGCGCGGCCGCCACCCTCGCCGCCTGCGCGCGCGAGCCGGTCGCCGACCTGGCGCTGCTCTACACCCCGGCCGCACGGCACCACGGGCCGGACCGCAACCCGATCATCGTCATCCCCGGCCTGCTCGGCAGCCGGCTGCGCGACCCGGCCTCGGGGCGCATTGTCTGGGGCGCCTTCGACGGCAATGCCGCCGACCCGGGCACCATCGACGGCGCGCGGCTCGTCGCCTTGCCCTTCAACGACATGATGACGACGCCAGGCAGCGCGGTCGCGGCCGATGGCGTGCTCGATCGCGTGCGCATCCGGATCGCCGGCATACCCATCGTGCTGCAGGCCTATGCCGAGATCCTGAGCACGCTCGGCGTCGGCGGCTACCGCGACGAGGCGCTGGGCCTCGGCGGCCAGGTGGATTACGGGCGCGACCACTTCACCTGCTTCCAGTTCGCCTACGACTGGCGGCAGGACAACGTGGCCAATGCGCGGCGCCTGATGGCCTTCATGCGCGACAAGCGTGCCCTGGTGCGGGGCGAATACGCGCGCCGCTACGGCATGCGCGACGCCGAGGTGAAGTTTGACATCGTCGCGCATTCCATGGGCGGCATCGTCGCGCGCTACGCCATGATGTATGGCGGCGCCGACCTGCCGGCGAATGGCGCGCTGCCGCCGCTCACCTGGGAAGGGGCCGCCATGATGGGCCGGCTGATCCAGGTGGGCACGCCCAATGGCGGGTCGCTCGATGCCTTCCGCGTGCTGGTCGACGGGCGCGACTTCGGCGCGCCGATCGTCCCGCGCTACAGCCCGGCGATCCTCGGCACCATGCCCTCGCTCTACCAACTGCTGCCGCGCAGCCGCGCGCGGCCGGTGGTGGTGGCGGGGACGGACGCCGTGCTCGACCTGCACGACCCCGCGGTGTGGCAGCGCATGGGCTGGGGCATCGCGAAGCCGGGCATCGGTGCCGACCTCGCGACGCTGATGCCCGATGTCGGCAGTGCGGAGGAGCGCCGGCGCATCGCCCTCGCGCTGCAGGCGCGGCTGCTGGCCCGCGCGCGAGCCTTCGCCGCCGCCATGGACCGCCCCGCCCCGATCCCCGCCGGCACCGAACTCATGGTGGTGGCGGGCGACGCGATGCCCACCACGGAACGCTACGCCGCCAGCCCCGCCGATGGCGCCATCGCGGCGGTTGCGACGGCGCCGGGCGACGGACTGGTGCTGCGCGATTCCGCGCTGCTGGATGCGCGCCAGGGGCAGGATCCCGCCATGCGCGGGCCGACGGTGGTGACGCCAATGGATCTGCGCCGCGCGCTGTTCCTGCCGCGCGAGCACCTCGCGATCACGCGCGACCCGACCTTCCGCAACAACATCCTGTACTGGCTGCTGGAGGAACCGCGCCCCGGCCTCAGCCCGGCAGGTAGGACAGCGCCAGCCCCGCCGCGGCGCTGACCGCAAGCGTCCGCGCCAGGCCAAGCTTCAGCCCGAAGAGCAGCCCCGCCGCCAGCACCGCGAGCGCCAGCGCCGTCGGCTGGACCGTGGCCAGCACCGGGATGTCGATCGTCGCCGGCCCGATGGGCACGCGCTGCACCTGCGCGAAGACCACGCGCAGCCCGAACCACAAGGCGAGGTTCGCGATCACGCCGACCACCGCCGCCGTCACCCCGGCCAGCGCGCCCTTGAGGCGCGGCTGGTCGTGCATCCGCTCGACGAAGGGCGCGCCGAGGAAGATGAAGGCGAAGCAGGGCGCGAAGGTCACGAACAGCGTCAGCAGGCTGGCCGCGATGCCGCCCGGGACGCCGCTGTCGCGATACCCGGCCAGGAAGCCCACGAACTGCAGCACCAGGATCAGCGGCCCCGGCGTGGTTTCGGCGAGGCCAAGGCCCGCCAGCATCTCCGGCGCGGTGAGCCACTGGTACTTCTCGACCGCCTCCTGCGCGACATAGGCCAGCACGGCATAGGCGCCGCCGAAGGTGACGACGGCCATCTTGGAGAAAAACCAGGCGATGTCGCCCCAGACCGGCGTGCCGGCCAGCAGCACCACCGGCCAGAGCCACAGCGCCAGCGTGACCAGCCCAGCACGCCGCGCCGCGGGCGCCATGCGCGTGATGCGATCCGGGTCGGCCGCCAGCGCGGCATCCAGCAGCGCCGGCGGGCCTTCCTTGGCGCGCCCGTGGCCCCCGGCGGCGAAGGCCGAGGGCGCGGCGAAGCCGATGGCGAGCGCGGCCAGCACCACCGCGGGGAAGGGCACGGCGAATGCCGCCAGCGCCACGAAGGCCGCACCCGCCAGCAGCCAGGCCGGCGCGCCGTGCAGGGCGCGCTTCGCCACCCGCAGCAGCGCCTCGACCACCAGCACCAGCACGGCGCATTTCAGGCCGAAGAACAGCGCGGCCACGATCGGCACGGCGCCGAGCGTCGCGTAGATCATGGACAGCGCCAGCATGACAGCCGCGCCGGGCAGCACGAACAGCACGCCCGCGGCGATGCCGCCCTTCACCCCATGCATCAGCCAGCCGAGATAGGTCGCGAGCTGCGTCGCCTCGGGACCCGGCAGCAACATGCAGAAGTTCAGCGCATGCAGGAAGCGCGCGTCGGAGACCCAATGGCGGTCATCCACCACCTCGCGGTGCATGACAGCGATCTGCGCGGCGGGACCGCCGAAGGAGAGCAGGCCGACGCGCAGCCAGACGCGCAGGGCCTGCGCGAAGGTCGGGAAGGCGGGCGCGGTCATACTGTTGTCCTGGGGGATGGCCAGTTGTGGGTCTCGTCGGTGGCATCGCGCGCCCAGCGATAGAAGGCATCGTAGAGGGCGAAGCCCGCTTCGAGCTGCACTAGGTCGTCCCGATGCATGCGCGACAGGCCGAGCGAGGCCGCGAGCAGCCCGGCAGCCTCCGGCGCCAGCTCCGGCCGCGCGGTATCCGCGCCGCGCACGATCAGCGCCAGGCGATCGAGTGCGGGCGTGTGCAATGCGAACGCATCGAGCATGACGTCGAAGGTGCACAGATCGCCGCGATGGGACCAGAAGACGCCTTCGATGTCGAAGGGTGTGGCTGCGAAGCGCTCAGCCACCGCCGCGACCTCGGACGGGGCGACGAAGAGGAAGACCGCGCCTGGGTCCACGAAGCGGCGGATTAGCCAGGGGCAGGCGATGCGGTCCACCTTCGGCCGCGCCCGCGTGACCCAGAGGGTGCGCCCCTGAGCGTCCCGCTCCGGTACATGCTTCGGGACGACCAGCGGCAGGCCGGCATCTCGCCAGGCCTCGAAGCCGCCTTCGAGGGATTCCGCCGCGGCGCCGGCATGGCGCAGCCAAGCCGCCACGCCCTGGCTGAGCTTCAGGCCCTTCTGGCAGATCACCGCCACCTCGCGCCCGGCGAAGGCCCCGGCCCAATCTCCGACATCCTGGTGGGAACGGCGGATGGCGCCGGGCAGGAAGCGCGGATCGGCCGCGACGTCCTCCGCGATGCGGACATCGACCAGCACGGGCGCATCGGGCAGGCCGATGCGGCGGGCGAGCTGCTGTGGGGTGACGATGGTGGGAGCCGGCATGGGGGCGTCCTCTCCTGAGCGGGAGTTCTGGACGCGATGCTTCGGCCGGAGCCTCACGGGGTGATCGCGGAGATCCCCATTGCGCGGAAGGTGGGCAGCGCGACGCGCGGTGTCAAGCGACGCTATTCCGCGGCGGCGGGCAGTAGGCTCTCGCCGGGGCGCAGGCGCGTGAACCGGACCTCCTGCCAGTCGAGCGCGATGGCGCCGTCCCGCAGCGTCACACGCGTCGCGGCGAGGCCCGCGGCGTCGGGGTTGGTGTGCGGGAAGTCCTCGCGCCAATGCGCCCCGCGCGATTCCTCGCGCGCCTGCGCCGCGGCCACGATGGCGCGGCTGACCAGCAGCTGCGACTTCAGGTTAAGCCAGTCGTGCCAGGTGAGGTTGAAGGCGCGGTCGCGGCCATCGACGCCGGCGGCATCGGTCTCGGCCTCCAGCGCATCGAGGCCGCGCGCTGCCTCCGCCAGCCCCGCGCCGTCGCGCAGGATGCCCGCCTTGTCCCACATGAGGTCGAGCAGCGCGTCGCGGATCGGCGAGAGCGCGCGCGTACGTCTCCCGAAGGGCGCGTGCACCGCGGCGACGGCCGCCTCCAGCGCGGCCGCGTCCGGCTCCTCGAAGGCACCCTCGCGCGGCACCGAGCGCGCCATGCTGTCCCCGGCGATGCCGCCGAAGACGGTGGAATTCGCCACGCCATTGCCACCGAGCCGGTTCGCGCCGTGCACGCCGCCGGTATCCTCACCGGCGGCGAACAGGCCGGGCAGATCGGTCGACCCATCGGCGCGGAACACCACCCCGCCCATCATGTAGTGCGCGGTGGGCACCACGGGCACGCGCCCGCCGGCCAGGTCGAAGCCGACATCGGCGCAGCGTTCCACCATGCCCTTGAATTCGCGTGCCACGCGCTCGGGGCCGAGATGCTTCATCTCGATCCAGAGCCCGCCTTCGGCGTTCACGTTGCCGGCGAGGATCTCGCGCTGCATGGACCGGCTGACGATATCGCGCGTCGCGCGCTCGCCCCGCGGATCGTATTTGTGCATGAAGCGCTGGCCGTCGCCGCCGAGCAGGTAGCCGCCAGCACCCCGCAGCCCTTCCTCGATGATGGTGCCGGTCAGGCGCGTGCCCGGCCCGGCCAGCACGCCGGTCGGGTGGAACTGCACCATCTCCATGTCGCGCAGCGGCAGGCCCGCCTGCAGCGCCATGGCCATGCCGTCGCAGGCCTTGTCGCCGGAGGGCGTGTGGAACTTGTACATGGTCGGTCCGCCGCCGGTGCCGAGCAGCACGGCCTTCGCCTGCATGAAGACCAGCGCGCCCGCGCGCATGTCCACCAGCAGCACGCCCGCCAGGCGCGCACCGTCGGTGCTGCGGACCAGCGCGACGGCGCGGTGTTCCTCCATGCGCCGGATGCCGCGCGCCCAGACCTGTTCTGCCAGGCGGTTGACGATCTCGATGCCCGTAAGGTCGCCCTTGTGGACGGTGCGGTCGAAGGTCTGCCCGGCGAAGGCCTTCTGGTGGATGGTGCCGTCCGGGTTGCGGTCGAAGAAGCAGCCCCAGCGGTTCTCCAGTTCCCGGATGCGCCGCTGGGCGCCGACCACCAGCGTCCAGGCCAGGTCCTGGTCGTTCAGCCACTTGCCGCCGTCGAGCGTGTCCATGAAGTGGCGCTCGGCGGAATCCCCCTGCGCGATGGCGACGTTGTAGCCGCCTTGCACCATGCGGGTGCAGCCGCATTTGCCGAGCAGTCCCTTCACTGCGATGGTGACGTCGAGATCGGGCGCGACATCCTTCGCGTGCAGCGCGGCAAGCAGCCCCGCGCCGCCGGCGCCCAGCACCAGGATGTCGGTGCGGCGGCGTTCGATCGTGGTGGCATCAGGCATGCGGTCCACGCCTCCAGGGATCGTGCGCGATCATCGCGGCCCCCGCGGGCTGGCGGGCACGCCGCAGTTGCAATCCTCCGCCGGGGCGGATTGCAGGCGGGGCCAGGGTACCGGCAGGTCGCGCTCGCCGGTGCCATAGGCGCGGCCTAGCACCAGCAGCACCGTGACCTGGCCGAGCGGCGGCGGCAGGACCTGCGTCATCAGCAGCAATGGCAGGAGGACCAGGCCGAGGCTCATGCCGCCCCCAGCTTCTCGAGCACCGCCTGGCGCCGTCGCGCGGCCTCGGCGTTCACCGTGGCGTAGAGACTGCCGCCATGGCTGTCCATCGCCACCAGCAGCGGTCCGAAGCCTTTGATCCGGAACTCGTAGAGCGATTCAGGATTGAGGTCGTCGAGGTCCACATCCTCCACCGCCTCGATCCAGGTGGTCTCGAGTGCCGCCGCGCCGCCCACCACCGCGAGATAGGCCCCGCCCAGGTCGCGGAAGGCGTCGAGCGAGCCCTCGCGCAGCCCGCCCTTGCCGATGATGATGCGCACGCCCTCGCGTTCCATCAGCGGGCGCGTGAAGCGCTCCATGCGGTCCGAGGTTGTCGTGCCGACGCACACCGCCTCGTAGCCCGAATGGTTGGTCCCTGACCGCTCCACCTTGCGCAGGTTGGGCGCAGTGTGGATGACCGCATGCCCGCGCAGGTCGAACTTCGTCTGGCGGCCATGGTCGAACATGTGGATCTGGGTGGCATCGCGGATACCGAAGAGTAGGTCCTCAAGCGTTACGGTGTCGCCGATGCGCAGGGCGCGGACCTGCTCCTCGGTGATCGGCATGTGCAGCGTGTGATGGGCCATGGCGTCAGAATCCGATCGCGATACCGGCGGGCGTGAAGGTCGCACTCGCGCGCCGGGCCGAGTGGCACTGGATGTTCACCGCCACCGGATTCATCGTGATGTGCGTCGCAGCCGTCTCGACATGCACGGCGAAGGCGGTGGAATCCCCGCCCAGGCCCTGCGGGCCGATGCCGAGGCCGTTCACCGCCTCGCTCAACTCCGCCTCCAGCTTCGCGCCTTCCGCATCGGCGCAGCGCGAGCCCAGCGGGCGCGTCGCCGCCACCTTCGCGAGGTGCATGCACAGGTCCGAGGTGCCGCCGACACCCACCCCCACGATGGTCGGCGGGCAGACCTTGCCGCCGGCCTGGATCACTCGGTCCACCACGAAGCGCTTCACCGCCCCCATGCCATCGGCCGGGATCAGCATCTGCAGGAAGGACCCGTTCTCGGACCCGCTGCCCTTCGGGATCATCTCGATGCGCAGTTCGCGCTCCACGTCTGTGAAGTCGATGTTGATCACCGGCACGCGCTCGCCGCAGGAGGTATGCTCATTCCTGCGCGTGATGGGATGCACGACCGAGGAGCGCAGCGGGTGCTCGCGGGTTGCACGTGCCGTGCCGCGCGCGATCGCCTCCTTCAGCGCCCAGCCATCCACCTGCACGTTGCGCCCGACCAGCACGTTGAAGATCGGGATGCCGGTGTCCTGGCAGAGCAGATTGTCCATGCGCTCCGCCACGCCGATGTTCTCGATCATGGTGGCGAGGATGGTCTTCGCCGTGGCGTCGGTCTCGCTGCCGTCCAGCCGCGCGAAGCCGGCCTTGATGTCGTCGGGCAGGATCTTGCAGGCGCGGATGTATAGAAGCTTCGCCGCTTCCTCGATCGCCTCGGGCTCGACGCGCAGCGGCTCCACTTCAGGCTTTGTCATCAGCGTCATGGCGGACCCTCCGTTCAGACCAGCAGCGAAATGCCCGAGACCAGCAGCAGCCCCAATAATACCACGCGGAACCCCTGCGCGGGCAGCACCCGATACGCGCGCAGGCCGAGCCAGGTGCCCAGCACCAGCGCCGGCGTGGCAAGCGCGGCCAGCACCAGCGCCTCCGTCGTGAAGAAGCCGGTGAAGGCCAGCCCCACCGAGGTGATTGCCTGCATGAAGACGATGAAGGGCTGCATGAAGGCCCGCGCGCGGTCCTTGGGCCAGCCCTGGATGTCGGCCCACATCGCCGGCAGCGCGCCGACGAAGCCGCCGATGCCGCCCAGGATGCCGCTCAGGAACCCCACCACGCCATCGGCCGCCCGGCTGCCCCTGACCTCCGGCGGGTCCATGCGCAGTGCGATGCGCGCCAGCATGTAGCCGGCATAGACCACCAGCAGCACGCCCACGCCGCCCACGATCACCCGCGCCGGCCCGAGGGCGAGCATCAGGATGCCGACCGGCACGCCGGCCACCGCCACGGCCAGGAACAGGCGCATGCGCGGCCATTCGATGTGCCGCCACAGCGCCGGCAGGCTCATGCCCTGCGAGATCAGGCTGCCCAGCACGAGCACCGGCGCGGTGATGCTGGGCGAGACGACATGCAGCAGGATCGAGGCCGCCACCAGCACGAAGGCGAAGCCCGCCATGCCCGCGCAGAAGCCCGCGAGGAACACGGCCCCGGCAACCAGAGCCGCCTCAGACCACATTGAGCAGGAAGACCAGGCCGACCAGCAGCGCCACGCCGGCGGAGAGCGCCACCATGTCCTTCTGCCGCCGCCGCCAGCCAAGGAATTCCAGCGCCATGACGCGCAGGCCCCCGGCCAGGTGCGCCGCCAGCAGCACGACCAGCACCGTCTCGGCCGCCTTGGCCAGGGGATTCTCGGTCCACCGCAGGAAGCCATCGAGCCGCGCCTCGCCGCTGATGGCGCTGCCCAGCGCCCAGAAATGCAGCGGCAGGAAAAGTGCGAGCAGCAGCCCCGAGACGCGATGCACCACGAAGGCCAGGTAGGTCGGATGCGATCGCGGCCGCAGGTCCATCACGCATAGAGCCCGATGGCGGCGCGGATGCCGAAGCCCGCGGTCAGCAGCCCGACCACGAGCCAGGCGATATCGGCGCCGCGCCCGCGCAGGCCGATGGTCTCGGCGGCGATGTTGCGCAGCCCGATCGCGCCATGCAGCCCGGCTGCCAGCGCGAAGACAACGTAGAACAGCAGCGAGGCCTCGTTGCCCTGGGTGCGGTCCAGGATCTCGCGCGCCGAGAGCCCGCCGCGCACCGCGGTCACGATGGTGACCAGGTGCACCACCACGAAGAGGCCGAGCAGCATCGCGGTGACGCGCTGCACCACCCACAGATGGACGCCGGGCGCGGATTGGCGCGGCCGATCCACGCCCGCGGTGCTCGCTTGCGGCTCCGCCCCGCGGCGATCGGACGCTGGCTTCACCGCCGCCCCAGCAGCGTGTCCCAGAACAACGTCCGCTTCAGCCCCGCGATGGCCGAGGAGGGGTCGAGGTTCTTCGGGCAGCGTTCCGTGCAGGATTGCGTGGAATGGCAGGAATGGCAGCCGGCATCCCCCGCCACGGCGTCGAGCCGTTCGCCGCGCGCGCCGTCGCGCACGTCGTTGACCAGCGTCCAGGCGCGGTTCATCGCGGCGGGCCCGAGATAGTCGGCATTCCACGCCACCACGTCGCAGGAGGCGTAGCAGACTGCGCAGCCGATGCATTCGATGCCGGCATCGGCCTCGCGCCGCGCCTTTGACGCCGGCGGCACCACGGCGAAATCGGCGGGCACCGCCCCATCCGGCGCATCCTTGGGCTGGAAGGTGCCGCGCGCGCGCTGCCACTTGTCGAAGAAGGGCGTGAGGTCCGCGGCCAGGTCGCGGATCACCGGCAGGTTCGCGAGCGGGCGCAGCTCCAGTTCGCCGTCCGCACCCACCACGCGCTTCACATGTGTCCGGCAGGTCCAGCGCGCCCGCCCGTTCACCGTCATCGCGCAGGACCCGCACATGCCCACCCTGCAGGCGAAGCGGTAGGCGAGTGAGGGATCGAGCTCCCGCTGGATATGGGTCACGACATCGAGCACGGTCTGGTTGGTGCGCGCCGGCACCTCGTAGTGCTGCAACGCGCCATCCGCGCCGCCGCGCCAGACGCTGACCTTCAGGCTGGCCGGCTCGGCCATGCGTTTCTCCCCTTCCTGCGCGCGAGACTACCGGCGCTGGACAGCCTGTCCAGCCCGTGGCGAGGTGCGCCCGACCATCGAGCGGGAGGACACATCATGGCCGAGACGATCCGCGGCGCGGACATCCTGGTGCAGGCGCTGAAGACCGCCGGCGTGAGCCGCGTCTTCAGCCTCTCGGGCAACCACATCATGCCCGTCTACGACGCGCTGCTCGGCTCGGGCATCGAGATCATCCACGTGCGGCATGAAGCCGCCGCGGTCCACATGGCCGATGCCTGGGCGCGGCTCACGGGCGAATGCGGCGTGGCGCTGGTCACGGGCGGGCAGGGGCATTCCAACGCGGTGGCCGCGCTGCCCACCGCCATGGCGGGCGAGGTGCCGGTGCTGCTGCTCTCGGGCCATGCACCGCTCGGGGAGCTTGGCCTCGGCGCCTTCCAGGAGCTCGAGCAGGCGCGCATGGCCGAACCGGTCTGCAAGCGGGCCTTCACCGCATCCTCGCCCGAGGCCCTGGCGGGCGAGGTCGCTGCTGCGATCCGCCTGGCGCGCAGCGGCCGGCCGGGACCGGTGCATCTCTCGCTGCCGACCGATGTGCTCGATGCGCGCATCGCGCCGCCCACGATGCGCGGGCCGGCGGCCTATGCCGCGCAGCCCATGCCGCTCTCGGCCGAGAGCGCCGCCGCTATCGCTGCCGCCATCGCGCGCGCGCAGCGGCCGGTGATCGTCGCCCCGCCCGCGCTCTGCACACCGACCGGGCGGGCGGCCATCGCCGCGCTTGCCGCCGCCTCGGGCCTGCCGGTCGCGGCCATGGAAAGCCCGCGCGGCCTGGGCGATCCTTCTCTGGGCGCCTTCGCGCAGGTGCTGGCGGAGGCCGACCTTGTCGTGCTGCTCGGCAAGGCGCTCGACTTCACGCTGCGCTTCGGGCGCGCGCCGGCCATCCCGGCCGCGGCGCGCTTCGTGGTGGTGGATGCCGATGCGGCGCTGCTGGCGCGCGCGGCGCGCAGCCTCGGCGACCGCATCGCCGTCGCGGCACTCGCCGCGCCGGCCGACGCCG
>NZ_JACADR010000620.1 GCF_016106005.1 Roseomonas rosulenta
CCGCGCGCGCCAGCGGATGCTCGCTGCCCGCCTGCAAGGCCGCGGCGAGGCGCAGCGCTTCCGCGCGCGCCACGCCGCCCGCCGGATGCAGCGCGGCGAGGCGCGGCCTGCCCTCGGTCAGCGTGCCGGTCTTGTCGAAGGCGACCAGCGTCACGCCCTGCGCGCGCTCGATCGCATCCACGTCGCGGACCAGGATCCCGGCACGCGCCGCCGCCCCCGTGCCCGCCATGATCGCCGCGGGCGTGGCGAGGCCGAGCGCACAGGGGCAGGCGATCACCAGCACCGAAACGGCGGTGATCACCGCCTGCTCCGCACCCGCGCCGGCCAGCAGCCAGCCCGCCAGCGTCAGCAGCGCCACGCCCATCACGACCGGCACGAAGATGCCGCTGACGCGGTCCACGAGCTTCTGCACCGGCGCGCGGGAGGCCTGCGCCGCCGCCACCAGCGCCGCGACGCGGGCCAGGACGGTTTCCGCGCCCACCGCGCGGACCTCGACCACCAGCCGGCCGTCCAGCGCGATGGTGCCGGTCGAGACGCGCGCGCCGGGGTCCTTCTCGACCGCGCGGCTCTCGCCGGTCAGCGCGCTTTCGTCGACGCCCGAACGTCCCTCGCGCACCAGGCCGTCGGCGGGGATGCGCTCGCCCGGGCGCACCACCACCAGGTCGCCGACCAGCAGGGCGGCGGCGGGCACCTCGGCCTCCGCGCCGCCCTCGATCCGGCGCGCGGTGCGCGGCG
>NZ_JACADR010000621.1 GCF_016106005.1 Roseomonas rosulenta
GCTGCGCCACGACCCGGTGGCGATGCTGGCGGCTGCCGCGGCGCCGATGCGGCCCGACGCGGTGTCGCCGCGCGCGGTGCCGGAGTGCCCGCCTGTGCTGCCGCCGGTGCCGGGCGGATGAACGGCCTTGCGGTGGCGGCCGGCACGATGGCCGCGATGCTGCACCTCGCCGGCGCGCTGAAATCCGCGCCGCTGCTCGCGGGGCTGCCCTTAGATCTGACGGCGGCGGCGGCACTCGGCCTGCTGGCGGTGCTGCCGCCCTTCGTCGCCGCGCGCGCCTGGCGGGCGGACCCGGCGCTGGCGCTGCCGCTCGCGGCCTGCGGGCTGCTTTGGCTGTGGATGGTCCTGGCCGGCGCCTGGAGTCCGTCCGCCACCATCCTGCGCGCCAAGCTGCTGGATGCTGTGCTGCTGGGGCCTGCCATGCTGGCCGCCGGGCTGGTGGTGGCGGGGGATGCGCGATCGCTGCGCGCGCTGGCTGATGCGGCGCTGGGCATCGGCGCCTTCGTCGCGGCCGGCATCGCCTGGGGCATCGCCACGGACCGCGTGGTGCTGGGCGGGATGCCCGGCGCACATCCGGACCTGGTCCGCGTGCAGTACCAGATCGCCGGGCTGGCCATCGCCTCGGCCGCGGCGCTGGCGGCGGTGCGCGTGGCGGAGGCGCGGTCCTGGCCGGCACGCGCCGCGTGGCTCGGGCTGGTGGCCTTGCTGGGCGCGGCGGCGCTGCTGCCAGGCG
>NZ_JACADR010000622.1 GCF_016106005.1 Roseomonas rosulenta
TACAACTACGCGCGGCGGCTCAAGACCCTGAAGGGCCTCACCCCCTACGAGTTCATCTGCCGATCATGGGCCGCAGACCCCCATAGGTTCACCGCAAACCCGCACCATGAAATGCCGGGACCAAACACTTAGAGCAGCCTCCGACCTGACTGAATCGCGAAAGTCCTTCCCCGACGCGGAGGGGATCTAATTCAAGCTGTCTGTCGGGAGGGGGCCGACAGGCATGTCAAAGGCTCTGTCGGTTGATCTTCGGGAACGGGTCGTCGCGGCGATCGAGGCAGGATGCTCGTGCCGGGCAGCTGCTTCACGCTTCGGCGTTGGCATCTCGAGCGCGATCCGCTGGGCGTCCTTGAAGCGCGCGGTGGGCTCGGTGGCGCCGGGGCCTCTCGCGGTCGTGTCCCATAGCGTGGTGTAGGAGCGCCCTGGTCTCCTGAGCGGGTATGAGCCGCGTTCAGTCTGCCACGGCGGGCAGGCTGACATTGGGAGCATCGCTGATGGGGGCGAGCGTCTCAAGGCTCATGTAGCGGCGCTGCACCGCCCATTCGTCGTTCTGCTCGAGGAGAATGGCGCCGACGAGGCGGGTGACGGCGGCCTCGTTGGGAAAGTGTAGCCGCCGGAGTGAAACTGACCCAGTCGCCGGTTGAAAGCTGACCCAGGCTTAGGGTGCCTCGTCGTTGTGGCGGGGGCCTGGATGGTTGGGGGAGAGCTGGCGTTGGAGATCCGGGTATTGG
>NZ_JACADR010000623.1 GCF_016106005.1 Roseomonas rosulenta
GGCGGGCGCGGGGGCCGCGCGCAGCGCCGCCAGGTCCGGCAGGCGGAGCAGCGCGGTGCGCAACAGGAGGTCTCGGCGGATGGACATCGATTCGCGAATCCGGGCAGGCGGTCTCGGGCGGCAGGCTTTCACACCGGGAATGATTGCATATGAAGCGCTTCACCATGGCGGAACCGTGACGTTCCTCACGAGGCACGAGCGGCGGCGCCGTGCCGTCGTGGCTTCGGCGGATCCGCAGGGGCGACACGGGCAGCCCCGCGGCGCGTTCACCTTCCGGCCTGGCGGGCGGCCTCGGCGCGCAGGGCGGCCATTGCCTCGTTGCGCAGCCTGATGCCGGCGACCGGCACCGGCAGGCCGGACGCCGCCACCGCCTGCATCACCCAGGTGTTGCAGGTGAAGCCGAGCGCATAGCGTTGCCGGGCCGGCAGCAGCAGCCAGCCGCCCCCGGGCGGCGCCGGTTCGAGCGGCCCTGCGACGGAGCCCAGGATGAAGAAGGCGATCGCCGCCTGGCCGCTGCGGGGCAGGCGCAGCGCGACGCTGTCCTCCGCCCCCGACGGCATGGGGCCGGCCGTGGCGCGCACCGAGACCATGGCCGGCCCGCCGCCGACCGCGCCCAGCGCCTCCGTGAGGCCGGGCCGGCTGGCGCGCATCCAGGCCTCCAGGCCGAAGCCGAAGGCGAAGCCCTCCGCGCCCGGCGCGGCGACGGCGAGCGG
>NZ_JACADR010000624.1 GCF_016106005.1 Roseomonas rosulenta
GCCGGCAACCGAAGCCCCGGCACCCGCGCCGGCCGAGGCCGCCCCGGCCGAGCCGGTGATCGGCGCCCCGGTGCAGCCCGTGGTGCTCGGCACCGGCGCCGAGGCCGCCCTGCCCAAGCGCCAGGGGTGGTGGAGGCGCTGAGACAACCCGGGCGGCGCCCCACGCCGCCCGGCTGAGCCTGCGCTCGCGCGCGCCGTCGGCCGTCGCGCTGCCGGATGCCGCCCTACGGCCCCTCCACCGAGGCGGCGGCGATCGCCAGCAGCATCTCGTCGCGCAGGCGCTTCAGCTCCAGCGCGCGCAGCGCGGTCTGCTCGAGCCGGCAGGACAGGCGGTTCGCCTCGGCCTCCGGCTCGGCCGAGAGCGCCGCCTCCGCCGCGCAGGCCAGGTCGCGATAGCCCGGGAAGGCGCGCTGGGCGCGGCGCAGCGCCTCCAGCGCCGCACCCGAGGCCAGCAGCCCGAGCTCCCGCTGCCAGCGATCGAGCTGCTGCTGCCAGATGGCCGTCTCGACCAGGGCGCAGGTGCGCGGCGCCTGCGGGCGGTCGGGCAGCGGCGGCAGGCGGGCGACCAGCAGGCCCTCGCCCGGTTCGCCCTGGCAGGTGGCGGCGATTCGCCAGGCGCAGCGGCCGAAGGCGGCGCGCGGCGGATGCGCCTGGGCGGCCAGGGTGCAGGCCTCGACCCAGGCGCGCTCGGCAGCGTGCGGGCG
>NZ_JACADR010000625.1 GCF_016106005.1 Roseomonas rosulenta
CGCCGCGCCCGGCCCGACCCGATCGCCACCGCCGCGGTGGCCGAGGCGGTGGCCGAATGGATCGCCGCGCGCCTGCGGCAGGTCGGGCCGTGACAGCGCCGCGGCGGCTGGCGCGCCGGCGGCGCGTCTTCGATGGCTGGCGCGTCGTGGCCGGCGCCTTCCTGGTGGTGATGGCGGGCTTCGGCGCGATCTACTCCTACGCCGCCTTCGCCGAGGAGATCGCCGAGGCCTTTGGCGCCAGCACCGTCTCGGTCGCCTTCGTCTATGCGCTCTCGGGCGGGACCTGCTTCCTGGTGAGCGCGCTGAGCGGGCCGCTGGCGGACCGGCTGGGTCCGCGCGTGCCAGCGCTGGTCGGCATGATGCTGGTCGGGCTCGGGCTGGTGGTGGCCGCGACGGCCAGCAGCCTGGTCGAGATCTACGCCGGCTACGGCCTGCTGATCGGGCTGGGCACCGGCTTCGCCTACGTGCCGGCCATGGCCGCCGTGCAGCGCTGGTTCACCACCCACCGCGGCCTCGCTTCGGGCATCGCGGCGAGCGGGATCGGCGTCGGCACCGCGCTGGTGCCGCCGGCGGCGGAGGCCTTCCAGGCCTGGCTCGACTGGCGGCCCACCTTCGTGGCCTTCGGCTGCCTGGTCGCGGCGGTGGGCGGGCTCGGCGCGCTGCTGCTCGAACCCCGCGGACGGCGCGGCCCGACCAGG
>NZ_JACADR010000626.1 GCF_016106005.1 Roseomonas rosulenta
AGCCTCGGCGGCATGCGCTTTTGGCACGCCGGTGGCCGAGGCGGGGGCCTCGGCCTTCGGTGGGGCCGCCGGCGCGGCGACCGCGACGCTGCGGCCTTCGGCGGCCTCGTTCAGCGCCTCGATCAGCGCGGCGTCGTCGCCCGCGGGCTCGGCGCCGGCCGATTCCAGCCCCGCGACAATCGCCTTGATGCGGTCGAGGGAGGAGAGGATCAGGCTGATCGCCGCCGGCGTCACCGGCAGCGACCCGTCGCGGTAGCGCCCCAGCACGTTCTCCGCCGCATGGGCCACCGCCTGGAGCCGCGACAGGCCGAGGAATCCGCAGGTGCCCTTGATGGTGTGCACCAGGCGGAAGACTTCCGACAGGGTGGGCTGGTCGTCCGGCGTGCGCTCGAGCCGCAGCAGCGCGGAATCGAGTGCGGTCAGCCCCTCGTGAGTCTCGGTCAGGAAATCGGCCAGCAGATCGTCCATCGCCATCCCCGCGGGTACTTGCGGGGGCAGGATGCGCGGGCGGGGCCGAAGAATCGGTAAAGCGCGCGGCGGCGCGGGCCGGCCCCTATTCGGCGAGGCGCAGCAGCAGCGGCCCGCAGCCCTCGCCGGGCGGCACGGCCAGGCTCAGTTGCACGCCGGCAGCGGCCGCGGTGGCGGCGAGCCACAGCGACAGCGCCTCGCGCCCCGTCGGCTCGCCGGCCAGCGGCG
>NZ_JACADR010000627.1 GCF_016106005.1 Roseomonas rosulenta
CGGAACAGCGCCAGCGGCGGGTAGCCGGGCCGGCCGGTGGGTGCGCGCAGCGGCGCCAGCAGGCGCTCCATCGGCGCCCAGTCGATCAGGCCGACAATGCAGTCCAGACGACGATTGGAACCCGCCCATACCGGCAGAAGCGCCTCCGCCAAGCTCGCCTGTCCGATCCGACGCTGACCCATCTCCGCCTCACAACTGCCATCACCAGGCTCAGCGAATCAGCCCATCTGTCGCTCAGCAAGGCGTTTCGCAGGGATCTCCAGTGCTCTGCCACTATGCCGAGACAATCAAGTTGGGCATCCCACATTGCGTCCTGGTGACAAAGTCTTTTCAAGTGATTGCGGATGGCATCGAAATCAAAACAAACTTCCTCGGCAGGAATGCGGGCAGGATCAGTGGAAACCCACTGCCCAGTCTGCTGTGCCATGTAGTAAGAAATCGCTTGAGAAAGCTTGTTGCGTCGGACAAGCCGAATGACAACCGCCTCAGACAGGAAGTCGCGTACTGTGAGGTAGCCGCCCAGGAACTCGAAATCCTCAAACAACAGCTTCATGCCGCAGACCCCATTGGAGATCCCTGCGAAACGCCTTGCTGAGCGACAGATGGGCTGATTCGCTGAGCCTGGTGATGGCAGTTGTGAGGCGGAGATGGGTCAGCGTCGGATCGGACAGGCGAGCTTGGCGGAGGCGCTTCT
>NZ_JACADR010000628.1 GCF_016106005.1 Roseomonas rosulenta
CCGCCCTGCCCCGACCACGCGCCGCAGCAGAACAAGCGTCGCCGGCTCGGCGGGCAGTCCGGGTCCGACCACCCAGGTGCCGCGGCGCGGGTCCGCGAGCAGCTCGGCGAGCGGCGCCTCGGTGACGATCACGCCCGGCGCGCCGCTGCGCAGCACGTCCGCGGCCGGGCGATCGGGGGCCAGGATGGTCAGCAACCCGGCACCACCGCGCCGCGCGCCCTCCGCCGCCAGCCGGGCGGCGCCGGTCATGCCCGCCCCCGCGACCACCGTGACATGGCCGCGGCTGTACTTGTGCGCGTCGATCCTGGCCACGGGCAGCCGCCACGCGCCGGGCAGGTTGTGCAGGCCGCGCGGCGCCACCGCGGCGAGGACGCTCGCCGGCAGGCCGATATCGGCCAGCACCACCTCGCCGCAGAGCAGGCGGCCAGGCAGCAGCAGGTGGCCGGGCTTGCGCCGGAAGAAGGTGACGGTCAGCGCGGCCCGGGGCGCGAAGCCCAGCACCTGCCCGGTCGCGCCATCCAGGCCCGAGGGCACGTCCACCGCCAGCACCGGCCCGCCGGCCGCGGCGAGGGTATCGGCGGCGATGCCCTCGACCGGGCGCGCGAGGCCCGCGCCGAACACCGCGTCGATGACCAGCCCCGCACGCGCGGCCTCGGCCGGCGCGAAGGGCACCACCGGGCCGCGCCAGCGCG
>NZ_JACADR010000629.1 GCF_016106005.1 Roseomonas rosulenta
TGCCTGGACGCCAACGCCACCGAGCCGCTGCGGCCGGAGGCGCGCGCGGCGGTGCTGGCCGCGCTCGACCTGGCGGGCAACCCGTCCTCGGTCCATGCCGAGGGCCGCGCGGCGCGGCGCGCGCTGGAAGATGCCCGCGCCACCGTGGCACGGGTGCTCGGCGCACGGCCGCAGGACGTGGTCTTCACCGCCGGCGGAACCGAGGCGAATGCCCTGGCCGTGCGCGGGCTCTCGGCCGGGCGCCGCGTGCTGGTGGGTGCCACCGAACACCCCGCCGTGCTGCGCGCCGCCCCCGAGGCCTCACTGCTGCCGGTGCTGGCCGACGGCACGCTGGACCTGGCGGCGCTGGAGGTCGTGCTCGCCGCTGGCGGACCGGCCCTGGTCTGCCTGATGGCGGCGAACAACGAGACCGGCGTGCTGCACCCGATCGCGCGGGCCGCCGCGCTGTGCCGCGCCCATGGCGCGCTGCTGCATGTGGATGCGGTGCAGGCGGCCGGGCGCGTGCCGGTGGCGATCGAGGGCGCGGACAGCCTGGCCATCTCCGGCCACAAGCTGGGCGGGCCCAAGGGGGCGGGGGCGCTGGTGCTGCGCGCGGGGCTCGATGTCGCTCCGCTGGTCGCCGGCGGCGGGCAGGAACGCGGGCGGCGGGGGGGCACCGAACCGCTGCCGGCCATCGCAGGGATGGCGGCGG
>NZ_JACADR010000063.1 GCF_016106005.1 Roseomonas rosulenta
GGCGATCGCGGCGGCGTCCGGGGCGGGCAGGGTGGGGGCCGGCCGCGCCGGCGCCAGCGCCGCCGGCTGCTTCGCCGCACTGCCCGAGAGTTCGATCAGCGCCGCGCCGCGCGGGGCCGCCATCACCGCGCCGATCGCCTGCGTCGCCGCATCCCCCGCCGCCATCTGCCCGACCGAGAGTTGCGCCTTGGTCACCGGGGCGAGCATCGCCGCATGGTCGAAATACTGGTGCGTCGCGAAGGCGCGCTCCGCCGGTGCGAAGCCGTCCGCCAGCAGCACCACCGGCGCGCGGTCGAGTGCCGCATGCGCCATGCCGTTCGCCGCATTGCCCACGCCAGGCCCGCGCGTGCACAGCGCGACACCCGGCGTGCCGGCCAGTTCCGCCTCGGTCGCCGCCATGATGACGGCGGAGGTCTCGTGCCGCGCCAGCACGAAGTCGAGTCCCCGCGCCTTGGCCGCGGCGATCAGGTCGAGGCTCGAACCCCCGCCCGGCACGCCGTAGATGCGCCGGGTGCCGGCGCCGGCGAAGGCGGCGGCGATGGCGTCGGCGGCGGTGGTGGGCTCGGGCATGCGGGGGCTCTCCTGGCAGGGCCGCGGGAGAATAGGGGCGCGGGCGCGGCCTGCCCATAAGGGGGCACCTGGCGCCCGCTTCCTGGGCAAAGGCGCTGCTCGCGGCCGGCGCGCCGCCCATCGCGGGCTTGCCTTCGGCCCTGCCGAACGGCAAGGCTCGTTGCCGGAGGACTTCGCGCCGGTGACCACGACCACCCCTGCCTTCGACGAAATGACGGCCGATGGCCTCGTTCGCGGACCCTATGCCGAGATCGCGCGCTGGCTCGCGGCGACCCCGCAGGCCGCGCTGGAACAGCGTCGGCACGAGGCCGAGCTGCTGTTCAAGCGCATCGGCATCACCTTCGCCGTCTATGGCGAGGGCGGCGACCCGGAGCGGCTGATCCCCTTCGACATCATCCCGCGCATCCTGGCGCGCGCGGAATGGGATGCGCTCTCGCGCGGCCTCGTGCAGCGGGTGCGGGCGCTGAACCTGTTCCTCGCCGATGTCTATGGCCGGCAGGAGATCCTGCAGGCTGGGCGCATCCCCGCCGCGCTGGTGCGCGAGAACGAGGCCTTCCGCCCCGAGATGGCGGGCTTCACCCCGCCCGGCGGCGTCTACACGCATATCGCCGGCATCGACGTGGTGCGCACCAGCCCCTCCGAGTTCTGGGTGCTGGAGGACAATTGCCGCACGCCGTCGGGCGTGTCGTACATGCTCGAGGGGCGCGAGGCGATGCTGCGCCTTTTCCCGGGGCTCTGCGCCGCGCATCGCATCGCCCCGGTCGGGCATTACCCCGAGGAACTGCTCGAGACGCTGAAATCGGTCGCCCCGCCCGGCTGCCGCGGCGCGCCGCGCGTGGCGATCCTGACGCCGGGCTCCTACAACAGCGCCTATTACGAGCACTGCTTCCTGGCCGACGAGATGGGCGTGGAGGTGGTGGAAGGCCCCGACCTCTTCGTCGAGGACGACGTGGTCTTCATGCGCACCACGGCGGGGCCGCAGCGGGTGGACGTGATCTACCGCCGGATCGACGACGACTACCTGGACCCGAAGGTATTCCGGCCCGAGAGCGTGCTCGGCGTGCCGGGGCTGATGGCGGCCTACAAGGCGGGCAATGTCGCGCTGGCCAATGCGCCCGGCGCGGGCATCGCCGACGACAAGGCGGTCTATCCCTACGTGCCGGAGATGATCCGCTTCTACCTGGGCGAGGAGCCGTTGCTGGCGAACGTGCCGACCTACCTGTGCGAGCGCGACGAGGACCGCGCCTATGTCCTCGATCACCTGCACGAGCTGGTGGTGAAGCTGACGCACGGGTCGGGCGGCTACGGCATGCTGGTCGGGCCGCACAGCACGGCGGAACAGCGCGCAGAATTCGCCGCGCGGATCAAGGCCAGCCCGGCGGAATACATCGCGCAGCCCACGCTCGCGCTGTCCACCGTGCCGACACTGGTGGAGAAGGGCATCGCGCCGCGGCATGTGGACCTGCGGCCCTTCATCCTGAGCGGCAAGGAGGTGCGGGTGGTGCCCGGCGGGCTCACCCGCGTCGCGCTGCGGGAGGGATCGCTGGTGGTGAATTCCTCGCAGGGTGGCGGCACCAAGGACACCTGGGTGCTGGAGGACGACCCGGCCGACATAACGCGCCCATCGCCCGGACAGGGGCAGGGCCAGGCGCAATGCTGAGCCGCACCGCCGCGAGCCTGTATTGGCTCGGCCGCTACGTGGAGCGCGCGGGGAACAATGCGCGCGGGCTGCAGGTGGCGCTGCGCATGGCGTCGCTGACCGGGGCGGGGCAGCGCGACAATGCCTGGCGCGCGCTGCTCATCGCCTCGGGCTGCGAGCCCGGCTTCAACGCCAAGGGCGTGCCGCTCACGCAGGAGAACGTGGTCCGCTACCTGGCCGCGGATGCGGAGAACCCGTCCTCGATCATGTCCTGCATCGAGGCGGCGCGACGCAACGGGCGCGCCGTGCGCACGGCCCTGACCGTCGACATGTGGGAGGCGGTGAACGAGACCTGGTCGCTGGCGCGCCGCACCAGCGAGGCCACCTTCACGGCCGACAACCTGCCGGATTTCCTCGACTGGATGAAATCCCGCACCGTGCTGTTCAACGGCGCCTATGCCGACACCATGCTGCGCGGCGAGGCCTGGCGCTTCGTGCGGCTCGGCACCATGCTCGAGCGCGCCGACAATACCGCGCGCGTGCTCGATGTGCATCACCATGCGCTGGGCGATGTCGAGGAAGGCGGCGCGGTCGCCTACCTGCACTGGCAGGCGATCCTGCGCTCGGTCTCGGCGCTGCGCGCCTTCCACCACACCTACCGCGCGCGGCTGGAGCCGCGGCGCATCGCCGAGCTGCTGCTGCTGCGCCCGGAGCTGCCGCGCTCCATGGTCGCCTGCTATGCGCGCATCGAGGAGACGCTGGAGGGCCTCGCCGCGGCGCATGGCGGGCAGCGCGGCGAATGCCACCGCCTGGCCGGCGAGACGCATGCGCGGGTGAAGTTCGCGCGCATCGACGATATCATGGCGGCCGGGCTGCACGATTTCCTGACCCGCAAGATCGACCGCAACATCGACCTGGGCCGCGAGATCGCCGCCTTCTACCTGCATTCCTGAAGCCCCGCGGAGGCGCGCATGACCTATTGCGTCGGGCTGTTCCTGCATGAGGGGCTGGTGCTGCTGTCGGACACGCGCACCAATGCGGGGGTGGACCACATCTCGACCTTCTCGAAGATGCAGGTCGAGGAGGTGCCGGGCGAACGCATGATCGCGCTGCTGTCCTCGGGCAACCTCGCGATCAGCCAGGCGGTGTGGAACCGGCTGCAGGAAGGCGTCTGGCTCGAGGGCGAGCGCCACACGCTGCGCGACGTCCCGACCATGTTCCGCGCCGCGCAGCTGGTGGGTGCCGCCGTGCGCGCGGTGTTCGAGGCCGACGGGCCGGCGCTGCGCGCGCAGGGGATCGGCTTCGACGTCGCGCTGCTGCTGGGCGGGCAGATCGCCGGCCAGGCGCAGCGGCTGTTCATGGTCTATGCCGCGGGGAACTTCATCGAGGCCACCGCCGACACGCCCTTCCTGCAGGTGGGCGAGCACAAATACGGCAAGCCGATCCTGGACCGGGTGGTGACGGCCGACACCTCGCTGGTGGATGGCGTGAAGCTCGCGCTGATCAGCATGGATTCGACGCTTCGGTCGAACCTGACGGTGGGCATGCCGCTCGACCTGCTGGTGTATCGCGAGGGCACGCAGGCGGTGGCGCTGCGCAAGCGCATCACCGAGGACGAGCCCTATTTCCGCCTGGTGCGCGAGGGCTGGTCGAGCAGCCTGCGCGACGCCTACCGCGCCATGCCGGTGCCGGACTGGGTGTGACCCTTGCGTGGATGCCGCGCGATGCCACAAATGCGGCGCGGAACCGGGAGGAACTGAGCATGTTGGGACGCAGGACGGCGCTGGCGATCGGCGCGGCGGCAGTGGCGGGTGCGCGCGGCGCGGCGGCGCAGGCGTGGCCAAGCCGGCCCATCCGCATCATCGTGCCCTTCGGCCTCGGCGGGTCGGCCGACGTGGCCGGGCGCTTCCTGCAGGAACCCCTGCAGCAGGCCTTCGGCCAGCCGGTGGTCATCGAGAACCGGCCCGGCGCGGGCGGCACCATCGGCGCCGATGCCGTGGCGAAGGCGGCCCCCGACGGGCACACGCTGCTGCTGATGTCGAACACGCACACGGCGAACGAGACGCTGCTGCCCAACCGGCCCTATGTGCTGATGCGCGACCTCTCGGCGGTGGCCTTCATCAATGTAGCGCATCACGTGCTGGTGGTGCATCCCTCGCTCGGCGTGAACTCGGTGCAGGAGCTGATCGCCTACTGCAAGGCCAATCCGGGCAAGCTCGACTACGCCTCCTCGGGCCCGGGCACGCCCTATCACGTGGCGGGCGAGGTGTTCCGCGCCATGGCGGGCATCGAGATCACGCACATCCCCTTCAGGGGCTCGAACGAGGCGCGCACCGCGCTCATCGCCGGCCAGGTGCCGATGATGTTCGACGCCATTCCCACCATGACGGAGCAGGCGCGCGGCGGGCGCGTGCGCGCGCTCGCCACCACCGGGCCGCAGCGCAGCCCGCTGCTGCCGGATGCGCCGACCGTGGCCGAGGTCCTTCCGGGCTACGAGGCCAGCATCTGGCTCGGCCTGATGGCGCCGGCGGCGACGCCGCTGCCGATCCGCGAGCGCATCGCCGCCGAGGTAAACCGCGTGATGGACCTGCCCGCGACACGCGAGGCGCAGCAGCGCGCCGGCGCATTGGTGAACCCCATGAGCGTGGGGGCCTTCGACCGCTTCCTGCGCGAGGACATCACCCGCCAGGCCGAGGGCATCCGCATCGCGCGCATCACTGCGAACTGAGGCGCGCAGATGGTCGCCTTCACGCTGAACGGCGCGGCGGTGTCGGTCGAGGCGACCGGCGCGCCGCTGCTGCATGTGCTGCGCGGCGCCTGCGGCCTGTCCGGCCCGCGCTTCGGCTGCGGGGCGGAGCAATGCGGCGCCTGCGTGGTGCTGGTGGATGGCGCGCCGGCCTATGCCTGCACGCTCGGCATCGAGGCGGTGGCCGGGCGCAGTGTGACGACGGTGGAAGGGCTGGGCACGCCCGAGGCGCCGCATCCCTTGCAACGCGCATTCCTCGACGAACAGGCGGGGCAATGCGGCTTCTGCCTGTCGGGCATCCTGGTCGCGGCGGCGGCGCTGCTGGCGCGCGATCCCGACCCGGACGAGGCGGCGATCCGCGCGGCGCTCGATCCGCATCTGTGCCGCTGCGGCAGCCACAACCGGATCCTGCGCGCGGTGCAGCGCGCGGCGGCGGAGATGCGCGCATGAGCTCCGACCTCGACCGCCGCGCCGCGCCGCCGGGGAGGCTGCCCGGGAGCCTCGCGAACAATCCGCGGCTCGATCGCTGGCTCACCTTCGACGCAGCGGGGCATGTCACGGTGACGCCGGGGAAGGTGGAGCTGGGGCAGGGGATCCTGACCGCGCTTGCGCAGATCGTGGCGGATGAGCTGGACGTGGCGCTGCCGCGCGTACGCGTGACGGCGGCGAGCACGCCGGGCAGCCCGAACGAGGGGGTTACCTCCGGCAGCCTCTCGGTGCAGGACAGCGGGATGGCGCTGCGCCACGCCGCCGCTGCGGCGCGCGCCATCCACCTGCAGGTGGCCGCGCAGCGCAGCGGCGTGCCGGTCGAGGCGCTGCGCGTCGAGGACGGCGCCTTCGTGGCACCCGATGGACGGCAGGTCGCCTCCTACTGGTCGCAGGCGGATGCCGCGCTGCTGGCCTGCGATGCGCCGGAGGATGCCCGCGCGAAGGCGCCATCCGCGCGGCGTATCGCGGGCACATCGGCGGCGCGGATCGACCTGCCGGACAAGGTCTTCGGCGCGCCGCGCTTCGTGCATGACCTGCGCCTGCCTGGCATGCTGCATGCGCGCGTGGTGCGCCCGCCGGCGCGGCGCGCGCGGCTGGTGTCGGTCAAGGACGGCACGCTGCCCGGGGATGCGGTCGTCGCGCGGGACGGGTCGTTCCTCGCCGTGCTGGCGGCGCAGGAGCACGACGCGGAGCGCGCCGCGGAACGCCTGGCCGCGCGCTGCGACTGGGCGGCCGAGGACACGTTGCCGCCTGAGCATGCGCTGGCCGACTGGCTGCGCGCCGCCCCCGGCGAGCAAGCCGTGATCGCCGAGCGCGACGAAGCCGCCGGGGAACCCGCACATACGCTGCGCGCGTCCTTCTTCCGGCCCTATGTCACGCATGCCTCGGTGGGCACCTGCTGCGCGGTGGCGCGCTGGCAGGACGGGGCGCTCGAGGTCTGGACCCATTCGCAGGGCGTCTACAACCTGCGCGCCGACCTCGCGAAGGCGCTGGTGATGCCGGAGGACGACATCGTCGTCCGCCACATGGAAGGGGCCGGCTGCTACGGGCACAACGGCGCGGACGATGTCGCGCTCGATGCCGCGCTGGCGGCCCGCGCGGCGCCGGGACGCCCCGTGCGCCTGCTGTGGTCGCGCGCGGAGGAACTCGGCTGGGGGCCGGTCTCCTCCGCCATGGTGGTGGACGTCGAGGCGTCGCTCGATGCGCAGGGCAACATCGCCTCCTGGCGCGAGGACGTGATCAGCCACGGCCATTCGTCCCGCCCCGGCCGCGGCGCGATGCCGACGCTGCTCGCGGTGGAATACATGGACCCGCCGCGCGCCATCCCGAATGCGCTGAACCCGCCGCTCGCCTCGGGCGGCGGGGCGCAGCGCAACGCCATCCCGGCCTATCGCATCCCGAAGCTGAGCGTGGGCGTGAAGCGGCTGGCGGAGATGCCGTTGCGCGTCTCGGCCCTGCGTGGGCTCGGCGCGCCGGCCAATGTCTTCGCGATCGAATCCGTGATGGATGAACTGGCGCAGATGGCGGGTGAGGATGCGCTCGACTTCCGCCTACGGCACCTCGAGGACCCGCGCGGGCGGGCGGTGCTGTCCCTCGCCGCCGAGATGGCTGGCTGGCACGGTCGGACGAAGCGCGAGGGCTTCGGCATGGGCCTGGCCTATGCGCGCTACAAGCACACCGGCGCCTATTGCGCGGTGGCCGCCGAGATCGAGGCGCTGGACCGCGTGGTCTGCCGCCGGCTCTGGATCGCCGCCGATGTGGGCGAGGTCATCAACCCCGATGGCGTGGCGAACCAGTACGAGGGCGGGGCCATCCACGGTGTGTCGATGGCGCTGAAGGAAGCGGTTGCCTTCGGCCCGCGGGCAGTGACGTCCGACGACTGGGAGAGCTATCCGATCCTGCGCTTCAGCGAGGTGCCGGCGGTCGAGACACGGCTCATCCCGCGCCCTGATGAGAAGCCACTCGGGGCAGGGGAGGCCTCGCTCGCCCCCGCCATCGCCGCCATCGCCAACGCGATCCACGACGCGCTCGGCATCCGTCCGCGCGCCATGCCCTTCACGCCGGAGAACCTCGCGGCCTCATGATTCCGCTCACCCTCGCCTGCACGACTTCCGACCGCACGCGGCCGCTGATGGATGGCCGCTTCCGCATGAACGGCTGCGACATCACCTTCATCCCCGGCGAGCCGGAGGACATCTTCCGCCGTGCGCTGCGCGACAAGGCGTTCGACGTGTCGGAACTGTCCATGGGCAGCCACATCGTCACAACGGCGCGCGGCGATGCGCCCTATGTCGGCGTGCCGGTGTTCCTGTCGCGCGCCTTCCGGCATTCGGCGGTCTACATCCGCACCGACCGCGGCATCCGTACGGCCGCCGATCTCGCGGGACGCACCATCGGCCTGCCGGAATACCAGCAGACCGCGGCACTCTGGGTGCGCGGCTTCCTGCGCGAGCAGTACGGCGTGGACACCAAGGGCATCGCATGGCGCACCGGCGGCGAGCGCATCGCCATCACCCTGCCCGAGGGCTTCGACGTGAAGCCGCTCGGCCGCGACCTGGAGGCCGCGCTCGCGGATGGTGAGATCGACGCGCTCATCGGCCCGCGCCCGCCGCGCTGCTTCCTCGACCGTTCGGCGCCGGTAGACCGCCTCTGGCCCGATACGCGCGCGGAAGAACAGGCCTGGTTCGGTCGGACCGGCTTCTTTCCGATCATGCATTGCCTGGCCGTGCGGCGCGACGTGGCGGAACGCCACCCCTGGCTGCCGGTGGAATTGTTCCGCGCCTTCACCGCGGCGAAGCGCGCCTCGGTCGAGGAACTGCGCCTGGTGAACGTGCTGCGCGTGTCGTTGCCCTGGATCGCGGCGGAGGCAGAGGCGCAGATCGCCGCCATGGGTGGCAATCCCTGGCCCTATGGCTTCGCGCGCAACCGCGACGAGATCGCGGCCATGATCCGCTACGCCGTGGCGGACGGGCTGGCGGCGAAGGAGATCGCGCCGGAGGCGCTGTTCCACCCCTCGGTGCTCGACCTCCTCGACGCCTGAGGGCTTGCCCGGCGCTCGGCGCCGTCGCATCACTGCGGCAATACGACCTATCGCGCCGCATCACGTCGGCGACGTTAACCGGGGAGAACGCCAATGATCCGCATGACACGCCGCGCCGCGCTCGGCGCAGCTGCGATCCTCGCCGCGCCGGCCGTACGCGCACAGGGAACCGCCATCCGCATCGTCGTGCCCTTCGCACCGGGCGGGTCCACCGATGCCGTCGCGCGGCTGGTCGCGCCGGGGCTGACGCAGCGCCTCGGCGCGCCCGTCGTGGTCGACAATCGCGCCGGCGCGGCCGGGGCGATCGGCACGGATGCGGTGGCGAAGGCGCGGCCCGACGGGCAGACCTGGCTGCTCACCTTCGACAGCCACGCCACGCTTGCCGCGCTGCTGCCGCAACTGCCTTTCAACCCGGATCGTGACCTCGATCCCGTCATGCTGATCGGCGGCGCGCCCTATGTGCTCGCCTGCAAGCCCGACAAGCCGTTCCAGTCGATCACGACGGTGGTCGAGGCGGCGCGCGCGCGGCCCGAGGCGGTGTCCTTCGGCTCCACCGGCAATGGCACGATCGGCCACCTGACCATGGTGCTGCTGCAGGGGCGCACCAACACGCGCATGACGCATTTGCCCTATCGCAGCGGCGGGCTCGCGGTGAACGACACCGTCGCGGGGCATGTCGACATGATGATCGGCTCGGCCGCGGTGGTGCATCCGCATGCGCGCTCGGGCACGCTGCGCACCTTCGCGCAGTTCGGCCCGCAGCGCCTGCCGGCGCTGGCGGACCTGCCGACCGTGGCCGAGGCCGGCCTGCCGGGCCTCGAGGCCGAGGCCTGGTGGGGCGTCTTCGCCCCGCACGGCACGTCGCAGGAGGCCGTGATGCGGATGAACGCCGCGCTGAAGGAAGCGCTGAGCGAGGAGCGCGTGCGCACCACCATGCAGGAGGTGCAGCAGGCGCGCCTCGTGATGTCCTCGCCCGCCGAGCTCGGCACCTTCGTGCAGCGCGAGGTGGCGAAGTGGGGTGCGGTGGTGCGGGAGAACGGCATCCGCGCCGAATGAGGCCCCGCGGCGGGGCCGGGACCTCGCCGCTCCGCGGCATGGGGATTGCTGATCCATCGTGATGCGCGCAGGCTCATGCGCGCATCGCCCAGGACGGAGACCCCTGCCATGCAGCGACGCTCGCTTCTCGCCGCCACGGGGGCGGCGATCCTCGGCGGCCCTGCGCTGGTCCGCGCCCAATCCGCCACCACGCTGCGATTCACGCCGCAGCAGGATCTGGTGACGCTCGATCCCGTCACCACCACCGCCTATGTGTCGCGCAACCACGGCTACATGGTGTTCGACACGCTCTACGGCATGGACGCTTCCTATCAGGCGACGCCGCAGATGGTGGATGGCCATACCATCGGGAATGACGGGAAGCTGTGGAACCTGACGCTGCGCGAGGGGCTGCGATTCCACGACGGCGAGCCGGTGCTGGCGCGCGACTGTGTCGCGTCGATCCGCCGTTGGGCGCGGCGCGATCCCTTCGGCGAGACGCTGATGGACGTCACCGATGAATTGTCCGCCCCCGACGACCGCACCATCCGCTTCCGGCTGAAGCAGCCCTTCCCGCTGCTGCCGATCGCGCTCGGCAAGGCGTCCGTGCCCGTCTGCGCGATGATGCCGGAGCGCCTGGCGAACACCGACCCGTTCCGCCAGGTGACCGAGATGGTCGGCTCCGGCCCCTTCCGCTTCAAGGCGGATGAGCGCGTGCCCGGCGCGCTCAACGTCTACACGAAGTTCGAGGGCTACGTGCCGCGGCGCGACGGTGCGCTCGCCTGGACCTCCGGCCCCAAGGTCGTGCATTTCGACCGCGTCGAATGGCATGTGACGCCGGATTCCAGCACCGCGACCAACGCGCTGGTGGCGGGCGAACGCGACTGGCAGGAATACGCCTACCACGACCTGCTGCCGCAGCTGCGCCGCGCGCGCAACGTGACGGTGCGCGTGCTCGATACCTCCGGCTTCGTCGGCATGGTGCGGGTGAACCACCTGCAGCCGCCCTTCGACAACCCCGCGATCCGCCGCGCGCTGTGGGGCGCGATCGACCAGACCGCCTGCATGCAGTCGCTGGTCGGCAACGACAGCAGCCTGATGCATGTGCCGCTCGGCTTCTTCGCGCCGGGCACGCCGATGGCCTCGGAGGCGGGGCTCGATGTGCTGCGCGGCCCGCGCGACTACGCGAAGGTTCGCCAGGCGCTGCGCGACGCCGGCTACCGCGGGGAGAAGGTGGTCTTCATGATCCCCTCCACCTCCGCCCCCAACGCGGCGATGGGCGCGGTGATGGAGGACCAGTTCCGCCAGGCCGGGATGGATGTCGAGATCTACTCGGTCGAGTTCAACGCCATGCTCCAGCGCCGCAACCGCAAGGGGCCGGTCAGCGAGGGCGGCTGGTCCGCCTTCATGACCAACTGGGCGGGCACCGACTGGCTGAACCCCGCCGGGCACATCGCGCTGCGCGGCAATGGCGAGGCCGGCTATGCCGGCTGGGCGACTATGCCCCGCATCGAGGAACTGCGCGACGCCTGGTTCCGCGCGCCGGACCTGGCCGCGCAGCAGGCGATCTGCCGCGACATCCAGCTCGAGGCGATGCGCGAGGTGCCCTACTACCCGACGGGGCAGTACCTGCAGCCGACGGCGTATCGGTCCAACATCACCGGCGTGCTCGAGGGCTTCGCGACCTTCTGGAACGTGCGGCGCACCTAGCGCGCCGCGTCCCGCCGACCGCACGCGCGCCTCGCGCATGCCGGGCGCCCGAGGGGGCGCCGCGCGGAGCCGGGCACGCCGCAGGTCTGCGCCCGGCATCCGAGAGCACGAAGACGGGCGAAGGCCTCGACCGCCGGCATCAGTCGATGGTGATCCGCGCCTCGCGCACCACCGCCCCCCAGACCCGCGCGAAATCCGCGTGGACCTGCTGGTATTCGGCGGAGGAGACGGTGCGCCCCAGCGGATAGAGGCCTGCCGCGATCAGCCGCCGCTCGGTGTCGGGCTCGGCCAGCACCTTCTGCATGGCGGCGTGCATCTCGGCCACGATTGGCGCGGGCATGCCGCGCGGGCCGGAGATACCGGTCCAGGAGGACACCGTCAGGTCCGGCAGGCCCAGCGCGCGATAGGTCGGCACGCCAGGCAGCGCGGCGAAGGGCTCGGCGGTGGAGACGGCGATCGCCTTGACCTGCCCGGCCTCGATCGCGCCGGTGGTGCCGGCGAGCGGCGTGAGGAAGCAATCCACCTCGCCCGAGATCGTCGCCTGCAGGCCCGGCCCGGTGCCGCGATAGGGCACGTGCACCCAGGTGCCGCCGGCCAGCTTGGCCAGCATCTCGCCCTGCAGGTGCTGCATGCCGCCCGCGCCCGAACTGCCATAGGTGACGCCGGCGGGGCGCGCGCGTGCCGCCTCGACCACCTGCGCAAAGGTGCTGAAGCGGCTGTTGCCGGGCAGCAGCATCACCGTCGGCGTGTCGGCGACCATCGCGATATGCGTGAAGTCCGTGTCGCCGTCATACGGCTTCGGCGTCATCGCCAGCGGCACGATGCCGGTGGGCGAGGTGTTGGTGATGCCGATGACGCTGCCATCGGTCGGCGCCTGCACCAGCAGCCGCGTCCCGATCGACCCTGAGGCCCCGGCGCGGTTCTCGATGACGATGGTGCGGCCGAGGCCGGCGGCGAGGCCCGGCTGGATGATGCGCGCGGTGGTGTCCGACGCGCCGCCCGGCGCGAAGGGGACGATCATGCGGATGGTGCCTGCCTGCGCCCGCGCCAGCTGCGGCGTGGCGAGGCAGGTGGTGGCGAGGGCGAGAAGGCTGCGGCGTTGCATGGTGGGACCTCGGCGGGATGTTCGCCGGGTGCCTAGCAAGGCCGGGGCCAATCGCCGCGGGTGATCGACGCGGCGTGATCAGCGCGCGCCGGGCGGGCCGGCCGCCGGCCAGCGGCTAGAGCCGGAAGAAGGCCCGCGCGGTGGCGCCCTCGATGGCCGCGACCTCCTCGGCCGGCAGGCCGGCGGCCGCCAGCACGCCGCGCGGATCCTCGTCCCCCATGTCGAAGGGGTAGTCGCTGCCGAGCATGATGCGCCCGGGCCCCACCAGGTCGAACAGCATGCGCAGCAGCCGCGAGTCGAAGACCACGGTGTCGTACCACAGCCGCGACAGGTAGGCCGAAGGCGGCTGCGCGGTCAGGCGGCGCAGCTCCGGCCGGCGCTTCCACGCATGGTCGAGCCGCCCGATCAGGAAGGGCAGGAAGCCGCCGCCATGCACGATCTTCACGCGCAGGTCGGGATGCCGGTCGAGCACGCCGCCGAGGATGAGGTGGTTCGCGGCGATCACCTCCTCCAGCGGATTGCCCACGGTGTTGACCATGAAGAAGGCACCGAGCCGCGCGCCATCGCTGAAGCCGAGCGGATGCAGCACCACCGGCACGTCGAGCGCGACGAGGCGCCGCCAGAGCGGGTCGAGCGCGGGGTCGGACAGTTCCATCGCGCCCGCGCGCGTGTCGATCTGGAAGCCACGCAGGCCCTGGGTTTCCACCGCGCGGGCGGCTTCGTCCGGCGCGCGGTCGGGCGCGGTCATGGGCAGCGTGCCGAGGCCGGCGAAGCGCGCCGGGTCCTGCGCCACAAGGGCGGCGACATGCGCATTCTGCAGGCTGGAGATCTCGACCAGCAGGTCGGGTTCCGCCCAGTAGTGCTGCTGGCCCGGCGCGGGCAGCACGACCTGGTGGTCGACGCGCATGCGCGCCATGTCCTCGATGCGCGCGGGCAGCTGGTTGAAGCGGCGTCCGAGTTCGGGGAACTGCGCGCGGTCCACCTCGGCGCTCTCGGGCGAGATGTCGCGGTTGTAGGGGACCTGCGCGAGCTCCGGGCGCCCCTGCAGGCGCTGGTTCACCGCGGGGCAGAGCGTATGGGTATGCGCGTCGATGATCATGCGGGTTCCAGTCCACGGCGTTCGTCGCGGCGGCGCAGCAGGGCGACCAGCGGCAGGGAGAGCGCGACCATCCATGCCTTTCCCACCACCTGGCCGGCGAGGAAGTCGAGGCTGCCGAAGGCCAGCCAGAGGAACACCACGCTGTCCACCACCAGCCCGACCGCGCCGCTCGCCGCCACCGCCAGCACCAGGCCGCGCTTCTGCAGCGGCGTGAACACGATCAGGTCGGCGAATTCGCTGAGCAGGAATGCGACGGCGGAGGCGACGACCAGCGCCGGCGGCGCCACGAAGCCCGACAGCGCCGCGCCCGCCAGTACCGCGAGCGCCGCGTAGCCGACGCCGAGGCGCCGCTGCACCAGGTCCCGCAAGACAAGCGCGAGGCCGATCATCAGCACGCCCGAGGGCGCCATCAGCCCCGGCGCGACGGGCACCAGGCACGGCCCGTTCGGCACGCAATACGTCCCGACATGGCCGATCAGCCAGTTCGCCGCGGGAATGCACAGGCCGAAGCCGATCAGCGCGAGCACGCCTTCGGCGCGCGCCTTGGCGTTTGCGCCTCCGGCGCTGGTGGTTAGCATCATAGCCTCTCCGAAACGTAGTCGCTCCAGCCCTGGGCACGCAGCGCGCAGGCCGGGCAGGTGCCGCAGCCGAAGCCCCAGGGGTGGCGATGGGAACGGTCGCCGAGATAGCAGCTGTGCGTGTGCTCGACCACCGCCTGCACCAGCGCGGCGCCGCCGAGCGCTTCCGCGAGCCGCCAGGTGTCGCCCTTGGTCAGCCACATCAGCGGCGTGTGCAGCACGAAGCGGCGCTCCATGCCGAGGTTGATCGCGACCTGCAGCGCCTTGATCGTGTCGTCGCGGCAATCCGGGTAGCCGGAATAGTCCGTCTCGCACATGCCCGCGACGATGTGCTTCAGGCCGCGCCGATAGGCGAGCGCGGCGGCGAAGGTGAGGAAGACCAGGTTGCGCCCCGGCACGAAGGTGTTGGGCAGGCCCTCCGCGCCCATGGCGATCTCGGCCTCGCGCGTCAGCGCGGTATCGGAGATCGCGCCCAGCGCATCGAGCCGCAGGAGGTGATCGGGGCCGAGCCGCGGGGTCGGCAGCGCGGTGCGGAAGGCGTCGCGCACGTCCAGTTCCACGCGGTGCCGCTGGCCGTAGTCGAAGCCCAGCGTCTCCACATGCGCGAAGCGGTCGAGCGCCCAGGCGAGGCAGGTGGCGGAATCCTG
This sequence comes from Roseomonas rosulenta, assembly GCF_016106005.1. Lineage (GTDB taxonomy): Bacteria > Pseudomonadota > Alphaproteobacteria > Acetobacterales > Acetobacteraceae > Neoroseomonas > Neoroseomonas rosulenta. Next base: position 14,659 of record NZ_JACADR010000063.1, read on the forward strand.
GCCGCCGGAGAAGAGCACGAGCGCGGCGTCGTCCCTCATGTCGCATCCTCCAGCCGTAGCGCCGCCCAGCGCGCGGCCTCGGCCACCACGGGGTCGGCATCCTCGCAACGCGCCTGGGCGGTGGCGCGCAGCGCAGCCTCGCCCGAATTGCCGATCGCCACCATCACGTTGCGCACGAAGCGGTCGCGCCCGATGCGCTTGACCGGGCTGCCGGCGAACATGGCGCGGAAGGCGGCATCATCGAGGGCGGCGAGGTCCGCCAGGAGCGGCGCGCGCAGTTCGGTGCGCGGGGCGAAGGCGGGTTCGCTGTGCGCGCGGGCGAACTTGTTCCAGGGGCAGACCGCCAGGCAGTCGTCGCAGCCATAGATGCGGTTGCCCATCAACGGGCGCAGGGCGGGGTCGATCGGCCCGCGATGCTCGATGGTGAGGTAGGAGATGCAGCGCCGCGCATCCAGCTCATACGGCGCGGGGAAGGCCGCGGTCGGGCAGATGTCGAGGCAGGCGGAACACGACCCGCAATGGTCGACCTCCGGCGCATCGGCGCCGAGGTCGAGCGTGGTGAACACCTCCCCCAGGAACAGCCAGGAGCCATGCGAGCGCGCCACCAGGTTGGTGTGCTTGCCCTGCCAGCCGAGGCCGGCCGCCTGCGCCAGCGGCTTCTCCGCGACCGGCGCGGTATCGACGAAGACCTTGATGCCCGCGCCGGGCCAGCGTTCCGCCATCCAGCGGCCGAGCGCCTTCAGTCGCTTCTTCAGCACGTCGTGGTAGTCGCGGTTGCGGGCATAGACGCTGACGGTGGCGCGGTCGTGCTGTGCGAGCGTCTCCAGCGGGTCGGTGTTGGGGCCGTAGTTCAGGCCGAGCACCACGACCGAGACCGCCTCCGGCCATAGCGCCTGCGGGTGTGCGCGCTGCCCGGCGCGATCCGCCATCCAGCCCATCGACCCATGCCGCCCTTCGGCGAGGAAATGCAGCAGCCGTTCGCGCACCTCTGGGCCCAGATGCGCGCGCGCGAAGCCCACGGCATCGAAGCCCGTCTCCATCGCCTTCCGCCGGATCTCCGCGCGCATGTCCATGGCCGGGCGCGTCATAGCGCAGAAGCACGGGGGAGGGACCGGGCTTCGAAATGCGAAGAATTCTTCTTGCGTCGGCATATAAACGAAGTATTCTTCGCATATGACGTCCCGGATCGATCCACCCCCGACGCAGCCTGTCCCGGCCATCCACCGGCGCGTCCCGCAATATCTCGCGCGCCGGCTCTGGCAGATCGCCAACACCTTCCAGAGCGAGGCCCATGCAGGCTTCGACCTGCCAGTCTGGAACGTCGCGCTGATCGCGCAGATCCAGACCTCGCCGGGGATGGACCGCAACTGGCTGGCGGCGGCGATCGGCATCGACCCGACCTCGACCGGGCAGGCGCTGGCGGCGCTGGAGGCGCGCGGCCTCGTCGCCCGCAGTGCCAACCCGCAGGACCGTCGCGCCAATGCCTTCTCCCTCACGCCGGCGGGGCATGCCCTGCGCGCCGAATTCGCCGTGCAGGCCCGCACGGTCTCACGCCGCCTGCTGGCGCCGCTAACCGATGCCGAGGCCGAGACGCTGCTCGACCTCATGGCGCGCCTTGTCGATGCCCACGAAACCCACGCCCGCCCCGGGGCCGGACGCCGGCCACCGCGACGGGCACGCAGGGAGGAAGACCCCCCATGCCCAACACCCTCCGGCACTTCGGGCGCCGCACCGCCGGTGGCCTCGGCCTCGGCCTCATCCTCGGCGGCCGCCGCGCGGCGGCGCAGCCCGCAGCCTGGCCCGACCGCCCGGTCCGACTGATCGTGGCAGGCGTGCCGGGGTCCGGCATCGACGCGATCGCACGGCTGCTCGCCGAGGGCCTGGCGCCGCGCCTCGGCCAGCCCGTCGTCGTCGAGAACCGCGCGGCCGGCGGCATGGCGATCGCCGGCGAGGCCCATGCCAACGCCCGCCCGGGCGAGACGCTGCTGCTCGCGCCGAGCGCGATCGCCTCGACCGTGCCCTACACGTTCGAAGGCCGGCTGCCTTACGACCCGGAGCAGGACCTGGTGCCGCTCGGCGTGGTGGCGAGCGAGTTCCTCTGCCTCGCCGTGACCGCCGCCTCCCCGGCGCGGGATGTCGCGGGCCTGGTCGCGGCGGCGCGCGCGGCCCCGGGCACGCTCAACTGGTATTCGGTGCCGGGCTTCATGGAGCTGAGCTTCCGGCTGTTCCTGCACCGGCATGCGATGGACATGCCCTTCGTGGCCTATCGCGGCTCGCCGCAGGCGGTGGTCGATCTCGCCGCGGGTCGCATCCAGGCGGCGATCCTGCCGCTGACGCCGGCGCTCGGGTCGATCCGCGAGGGCACCATCCGCGCGATCGCGACCACCTCCGGCGTGCGCGCGCCGAACCTGCCGGATGTACCGACCATGGCGGAAGCCCGTGCGCCGGGCCTTGCCTATGATCCCTTCACGGCGCTGTTCGGCTGGCGCGGCATGCCGCCCGGCGCGCGGGACAGGATGGCGGCGGCGATGGCCGACACGCTGCGCGACCCGGCCTATGCGGCGCGGCTCGGGAACGCCGGCATGCTGGCGCAGGCGGGCTCCGCCGCCATGCTGGCCGAGGTCATCGCGATGCAGCGCGGCCAGGTGCAGACGGCGTTGCGCACCGTCGGCCAGCGACGCGCGGGCTGACGCTCAGCCGCGCCCGCGATAGGGCTGCACATCCTGCGCCGGGATCCACACGCCCCGCGGCGCCTCGCCCGATTGCCAGAAGACGTCGATCGGGATGCCGCCGCGGGGATACCAGTAGCCGCCGATGCGCAGCCACACCGGCGTGAGCAGGCCCACCAGCCGCTGCGCGATATCCAGCGTGCAGGCCTCGTGGAAGGCGCCGTGGTTGCGGAAGGACGCCAGGTAGTTCTTGAGCGACTTGCTCTCGACGATCCATTCGCCCGGCACGTAGTCGATCACCAGATGCGCGAAATCCGGCTGGCCGGTGAGCGGGCAGAGCGAGGTGAATTCCGGCGCGGTGAAGCGCACGCAGTAACGCAGGCCCTGGTGCGGCGCGGGCACGCGTTCCAGCACCGCCTCCTGCGGGTTGCGGGGCAGGGCGGTGGCCTGGCCGAGCTGCGTCAGGCCGGAATAATCCTCGGTCATGCTGCCTTCTCCTCCTCGCCCGCGCGCCAGCCGGCCTCGATGCGCGCCACGGCCTGCGCGAAGCTGCCGGACAGGATCGCCGCGCGCAGGTCTGCCATCAGGTCCTGGTAGTACTGGATGTTGTGCCAGGTCAGCAGCATCGGCCCGAGCATCTCCCCCGCCTTGAACAGGTGGTGCAGATAGGCGCGCGAATGGCGTTTGCACGCCGGGCAGCCGCAATCGGGGTCGAGCGGGCGGTCATCCTCGGCGTGGCGGGCGTTGCGGATGTTGATCACGCCGCGGCGGGTATAGGCGCGGCCCGTGCGGCCCGACCGCGTGGGCATCACGCAGTCGAACATGTCGATGCCGCGCGCGACGGCGCCGACCAGGTCCGCCGGGGTGCCGACACCCATCAGGTACCGCGCGTGGTCGTCCGGCAGCAGCGGGCAGGTGGCCTCCAGCACGGTGAACATCGCCGCCTGGCCTTCGCCGACCGCGAGGCCGCCCACGGCGTAGCCCTCGAAGCCGATTCGGGTCAGCGCATCGACGCTTTCGGCGCGCAGATCCGGGTAGACGCCGCCCTGGACGATACCGAACAGGCCATGCCCCTCGCGCGGGACGAAGGCCTCGCGCCCGCGCGCCGCCCAGCGCATGGACAGACGCATCGACTGCGCGGCCTGGTCCTGCGTCGCGGGGAAGGGCGTGCATTCGTCGAAGGACATCGTGACATCGGCACCGAGCAGGCGCTGGATCTCGATGCTGCGCTCGGGCGTCAGGCGATGCTTCGACCCGTCCACATGGCTGCGGAAGGTCACGCCATCCTCGTCCATCTTGCGCAGGCCGGAGAGCGACATGACCTGGAAGCCGCCGGAATCCGTCAGGATCGGGCCGTGCCAGTCCATCATGCGATGCAGGCCGCCCAGCCGCGCCACGCGTTCCGCGCCCGGGCGCAGCATCAGGTGATAGGTATTGCCGAGCACCATGCGCGCGCCGGTGCTGCGAACCGCATCCGCGGTCATCGCCTTCACCGTGCCGGCGGTGCCCACCGGCATGAAGACCGGCGTGGGCACATCGCCATGCGCGGTGTGCAGCGTGCCGGCACGTGCGGCGCCGTCGGTCGCGGCGCCGGTCCAGCGCAGCGTCATGCGGTGCGCTCCAGCAGGGTCGCGCGGTCGTCCGCGCGCTCGAGCAAGGAGGAATCGCCGTACGAATAGAAGCGGTAGCGCTGCGCGATGGCATGCGCATAGGCGTCCTTCATGCGCGCGGTGCCGGCGAAGGCGCAGACCAGCATGAAGAGCGTGCTGCGCGGCAGGTGGAAGTTCGTCATCAGCAGGTCGGCGCTGCGGAAGCGGTGGCCGGGCAGCAGGTAGATGTCGGTCAGGCCGCGGAAGGGATGCACGCGGCCAACCTGATCCACCGCGGATTCCAGCAGGCGCAGCGCGGTGGTGCCGATCGCGACAATCCGCCCGCCCGCGGCGCGCGCGGCGTTGATGGCGGCGGCAGCCTGTTCCGTCACCTCGCCCCATTCGGCGTGCAGGCGATGCGCGCGCGGGTCCTCGGCGCGCATCGGCAGGAAGGTGCCCGCGCCGACATGCAGCGTGACGGTGGCGCGCCCCACGCCGCGCGCCGCCAGCGCGTCGAGCAGCGCGGGGGTGAAGTGCAGGCTGGCGGTGGGGGCGGCGACGGCGCCGGGGCGCTCGGCGAAGATGGTCTGATAGTCGGCCGCATCCTCGGTCCGCGGGCCGTCCGGCCGGACGATATAGGGCGGCAGCGGGACCTCGCCGGCCTTCTCCAGCGCCGCCGCGAGCGCCGCCTGGTCGGGGCCGAAGTCGAGCATCACCGCACCATCCTGCGGGTCGGCCATGACGGTCGCGGTGCAGCCCTCCGCGCCCTCGATCGCGATCACGTCGCCGGCGCGCAGGCGGCGGGCGTTGCGCACCAGCGCGTGCCAGATCCCACCGCCCTCGCTGCGGTTCAGCATCACCTCGATGCGCGCGGCGCCGCGCTGCGCGTGTAGCCGCGCCGGGATCACGCGGGTGTCGTTCACCACCATGACGTCGCCTGGGCGCAGCAGGGAGGGCAGGTCGCGTACGCCGGCTTCGGCCATGGCATCGGGGCGCACCAACAGCATGCGCGCAGCGTCGCGCGGCCGGGCGGGGGCCTGGGCGATCAGGTCCTCGGGCAGGGTGAAGTCGAAATCCTGGGTGCGGAGGGGGGCAGACACGCGGGGGGCGGTAGCGCGCGCCGCGCCGC
>NZ_JACADR010000630.1 GCF_016106005.1 Roseomonas rosulenta
ACAGCGATGCTGCGTGCGGCGGGCGTGGTGCTTCCCGGTCGTGTGGGCGTGCTGGAGGGCGGACGCACGAAAGGCCCGAGGGCGTTTGCCGTCGGGCCTGATCTGTTCTTAGGTTCGGTCAAGCTGGATGCGGGGACAGGATTTGAACCTGTGACCTTCAGGTTATGAGCCTGACGAGCTACCGGGCTGCTCCACCCCGCGTTGTTGCCTGTGGGTTTATTACCCGCGGGCGGTGGTGTTGAGGATCCGGCCTGGTGGCCCGGCGGCGACCGACTCTCCCGCGTCTTGAGACGCAGTACCATGGGCGCTGGGGTGTTTCACGGCCGTGTTCGGGATGGGAACGGGTGTATCAACCCCGCGATGGCCACCGGGCCACCGGGCCGGATCCTCTGATGGTGATGTGATGATCTGGTGTTGTTGTGTGTGTGACGTGTTTTGGCGCTGTGCGCGGTGGGCTGGCGAACCGGCCCATGCGGTGGTGCGTAGGATAGGGAGTTCTATCGGGCGATTAGGATCGCTCGGCTGCACGCCTTGCGGCGCTTCCACCTGCGACCTATCGACGTGCTGGTCTTGCACGGCCCTTGGGGAGACCTGGTCTTGAGGCTGGTTTCCCGCTTAGATGCCTTCAGCGGTTATCCATTCCGCACTTGGCTACCCGGCGATGCGGCTGGCGCCACAACCGGTGCA
>NZ_JACADR010000631.1 GCF_016106005.1 Roseomonas rosulenta
TCTTCCCCTGCGGCACCGCCATCGGCGCCCGCGTGCCGAGCGCGCGCTTGCGCCCACCACGCCGACGCACCCCAAGGCGTTCCGCCCGATACAGCCGGAACAGCTTCTTGTGGTTCAGCCGGTGTCCCTCCCGCCCCAGCAGGATGTGCAGACGCCGGTAGCCGAACCGTCGGCGCTCATTCGCCAGCGCCCGCAGCCTGACGCGGACCTCGCCATCGTCAGGGCGCCGCGAGACGTAGCGATACGTCTTCGGTGCCATGCCGACGAGCTGGCAGGCGCGCCGCTGCGAATAGTCCTTCTCCTCGATCGCCCAGGTCACGGCTTTCCTCCGCGAGCCGGGCGTCAGAAGTTTTTTGCCAGCATCTCCCGCAGCGTCGAGACGTCGAGCATGGATTCCGCCAGCAGCCTTTTCAGCCGCGCGTTCTCCTCCTCAAGGCTCCTCAGCTTGCGGGCATCGGACACCTCCATGCCCCCGTACTTCGATCGCCAAGCGTAGAACGTCGCCTCGCTGATCCCGTGCTTGCGGCACAGATCCGGCGCCGTCGCACCCGCCTGGTGCTCCTTCAGCACCCCGATGATCTGCTCCTGCGTGAACCTCGATCGCTTCATCATCCGTCTCCCTTCGACGGACTCTAGCTCAGGGCGGGGGCATCCAAGGGGGCGGGGTCA
>NZ_JACADR010000632.1 GCF_016106005.1 Roseomonas rosulenta
GGCGCGGCGCGGCACTGCTGTGGCCGGGCGCCGTGCTGGGCGGGACGGCGGGGGTGCTGGCGGTGATCCTGTCCGATCCCGGGCTCGCCGCCGGGCTGCGCACGGTGGAACGCCTCGCCGATGGCGACATCGCGCAATCCTCGGGCCGGCTCGCGCTGTGGCGCGCGGCAGCGGAGCACGGCGCGGCGGTGCTGCCCTTCGGCCTGGGCACCGGCGGCTTCAGCATCGCGGCGGGGTTCGGCGAGCGTCGCGGGATGTACCCGCACAACCACGCCCTGGAAGCGCTGGCCGAGGGCGGGCTGCCGGGCATCGCGCTGTGGCTGCTGGCCTTCGGTGGTGGTGGCGCTGCGGCGCTGTGGCTCGGCGCGCGCGGCGAGGGCTGGCGCGCTGCGCGCATCGCCGCGCTGGTGCTGCCGGTGGCGCTGTCGGTGATGGTCTCGACCGATCTCGGCAACCGCATGGCGTGGTTCGCGCTGGGGCTCGCGCTCGGGCCCGGCCTGCGATCGGAGAGCGGAGATGTACGCGCGCTTCGGCAAGCGGGCGCTTGATGCCGCCGGCGCGGCGGCGCTGCTGGCGCTGCTGGCGCCGGCGCTGCTGCTGGTGGCGGTCGCGGTGCGCATCGCGCTCGGCGCGCCGGTGCTGTTCCGCCAGGCCCGCGCGG
>NZ_JACADR010000633.1 GCF_016106005.1 Roseomonas rosulenta
GCCGCGCCCAGCCGCGCGCGCAGCGCCGGGTCTGCCGCCAGTCGCGCCAGCGCCTCGGCCAGCGCGCCCGCATCCCCCGCCGGGACTGCGATGCCCGAAGGCCCGTCGGCCAGGATGCGCGCCGCGCGACCGCCCTGGTTGGTCACCACCGGCAGCCCCGCCGCCAGCCCGTCCATGATCTTGTTCGGCGCCGTCCATTCGGCGAATTCCGGCAGCCCGGCCAGCAGGTGCAGCGCCACCTGGCTGCCGGCATAGAGCCCGCCCAGCGCGGCGCGCGGCAGCGGGTCGAGGAAAGTCACGTTCGCCAGCCCTTCCGCCGCCGCGCGCGCGACCAGGGCGGGCTTCTCCGCGCCATCGCCCACCAGCAGGATGCGACCCCGCGCCTCCCCCCGTGCGCGCAGCACCGCCGCGGCGTCGAGCAGCGCATCGAGCCCGTTCGCCCGCCCATGCGCGCCGGCATAGACCGCGAGGCATTCCCGCGCCGCCGCACCGGCCGGTCGCCACGGCGCGACATGCGGGCCGAACAGGTGCAGGTCGCAGCCATTGGGCACGACATGCACGCGGCCAGGCTCGGCGCCGCGCGCGCGCGCCGTCCCGGCCATGCCCTCCGACAGCGCCACCACCGCGGCGGCGCGCCGGCAGGCGGCATCGGCCAGGCG
>NZ_JACADR010000634.1 GCF_016106005.1 Roseomonas rosulenta
GACCCGATCGACGCGATGCTGGCCGCCGCGGCGGCGTGAGCCCCGGTTCAGGCGCGCGCGGAGAGCGCGAGCGCCGGCGGTCGCGCGGGCGCGGCACGCCCGGCCGGCGCATAGCCCTGCACCTGCACCTGCGCCTTCGGCAGCGCCGCGCCGGCGATGGTCTCGATGACGCGCGACTGCAGCGCGACCGCGCGTTCCAGCAGGCGGCGATTCTCCCGCCCCAGCTCGTCGAGCCGCCCGGCGAGCTGCGCGGCGGCCTGGCGCACCGGCCCCTCCGGTGCGCTGCCGTGCTTCACCTGCGCGGCATAGGCGGCGGCGAAGGCGTCCGAGGCGGCGATCTTGGGCCCCGCAAGGCGCGCCGCGCGCGGCAGGTCGAGCGCGGCGAGCGCCTCGTTCTCGGCGCGCAGCGCCTCAGCCAGGCGCTGGCCGGCGAGGATCAGGGTGTCGATCATGGGCTGGGCTCTCCCGTATTGGGGGTGGTGGTGGCGGCGGCGCGCATGCGGTGCATCTCCCGCAGCACGAGGTCCGACAGGCCGAGGCCCGCGCCGGCGCGCGTCGCGGCGGCGGCGTAGGCCTCGACCAGCATGGGCTGCCATTGCGCCTCGGCCGCGCCGCCGCCCCAGCGGCTGCGCGAGGCGTCGACGGTGGCGAAGA
>NZ_JACADR010000635.1 GCF_016106005.1 Roseomonas rosulenta
ACGGCTGCTGCTGCGCGAGGGCCAGCCCATGCGGGCGGACGCCATGTTCCGCCGGCTGCTGGCCGCCGAGCCGGGCCGCGCCGAGGCGTATCTCGGCCGCGCCGATGCGCTGCTGGCGCTCGAACTGCGTGAGAGGGCGGTCGCCGCGCTGCGCGCCGGCCTCGCGCAAAGGCCCGGCGATGCGGCGCTGGCCGCGCGGCTGCGGGAACTGACCGCTCCGGCGATCCACCCCCGCAGCGGCGTCCTGGCCCGGCTGCGCGGCCTGTTCGCCGCGTTCCGGCGCCGGCCGGGGGGCTGACCGGCTCGCTGCGATCAGTAGGGGAAGGGCAGGCTCAGCCGCGCGCCCGCGGCGGGCTGGCGCAGCAGCCGGTCCTCGCGCGCCTGGAGGCTGTTGCGGTCGACGGCGGTGCCGAAGCGGGGTTCGGCAGGGTCGATCAGCGCGGGGTCGAGCCGCGGGCTGGCGCGCGAGGCCTCGTTCCGGCGTGGGCCTTCCATGTCGCGGTTGGGCACAGGGGCAGGGTCCCCGCGGCGGGTCTCGGCCGGTGCCGGGGCAGCGGGCGGGTCGCGGCGCGCCGTACGGCGGCGGACAGGTGTCGCGCTGGCCTGCGGCGGGCCGGGCTGGGTGGCGGCGGTCTGGCGCAAGCCGGCCTG
>NZ_JACADR010000636.1 GCF_016106005.1 Roseomonas rosulenta
CCGCCTCGACTGCCGCTGCGGCACCTTCAGCCCCTCCCGGCGCCAGATCCGCTCGACCCGCTTGCGGTTCACCGCCCAGCCGGCGTCCCGCAACAGTGCCGCGATCCGGCGATAGCCGTATCGCCCATAGCGCTTCGCCAACTCGATGATGTCGGCCGTCAGCCGGGCCTCATCGTCCGCCCCGCGCGGTGCCTTTCGCTGCGTCGAGCGGTGCTGCCCCAACACACGGCAGGCCTTCCGCTCAGACACGCCAAGCTCACGCACCACATGCTCGACGCAAACCCGACGCCGCGCAGGGCTCACCATTTTCCCGACGCGGCTTCCGTCAGGATGACCTTCTCAAGCGTCAGGTCCGACACCGCCTTGCGCAGCCGCGCGTTCTCGCGCTCGAGCTCCTTCAGCCGCTTCACCTGGTCCAGCTTCAGACCGCCGAACTCCGCCCGCCAGCGATAGTAGGTCGGCTCCGTCACGCCGATCGCCCGCACCGCATCGGCCACCGTCTTGCCCTGGCCGACCAGAACCTCCGCCTGTCGCAGCTTCGCCACGATCTCCTCAGGCGTGTGCGCCTTCCTCCTCGCCATCCCCAACCTCCCCTCGCTGCCGCCGGGACTACATTACCGGCGGACCGCTTCTACGGGGTCAGGTCA
>NZ_JACADR010000637.1 GCF_016106005.1 Roseomonas rosulenta
CAGAAGCGCCTCCGCCAAGCTCGCCTGTCCGATCCGACGCTGACCCATCTCCGCCTCACAACTGCCATCACCAGGCTCAGCGAATCAGCCCATCTGTCGCTCAGCAAGGCGTTTCGCAGGGATCTCCCTTGCAGCTTCGATCTCGCCGCCGGCGCCTACAACGCCACCGGCCTGCGCTGGCTTCGCAACGCAGCGATCGCCTTCCTCAATGTCAGCGGCAACTTCTTCCCTTTGGCTGGCTCGATGCCCTCCGCGCCCATGGCCGGCACCAATTCTGGCTGAGCCAGCGCCTCAAGGACGGCGGCACGCGGCGCCAACACCTGCTGTCGGCGCAGCGGCAGAGCGGGAGGATGCCGGCGGGGCTCGTCGGCCCGCCGCGTCCGCCAGGTTCCGAGGCCGTCTGGCGGGCCTTCGGCGAACTCGACGCCCAGCGGCTCCATACGGAGAGCGGCATCCCACAGGCGATCCAGCACCGCGATGTCGAGGCCTGGTGCCGCACCATGCGGATCCCGCTGCACCCGGCTGTGAACGGCGGAGAGAAAGTCGGCCACTGGAGCGGCGGCGTGATGCTGCTGCGGGCGGAGTAAAACCCGTCCAGTGGTGGGCGTCCTACCTTGATGGATCAGGTTGGGGCGCCGGGAGATGTT
>NZ_JACADR010000638.1 GCF_016106005.1 Roseomonas rosulenta
TTGGGGTCGTGTCCCCGTCCGTGTTGTAGGAGGCGGCCACCGCGGTGAACCTGGGTAGGGTTGAGTTGCGAGCTGCAACCCCTGCCCTGGAACCCCACGATGACCGAGCAAGAGACTGCCCTTCGCGACCTTCTGGCGAAAGGGACGGATGCCTCCTTCCTGCGCGAGATGATCGGGTTCGCGGCCGAGCGGCTGATGGAGCTGGAGGTCGGCGGGATGACCGGCGCCGCCCATGGCGAGCGCAGCCCGGACCGCCTGGTGCAGCGCAACGGTTACCGCCAGCGGGACTGGGAGACGCGCGCGGGCACGGTGGAGCTGCGCATCCCGAAGCTGCGGCGCGGCTCCTACTTCCCGTGCTTCCTCGAGCCCCGCCGGACCGCCGAGAAGGCGCTCGTGGCGGTGATCCAGGAGGCCTACGTCCACGGCGTCTCGACGCGGGCGGTGGACGACCTGGTGCAGGCCATGGGCGCGTCGGGCATCAGCAAGAGCCAGGTCAGCCGGCTCTGCGCCGAACTCGATGAGCGGGTCGGTGCCTTCCTCTCCCGCCCGATCGAGGGCGAGTGGCCCTACCTCTGGCTCGATGCCACCTATGTCCGTGTCCGCCAGGCGGGGCGGATCGTCTCCGTGGCCGCCACCATCGCGGTCG
>NZ_JACADR010000639.1 GCF_016106005.1 Roseomonas rosulenta
ACCCACCCAGGAGCAGCGGCAGCACCGGCGCGCGCGGCGCCGGGGGCCGCGGCACGGCGCGCGGCGCCATGCGCGGCGGAGCGATGCGGATGGTCGGGTCGCTGTCCGACACCGCCGCGCCGTCAGCTGCCGATATTGACCACCTGCACGCGACGGTTGCGTGCGTTGGGCGTCTCGTCCGGCGTGGGCACCAGCAGCTGGGTTTCGCCCATGCCGACCGCGACCAGGCGGTCCGGCGTGACGCCGAACTTCGCGATGAGGTAGTCGCGCACCGCCGCCGCGCGACGTTCCGACAGCGCCTGGTTCGAGGCGGTGTCGCCGACCGTGTCGGTATGACCCTCGATGCGGAAGCGGAAACCGGCAAGGTCCTGGGACGAGAGCGCCCGGCCGAGCGGTGCGAGCGCGCGCTCGGCCTCCGGCGTGATCACCCAGGACCCGCTGCCGAAGGTGACGGTGATCGAGGCGGAGGGCGCATCCGCCGTGGTCTCGCGCATCGGCGGTCGCGCGACGGCAGGGCTGGGCCGCGATGTCGCGGTGCCGGGGCTGGCACTCGGCGCGCCGGGACCGGCGAGGCCGGGCGAAGGCGCCGGCGCGGCGGGCGGCTGGCCGAAGACCGGGGCCGCCTGCACCGGCGCGG
>NZ_JACADR010000064.1 GCF_016106005.1 Roseomonas rosulenta
AGAAGCGCCTCCGCCAAGCTCGCCTGTCCGATCCGACGCTGACCCATCTCCGCCTCACAACTGCCATCACCAGGCTCAGCGAATCAGCCCATCTGTCGCTCAGCAAGGCGTTTCGCAGGGATCTCCCGTGATCCCACGCTCAGTCAGCGCCGCTCGGAACGGGTTGCTGTCGTAGCCGCGGTCGGCGATCAGTTCGTGCGCAGGCGGCAGCATGGGTGCGAGGATGCCGGCACCCCTCTGGTCGTTCATCTGCCCCTCGGAGACCATCATGACGACGGGTCGGCCCTGGCCGTCGCAGACGGCGTCGAGTTTCGAATTCAGTCCGCCCTTGGTGCGCCCGAGCATGCGGGGAAGCGCCCCCTTTTGAGTAGGCTGGCCGCGGTGCGGTGGGCCTTGAGGTGCGTGCTGTCGATGATCAACCGATCAGGCTCGCCCGCCTCACCGGCCAAGGCCGCGAAGATGCGGTCGAACACGCCCATGCGGCTCCATCGGACGAAGCGGTTGTAGAGCGTCTTGTGCGGGCCGTAGCCAGGCGGCGCGTCGCGCCAGCGAAGACCGCCCTTAATGACGAAGACGATGCCGCTGATGACGCGGCGATCATCAACGCGCGGGACACCGTGCGAGAGCGGAAAGTGCGGGCGGATACGCCGCATCTGCGACGCGGTGAGGAGGAAGGGGACGGACATGGCAGCACCTCCGTCCACTTCAGAATCACGCTGGCCCGCGTCGCAGCAAGAGAATTAATGGGTCCTGACCCTAGAGCCGCCCGTCATGGCGCTGACGGCCGAGGCGCGGGCGCTATGGGTTCAATTCCATGACCACGCCGAGCGCCGCATCGCGCCCGGCGCAGACCTCGCACCGATCCGCGCATGGGGGGCGAAGGCCGCCGAGCACGCGGGACGCCTGGCCGCCGTGCTGGCGCTCTATGCGGCCCCCGATGCCATGGAGGTATCGGCCGAGCACATGGCGTGCGGGATCGCGCTGGCCGAGCACTACGCGGTGGAAATGCTGCGCCTTGCCGGGGCCGGCGCGGTCAACCCGGACCTGAGGCTTGCGGATCGGCTGCTACGCTGGTGGCAGGAACGCCCGGATGGGCGCCTGCACCTGGCGACGATCTACCAGCGCGGGTTGAACGCTATCGGCGATGCCGAGACGGCGCGGCGCATCGTGAAAATCCTCGCCGAGCATGGGCATGTGCGGCGCCTGCCGGACGGGTGGGAACTCGCCCCGTGAGCGCGTCGGCGTTTGACCCATGGGCCGCGCTGGCGAAACTCCGAGAGCAAGCCAGCGCGGCACCTAATCCGCCTAATCCGGCTAAACCGACCGAGGGAAGCGCCGCCCGATTAGATGGATTAGATGGGTTAGGTGGGGTGCCCACCGTTGATGGCTGGTGCGCCGATATCGCGCTGAGCATCCGCGCGGCCATCGGCGATGGCGCCGAGCGCGAGGCCGATCCTGACGGGTTCCTGGTGCTGGTGCGGCCTGACGGGGCGCGCCTGGTGGTCACGCCCGGCACGGTGGCGGAATTGGACGCGGCGGGGTTGCTGCCGCCCCTGCCGCCCGCCCTGAGTCGATCCACGCACGCGGCCAGCGCGCGCCCGGCGTGCTGGTCTGATCCTGACGACACGCCCGTTGAAGGCGACCGGTGCCGATGCGGCGGGCGGCGGTGGTGGACCTACGCGCCGAAGCCGGACGGCTGGTGTTGCGCGACCTGCCACCCGCCCGTGCATCTGCGGGCCGACGCACTGCTGATCGTTCGGACTTAGACGACGGGAAAAACTCGCGTGCGGTAACCAAACGCGCGCGCGCGGTAATCAAAACGACGACTTTGACAGTCAGGCTTGATCAATGAGGATCGAAAATCTCCGCATGAGCCCCCAAGCCGGCCGCGCCCCCAACCGCCGCAAAGATGGAAGCCGCCCCCCCGTGGTCGTGACCTGCCCGCCCTTGGGGGCCCGCGCTGAATGTTAGTGGATCGGCGCCTCCCCCGCCGTTCCCACGCGGGGGCTCACTCAGTCTTCCGAGATTTCCACCATGGGAATGCGCGCCGGGTCACCGCACCGCTCAAGCCAGATCCGCTCAACCGCTACGCTGAAGGCGGCAGCTACGTCTTCAAACGTCGATCGGCATGGCGCATGGCGGCGTAAAGCCGCGGCGCCGATAACGTCAGAGAGTTGCCGGGAGACGACATCAAGCAGGTGTAGCGGCCGGTCGGTCCGCGACAGCTCATCACGGATGGCCATCTCGGCAGCCTCGGCGATCGACACAGGGAGAAGATCGCATACGTCGGATTGCCATTCTCCGTGGCGGCGCGAGAGCATGCGGTTTCCCCAAGATTGTGATCAGCCTGCCGATGGAGTGAGCCACGGCGGATCGTGAAAGGCAAGCGAATTTCATGTCAAATGTTGATGAACGTCGCTATTTTAAGACAATTTTTGCAACCATTCCGCGTGCATCCCGCTAGGCTCGTCAGGCCACTGTGAATTTCGCGTTAGCGACCGTCCGCACTTACGATTCAGTCAAAAATCTAAACAATCCTCGCGTATAGAGCCCTTCGGACCCGCGAACCTGCAGTTTAACTCGGCGTAGTGAGAGTGCCGAAATGAACGCAGCGCTGTTGGGTTTCGGACCAAATCTGAGGGAAAAAGGTGACGTGCTATGGAGCAATTCACGCGGAGCAGTCTCGTAATTGAGGCGTATGCCTCAGCTCGAGATGCTGACGACGGCCTGCCGGCGTACATGCAACGGCTCGCATCCTCCATCGAGCAGGCGCTCGCTGCCGCCCACGAAGAAGGTAAGGAGGAAGCCGTCCGCGTGCTTCACGCTCTACTAGGGATCCTACAGGCAGCGCCCCGGCATTAAGGCCGCTTCCGCTCGCCTCCGCTCGCCGCAGCGCCTCTCGCCTGTTGTTTCGGCGAGCATCTTCACCCGATCAGGTGATACCACCTGATCGGGATCTGCTCTAAGCGTCGTCCGGTATCGGCGCGTTGACCTGCCATCGGCAAAACAAGCCGATAATCCGCCCCGCGCGCGGCTCGCACTTCGGAATCGACCATAGCGCGCCGCGAGGGACCCGCCGAAAACGCGCGCGCGCGGTAGACTCAGCATGCGCCCGCCGGGTTCGCATGGGGTCCGCGGAGATTTTCGGGGCTGTGGATAACTGGGCTAAGTGTTGGTGGGCGCCGTAGGATTCGAACCTACGACCCGCTGATTAAGAGTCAGCTGCTCTACCAACTGAGCTAGGCGCCCGTCGGGCCAACCGTGCGGCCGGCTCCGAGGGGCCGCTGTTTAACCCCCCCGCCGGTTTTGTCCAGCCCCCTTGCAGGAACCGGCCCATCATTCCCGCATGGGGCCCATCTCGACATCCCGGTGGACATAGGCTGAGAGCAGCAAGCCGAAGCCCAGCATCACCGTCAGCATCGCCGAACCGCCATGGCTGATCAGCGGCAGCGGCACGCCACCTACAGGGATCGACCCCGTGACCATGGCCACGTTCACGAACACGTACAGGAAGTAGTTCGTGCCCAGGCCGATGGCGAGCAGCCGGCCGAACTGGTGGCGGCTGCGGAAGGCCACCAGGTAGCAGAAGGCGACCACGAGCATGAGCATGCCCAGCGTGGTGAGCGCGCCGACCAGCCCGAATTCCTCGGCGATCATGGTGAAGATGAAGTCGGTCTGCTTCTCCGGCAGGAAATTCAGGTGGCCCTGCGTGCCCTGTAGGAACCCCTTGCCCCACAGGCCACCGGATCCCAGCGCGATCTTGGACTGGATGATGTTGTAGCCGGCGCCCAGCGGGTCGCTTTCGGGGTCGAGGAAGGTGGTGATCCGCGCCCGCTGGTAGTCATGCAGCCGGTCATAGGCGATCGGCGCAGCGATCGCCGCCGCGCCGATGCCGATCGCGAACTTCCACCAGCGCATTCCCGCCGCCCAGAACACCGCCGCCCCCACCATGCAGGTGATCAGCGCGGTCCCGAGGTTAGGCTGCTTCAGGATCAGCCCGACAGGCACCAACACCGCGATCGCCGGCGGGATGAGGAACAGCGGATTGCCGATGCGTTCCCAGGATGCACGGTGGAACCACGCAGCCAGCGCCAGGACCAGCATGATCTTCATCAGTTCCGAGGGCTGCAGCTGGACCGGCCCGATGTCGATCCAACGCTGCGCCCCCTTGCCGATGTTGCCGTGCAGCAGCACCAGCACGAGCAGCGCGACGCCACCGAGATAGCCCACCCAGGCGAAGCGGGCGATCAGCCTGATGTCCACGAGCGCGATGCCAAGCATCAGCACCAGGCCGAAGCCGAACCGGATGGCGTGCTTCTGCGCATAGGCATCGGGGTTGCCGCTGCCGGCCGACAGCAGCGCGACGTAGCCGACCGCCGCCACGCCACACAGCAACAGCACGAAGGTCCAGGGGATCTGCCAAAGCTTCTCGAGAATGCCCGCGCCGCGGTCTCGCGTGAGCAGGCGACGTTCGAAGATCATCGCGCGGCCTCCGCCACGCGCTGGCCCGGGCGCGGCGGGCCGAGGCGCTGGAAGGCCTC
Source organism: Roseomonas rosulenta (assembly GCF_016106005.1). Taxonomy (GTDB): domain Bacteria; phylum Pseudomonadota; class Alphaproteobacteria; order Acetobacterales; family Acetobacteraceae; genus Neoroseomonas; species Neoroseomonas rosulenta. The sequence goes on from NZ_JACADR010000064.1 coordinate 4,542, forward strand.
GACCAGGATGTCGCGCGCCAGAGGCGCGGCCGCGCCCGAACCGCTCGACCCGTGTTCGACGATCACGGACAGGGCGAAGAGTGGGTTGTCATGCGGCGCATAGGCCACGAACAGGGCATGCGGGCGCCATTCGCGCGGCACCTGGGCGACATTGAACCCGCGCTCACGCTGCTCGCGTGACACGCGGCGGACCTGGGTCGTGCCGGTCTTGCCGGCCATCTGGCCGTATTGAGAGGGCAGGCGGGATGCCCCGGCCGTACCGCCGCCGTTGACCACGGCCCACATCGCCTCACGGATCAGGCGCAAATCGGCATCCGGAATACCGAGGCTGGGCCAATCCTCGGGGCGGCTGCCGCGCACCGGACGGCCGCCGATCGCGCGCGTCAGGTGCGGCTGGACCGCGCGACCGGTCGCCAGCCGCGCCGTCATCACCGCCAGAGACAGCGGCGTGAGCTGGTAGAAGCCCTGCCCGATGCCATGGACGATGGTGTCGCCGATCGACCACGGCTTGCCCTGCGCCTGGCGCCAGGCGCGCGTGGGCATCAGGCCTCGGCGCGTGCCCGGCAGTTCGATCTCGAGGTCGACACCCATGCCGAACCGGTTCGCCATCGCGGCGATGCGGTCCATGCCGACGCGCCGCGCCATCTCATAGAAGTACACGTCGCAGGACGCCATGATGGCCGTGCGCATGTTCATGCCGCCATGGCCGTTGCGGTTGTGGCAGTGGAAGCGGTTGTTGCCGAAATCGAGGTGCCCCGGGCAGGAAACGATGTCGCCCGGCCGTGCCACGCGCGCCTCCAGCGCCGCCAGTGCCACGATCATCTTGAAGGTCGACCCCGGCGCATAGAGCCCGTTCGTCGCCTTGTTGATCAGCGGCGTCGTGCGCGCCGCCGTCCATTGCCGCCACTGTGCGGCCGACACGCCGGAGTTGAAGATGTTCGGGTCGAAGGACGGCTTGGTGGCCATGGCCAGCACCTCGCCATTGCGCGCATCCAGCAGCACGGCGGTGGTGCCTTCGTCGATCTTGGCGCGGATCGCCTTCTGCAGCTCGGTGTCCACGCTGATCTGGACGTCCTGGCCCGGGATGCCCTCCCGGCGGTCGAGTTCGCGAATCACGCGGCCGACCGCGTTCACCTCGACCTGCACGGCGCCGGCACGCCCGCGCAGGATGCGGTCGTGATGGCGCTCCACCCCGGCACGGCCCACGCGGATGCCGGGCAACTGCATCAACGGGTCGTCGCCGGCATCGGCCTCGGCCGGGGCGGCCACGTAGCCCACGACATGGGCCAGGTGCTCGGTCTCGGGATAGATGCGCGTGGTGCCCATGTCGACCGAGATGCCGGGCAGGTCCGGCGCGTTCACCTCGAGCCGCGCCATCTCCTCCCAGGTCAGGAACTCGCGCAGGATGACCGGGACGAAGCGGCGGTTACGGCGAACCTCGCGTTCGATCCGCGTCTTCTCGTGGTCGCCGATCGGGACGATCTTGGAGAATGTCTCGAGCGTGGCGTTGAGGTCGGCGGTCTGCTCCGCAACCAGCAGCGCGCGCCAGTTCAGACGATTGCCGGCCACGACCTTCCCGTTGCGGTCGAGCACCCGGCCACGCGGCGGCGCAAAGAGACGGGCGCTGACGCGGTTCTCCTCCGCGAGCGTGGCGTAGCGCGCTCCTTCCTCCACCTGCAGGCGGTACAGCCGCGATCCCAGGAAACCGAACGCGCCGAGCTGGATGGCGCCCAGCACCGCGGCCCGGCGGGTGAAGATGCCGCGGCGGCGCTCCTCCTCCTTGCGGATGCTGCGCTCGCCGCCGAGCAGGCCGGGGCCGCCCCAGGGCCGCCAGGTCATGGCGCGGTCTCCGCCTGGCGCATCGCCTCGTGCAGGCGGGCCAGCACCAGGGCGATGGCGGGGTAGAGCCCGGCCGAGAGCAGCGCGGCGTGCAGCGCCGGCGCGAAGGGCGGCAAGCGCAGCGCGAGCAGCGCCTGCAGCCCCCAGAAGAGCGCCGCGGCGCCCAGCGCAGCGCCGCAGAACGCCATCCAGACGGCAAGGAAGGATTGCCGCGCCAGGAAGCGCCGGAAGCGTATCGCCACGCCATGCACGCCCAGCAGCACCAGCACGCCCGCACCGAGCGGCGCCAGCGTCAGCAGATCCAGCAGCAGGCCGAGCCCGAAGATAACGGGCGGCGACATCGCCGCCGGCCGGAACACCGACCAGAAGAACACGCAGGGCAGCGCCGCCGCGAAGACCGGCGAAGGCAGGCTGACGGGCGCTGCCGCCAGCACCATCAGGAATCCGGTGGAAAACCCCGGAAAGGCAAGCCGCGCGAAGGCGTCGATCCGGCGCAGCAGGCCTGGCGCCGGTGCTGGTCGTCCTTGTGGCGGGCGGAACTGGGGCGCGGCCATGGCTGCGGCGATCAGCGCCGACCGGGGCGCGGTTCGGGGCGCGCCACGGCTTCGGGCGGCAGGATCCCGCGCAGCCCGTAGTCGAACAGCCTGACAGCATCTAGCCGGTCGAGCCGCGCGAACAATTCGACCTCCGGCGCGCCCTGGGGCGAGACACGCACCACGCCCACCGGCAGCCCCGCGGGGAAGGCGCCGGCCTCGGCGCTGGTCACGATGCGTTCGCCCTCGACCGGCATAACGCCCTCCGGCCAATGGGACAGGCGCGGCCGGGCGCCGTTGCTGCCGGCCATGATGGCCCGCGCACGGCTCGATTCGAGAGTCACCGGGATGCGGCTGTTCATATCGGTTGCCAGCAGGACGCGGGCGGAGCGGCTGCCGACCTCGGTGACGCGCCCGACGAAGCCACGCTCGTCCAGCGCCACCTGGCCCTTGCGGATGGCATGCTGCGGGCCGGTCGCGAGCAGCACGGCGCGCGCATAGGTGCCGCCGCCATCGGCGACGACGCGCGCAGTGACGAAGGCGGGCGCCGCCTCCGGCAGGAAGTTCAGTTGCCGGCGCAGCAATTCGTTCTCGGATTCGAGGGCAAGGGCGGCGGCCTGCCAGCGGCGCAGCCGCTCATTCTCCTCGCGCAGGACAGCATTCTCCTCGCGCAGCTGCGCGAGGGACTGGACTTCCTCGACCAGGTTGCGGACTGCGCCCATCGGTTCGGCCAGCGCCGCGTAGATCGGCGAGAGCGCATCCGCGAGGTGGCTGCGCAGCCTCTCCGCCAGCAGAGCGTCGGCCTTGCCAAGCAGCATGACGCCGAAGGCGGCCGCGATCATCAGCGGCAGCGAAAGCCGTGCCAGTGCCTGCCGGAGCGGAATGCTCAGCCGGATCACGCGCGCTCGATCCCCCTGCCTGCCCTGCCCCTGCCCTGCGGCTTCCGCCGACCAGGGGATGCCATCAATACATCGAAGTCAGCACGTGGCGAAGCCGCTTGATGTCCTCGAGAGCCCGCCCGGTACCCAGGGCGACGCAGGACAGGGCATCCTCTGCCACCACGACAGGCAATCCGGTCGCATCCCGCAATACCTGGTCGAGACGGTTCAGCAACGCGCCGCCGCCAGTCAGCACGATGCCCTTGTCGACGATGTCGGCCGCCAGTTCCGGCGGCGTGTTCTCGAGCGCCACCTTCACCGCCTCGACGATCTGGGAGACAGGCTCATAGAGGGACTCGGCAACCTGGCGCTGGCTGACCACAACCTCCCGCGGCACGCCGTTCATCAGGTCGCGGCCCTTCACCTCGGCGAGCGGGCCTTCCTCGCCATCCTCGGGCGGGGCGGCGGCACCGATCTCGAGCTTGATGCGCTCGGCCGTCGATTCGCCGATCAGCAGGTTAAACTGGCGCCGGATGTAGGAGATGATCGCCTCGTCCAGCTTGTCCCCGCCGACGCGGACCGATCGCGCATAGACGATGCCGCCGAGGCTAATCACCGCCACCTCGGTCGTGCCGCCGCCGATATCGACGACCATGGATCCCGAGGGCTCGGTCACCGGCAAGCCGGCACCGATCGCGGCGGCCATCGGTTCCTCGATCAGCAATACGCGGCGCGCGCCGGCCGATTCTGCGCTCTCCTGGATGGCGCGCCGTTCGACCGCAGTGGAGCCCGACGGCACGCAGACGATGATCATCGGCGAAGCGAAGGACCGCCGATTGTGCACCTTGCGGATGAAGTGCTTGATCATCTCCTCCGCCACCTCGAAATCAGCGATCACGCCGTCGCGCAGCGGCCGGATGGCGGCGATGTTGCCGGGCGTGCGGCCGAGCATGAGCTTGGCCTCCTCGCCGACGGCGAGCACCTGCTTGCGGCCACGCAGGTCGGAGATGGCGACCACGCTCGGCTCGTTGAGCACGATGCCCCGGCCTTTCACGTACACGAGCGTGTTCGCGGTGCCGAGGTCGATGGCCATGTCGGCGGACAGGAAGCCGAACAGGCGAGAGAACATGCGAACCAGACCTTCCGACGGGGCCGCGCAGCAGGCAATGGGGGCCGGGGCCGCCGCTGCGACTGATGGGGCTTGAGAGGACGGGGGGCTTTACCCCCCCCGGGGCCGCGGCTCAAGACGGATTCCCGCCGAGCGGGAGCGCATCAGGGAAAGGGTGGCACCGGCTTGACTTCGCCCGGGCGCAGGCCGCCCAGGTGCCGCAGGATCATTGCATGGTCGGGATGGCTGGGCGGGTAGGTGAGGCGCCCATGCCCCACCGTGCCGCCCTGCCGCGCCACCAGATCCAGCACGATGGTCCCGTCCGGTTCCATCCGGGCCGTGCCGATCGGCAGCGGCGGCGACTGTGCCCGCGCGGCGCCGACCGTGGCTAGGACGGTCAGCGCCACGCGGCGGCGCATCAGGCGCGCAGCACCACCGGCGGCTCGGTGCGCTCGCGCTTCACCAGCAGCTTGTTCAGTGCATGCACATAGGCGCGGGCGGAGGCGACGATGGTGTCGGTATCCGCCCCCTGCCCGTCCACCATCTTGCCGGCCTCCTCGAGCCGCACGGTCACCCGGGCCTGGGCATCGGTGCCGCCGGTGACCGACTGCACGGCATAGAGCTTGAGGTTCACCTCGTGCGGGAAGGCCTGGCGCAGCGCGTTGAAGGTGGCGTCCACAGCGCCGTCGCCGGTGGCAATGCCATCGGCGCGCACGCCATCGACCTCGAGCGCAATGGTCGCCATCGGCTTGGTGCCCATGCCGGTCGAGACGTTCAGCCCGGTCAGGCGGATGCGGTCGTTGGTGCGGCCGACCTCGTCATCGACCAGCGCCGCGATGTCCTCGTCGTAGACGACCTTCTTGCGGTCCGCGAGGTCCTTGAAGCGCTTGAAGGCGTCGTTCAGCTGGTTGTCGCCGACCTCGTAGCCCAGGGTCTTGAGCCGGTCGCGGAAGGCGGCGCGGCCGGAATGCTTGCCGAGCACGATGGAGTTGGTGGTCCAGCCCACGCTCTCGGGCGTCATGATCTCGTAGGTCGAGGCATCCTTCAGCACGCCGTCCTGGTGGATGCCCGATTCATGCGCGAAGGCGTTGCGGCCCACGATCGCCTTGTTGGGCTGCACGTCGAAGCCGGTGATGGTGGCCAGTAGCTTCGAGGTGCGCAGGATGCGCTGGGACGTGATGCCGGTGGTCGCATGCAGCGCGTCGTGGCGCGTGCGCAGCGCCATCGCCACTTCCTCGAGGCTCGCATTGCCGGCGCGCTCGCCGATGCCGTTGATGGTGCACTCGACCTGCCGGGCGCCGGCCTGGATCGCCGCCAGCGTGTTCGCCACCGCGAGGCCCAGGTCGTTGTGGTTATGGGTGGAGAATATGACCTTCTCGGCACCAGGCACCTTGTTCATCAGGGTCGAGAAGATCAGCCCCATGTCGGCCGGCAGCGAATAGCCGACGGTGTCGGGGATGTTGATCGTGGTCGCGCCCGCCTTGATCGCCGCCTCGACACAACGGCACAGGAAGTCGAGGTCGGAACGCGACCCGTCCTCGGCCGACCACTCCACGTCGGCGGCGTGGTTGCGGGCGAGCGTCACGCTCTCGGTGATGCGCGCAAGTACCTCCTCGCGCGTCATGCGCAGCTTGACCTTCATGTGCAGGTCGGAGGTCGCGAGCACGATGTGGATGCGCGGACGCGCGGCGGGCTTCGTTGCCTCGGCGGAGGCCATGATGTCGGCGGTGTTGGCGCGCGACAGGCTGGCCACCACCGGACCGTCCTTGGCGAAGCGCTTCGCGATCGACTGCACGGAATCGAAGTCGCCGGGGCTGGCGATGGCGAAGCCGGCTTCCAGGACGTCGGCGCCCAGCTCGTGCAGCGCCTCGGCCATGCGCAGCTTCTCCTCGAGGTTCATCGAGAAGCCCGGCGACTGCTCGCCGTCGCGCAGCGTGGTGTCGAAGATGATGATGCGGTCGTCGGCCAGGGTGCCGAAGGAGGGATGGGTGATGGCCATGTCAGGCGGTTCCTGTGTGGCGATGATGTGGATGTGCGCGTTCGGACCCAGGTTCCCCTGAGCGATGTCCGGCCGAGTTCAGCCGGGCGTCACGCCCAGGGGCGATTAAGTCGAAGAAGAAGCAGGCCGAGCGGCGCGCGCGTGCGGGCCGGGGCGGTAAGCCCTAGGGTCAGGCCGGCCGGGATGCCGCGCATGGTCATCGCGAGGGCAGACTACGGGCGGCGCCGGCGGCTCGCAAGCGCCGATGTTGCCGCTCTACGCCTGCGCGGGCAGGCTCCGGGCTTCGCGGACCGACGAAGGCCATGCTGCGCCGGCGCAGCACGCGCCCAGAGGCATGAAGTTGGAAGCTCCCACGCCCTGCAGAATGGCGAAACGGCAGCGCCCGCGATCCTTGCCGGTGACGCGATGCGCGCGCTTCAGCGGCACGGCATGCATCTGCCCTGGCGCGAGGTCCACCACCGCGGTCGGCGCGTGGGTCTCGATTACCATGCGCCCGCCCATGCCCCAGAACGTGTCCGTGACCTCGCTGTGGCAATGCCAGGGCGCTTCCTGCCCGGCGGTCAGACGGAGGATCTCCACGCGCAGCCCCCGTCGCCTCTGCAATCAGTTCGCGCTTCTCGAGCGGTAGGACTTGGCCCCGCTTACGACTGCGGCGGATGGGCGGCCCACCAGTGCCGGGCGATGTCGGCACGGCGGCATACCCAGACGTCCTTCTCCCGCGCCACGCGTGCGAGGAAGCGCTGCAGCGCCGCCGCCCGCCCCGGCCGGCCGACCAGGCGGCAGTGCAGCCCGACCGACATCATCTTCGGACTGCCCGCGCGGCCTTCCGCCAGCAGCACCTCGAAGGCATCGGTCAGGCGCCGTTCCCATCCGGCCGGGTCGCCGAAGCCGGGCGGCACCGCGTACTTCATGTCGTTGTTGTCGAGCGTGTAGGGAATGACGAGATGCGGCTTCCCCGCGGCCGTGACGTAGTGCGGCAGATCGTCGTCGTATGAGTCGCTGTCGTACAGGAAGCCGCCATGCTCGGCGACGAGCCGGCGCGTGTTCGGGCTGATGCGGCCGGTATACCAGCCGACCGGCCGCGTACCGCAGAGGCGTTCGATGGTCTCGACGCAGCGGGCGATCTCCGCGCGTTCGGTCGCCTCGTCCATGCCTTGGTAGTCGATCCAGCGCCAGGCATGGGAGGCGACCTCATGCCCCGCCGCGGCGAAGGCCCGCGCGGCCTCGGGGTTCAGTTCGAGAGCACGGCCGACGCCATAGACCGTGAGCGGGAAGCCATGCGCGGCAAAGGCGCGCAGCACGCGCCACACGCCGGCGCGCGCGCCGTAGTCGAACTGGGATTCGACGGTGCGGTTGCGCTCGCCGAGCACGGGCGAGCCGCCCGGGACTTCGTGCAGATAGAGCTCGCTCCCGGCGTCGCCGTTCAGCACGGTGTTCTCGCCGCCCTCCTCGTAGTTCAGCACGAAGGAGAGGGCGAGCTTCGCGCCGTTCGGCCAGCGCGGATCGGGTGGCGTGGGGCCGTAGCCCAGGAAGTCACGCGGGTAGTCGGTCTCGGCGGCGAGGAGATGAGGCGTATCGGGCATCGTCGGCCTTCGCTTCGGGCGGGGGCGCGAAGCATGCCAGGGCGGCGGCTGGGCGCAATGGCCGGCCGCCGCCCTGCCCGGTCAGGCCGCCACCGGCTGCTTGACGGTCCGCGCGCGGGCGGCCCAGCCCTGCGCCACCGGGCTGCCCTCCTTCAGCGCCAGGCGCTCTGCCACCATCGCCTCGGCCATCGGCGCATCGCCTGCCCGGATCGCCGCCTCGCACAGCGTCCAGGACAGGACATCGCGCTGCGCATGGCTGCCGCCGAAGCGGTTGGCGATGCCGCGGACGGGCAGGATATGCGCCACGGCCCCGGCATGGTCGCCCTGGCCGAAGGCCGCCAGGCCGCGGACGAGCGGCAGGCCGACATCGCGCGACATCATCGCGTTCGTCCCCTGCCCCAGGGCCGCGCGCTCGAGCGTCGCGACCACCTCGCGCTGCGCGGCGTCGTCGCCGGTGGCGACGAAGGCCATCATCGCGTGCACGTCGTTGAAGGCGTAGATGCCGTGCGCGATGCGCGCGGACCAGGCAGGCGCCACGCGCGACCAGCGGTCGCCCACGTCATGCCCGAGCACCCAGAGCCGCCAGAGCAGCGCCGAGCCGTCGATCGCCTCCAGCGCCTGGCCGAAGCCGCCGGCCGAGACGCGCTCGTCGAACAGCCGCAGCGCCCCGGCGATGTCGCCGCGATCGATGCAGAACAGCGCGAGGTGCCACCAATTGTGGTAGGCGAACATGCTGTCGGGCGACCAGCCAGACGAGGTCTCGTTCATGAAGACCACACCTTCCGCGGCGCGGCCCTGCATCTCCAGCACATGGGCGACCGCATGCGCTGCCCAGCCATCCTGCGGGTTGCGCGCCACGGCCTCGCGCCCTGCCGCCTCGGCCGCGGCGTAGTCGCCGCATTCCTCGAGCCCGAAGGCGTGCATGCCAACCAGGAACCCATGCCCCGGCATGTCCCGGTGCCACCGCGGCATGACCCGCGCGACGCGGTCGCGCAGCATCTGGCTCTGGCCGAGGAAGAAGTCGCCGAGCTGGGCGAACTGGACCGCAAGCAGGTCCGTCGGATGATCGATCGCGATCCGGCCCCAGGCCTCGGTCGCGGCCTGGAGGTCGCCATCCGCCCAGTGACGGGCGGCGGCGACATAGGCGCGCTCCCGCGCATTGGCGCGTGGCGCAAGGCGCTGCGCCGCGGCCAGGCTCGATCGAAGCTCCTCGTCGAAGGCCCTGTCGGTCGTGGTCGCGAGGATGCAGGCGCGGATCGCATGACCCATGACACAATCGGGTTCCTCGGCAAGGAGGGCGTCGATGTCGGCGATCGGATCAGCCAGGTAGGCGTGGAACTTGGCGATCGCGCCGTCCAGCCGACGTGCGGCGGCGTCGGTGCAGGAAAGCGGGTTGCCCCGGATGTCGGTGGTCATGGCGATGGTCCCTTCTGTCGGTTGTGACGACGAAGCTGTCGCGCCGATCGACCCCGGTCTCTACCCGTCCCGTGGTGCGGTCCGCCGGACTTTCGAAAGTATCGGAAATTCAGAGACTTGAGATGGCTTCGGTGCGAACCGAAGCCTTCGCCGGTGATTCGGCGCACACCGCGACTGCACCTGGGGTACAGTCGTGGCATGAGCGCAACCACCCTGAAGCGGGAAAGCGCCCGCGAACGCCTGCTGGACCTGGCCGAGGCCGCGGTCCTGCAGAAGGGCTTCGGCGCGACCTCGATCGAGGAGCTGATCGCCGGCGCGGGCATCTCGAAAAGCGGGTTCTTCTATCACTTCCCGGACAAGGGCGAACTCGCGAAGGCGCTGCTGCTGCGCTACATCGAGCGTGACCGGCTCATCCTCGATGACATCTTCGCGCGCGCGGACGATCTCAACGACGATCCGCTTCACGGCTTTCTGGTGGCGCTGAAGCTGTTCGCGGACATGATGGCCGCGATGACCGAGGTCCATCCGGGCTGCATGGTCGCCTCGGTCTGCTACCAGGAGCAATTGTTCGACCGGGAGGTGCATGAGCTGGCCCGCGATGCGGCGCTGGCCTGGCGCGTGCGCTTCCGCGCACGGCTCGATGCCATCGTCACACAGTATCCGCCACGGGTACCGGTGGACCTCGAGGACCTCGCGGACATGCTCTCGGTGATGATGGACGGCGGGATCACCATCTCCCGCATCATGCGCGATCCGCAGCTGCTGGCGCGACAGGTGATGCTGTACAGGGCCTTCGTGCGCGGCGTGTTTCTCGGCGCATAGAAGAAGGGCGCCGAGGTGTCCCCCGGCGCCCTGGTGCCTTTGCGCGCGGCGGCGCGGCTCAGTTCTTCGCCTTGTCCACCAGCTGGTTCTTGCTGATCCAGGGCATCATGGCGCGCAGCTTGGCACCCACTTCCTCGATCGGGTGCTCGGCCAGGCGGCGGCGCGTCGCCTTGAACGACGCCTGGTTCACCTTGTTCTCGAGCATCCAGTCGCGCGCGAAGCGGCCGGACTGGATGTCATCGAGCACGCGCTTCATCTCGGCCTTGGTCTCGGCGGTGATGATGCGCGGGCCAGTGACGTACTCGCCGTACTCGGCGGTGTTGCTGATGCTGTAGTTCATGTTGGCGATGCCGCCCTCGTAGATGAGGTCGACGATCAGCTTCACCTCGTGCAGGCACTCGAAATAGGCCATCTCGGGGGCGTAGCCGGCTTCCACCAGCGTCTCGAAGCCGGCCTTGATGAGCTCGACCAGTCCACCGCACAGGACGGTCTGCTCGCCGAACAGGTCGGTCTCGCACTCCTCCTTGAAGGTGGTCTCGATCACGCCGGACCGGCCGCCGCCAATGGCGGAGGCGTAGGACAGCGCGATCTCGAGCGCATTGCCCGACGGGTTCTGGTGGACGGCCACCAGGCAGGGCACGCCGCCGCCTTTCTGGTATTCGCCGCGCACCGTGTGGCCGGGGCCTTTCGGCGCGATCATGAACACGTCGATGTCAGGGCGGGGGTCGAGCAGGTTGAAGTGCACGTTGAGGCCATGCGCGAAGGCGATGGCAGCACCGGGCTTCATGTTGGCATGCAGGTGGTCGCGGTACAGGTCGCCCTGCAGCTCGTCGGGGGTCAGCACCATCACCACATCGGCCCACTTCGCGGCCTCGGCGGGGGTCATCACCTGGAAGCCGGCGGCCTCCGCCTTCTTCCAGGACCCGCCGGGACGCAGGCCGATGACCACGTCCTTCACGCCGGAATCGCGCATGTTCATCGCATGCGCATGGCCCTGGCTGCCGAAGCCAATGACCGCGACCTTCTTGGCCTTGATCAGGTTCACATCCGCATCGCGGTCGTAGTAGACGCGCATAACTGTTCCTTTCGTTAGCTCGAACGGAGTTTCAGGTAGAGGTGAGCGCCGACGTAGAGGAGGAGTGCGATGGCAGCAATGCCGATTGCGCCTCTTGCGAGCGACCTCGAGACCGATAGCAACAGAAACGGAAAGCCCTCCTTCCGAAGCGCCTTAACGCCGCCAAAAATGTTGGCACGCCGAACCGGCTCTGGATGTGTTGTGCCGTCTCGGACGATCGTTCGCGGATTGAGCGGAAGATCGCTCAATACGTCGGCTTCCATCAGTTGCATGAGCAAACGGCGAATTTTGGCCGTCTGGGAGAGCAGTTCCTCAACGCGAAGCGCGAGGAAGCCGCCAACAACCTGGAGGAACAACGCTATGATAAGGGCCACGAGGCTCATTGAGAGCATCGCAACAACCCAAGCGCTCGACATGTTTACGACCAGCGCTGCAGACGTACCGAGCACCGTCACAGCCAAAGCAAATGCCGCCAGACTCAGCGTCTCAACGTGCCGGTATTCGCCTGCTTGGTCTTGCAGCGCCTTTACCAACACATCGATCTGCAGCTTGCCGGCCTCGTCGGCCATTGTTAGCGCTCAAGGCCACGTGGCCCGCGCGCGATCGCCACGGCCCCGGTCCGCGACACCTCCGCCAGCCCGATCGGGCGCATCAGCGCGCAGAAGGCGTCGATCTTGTCGGCGTTGCCGGTCATCTCGAAGACGAAGCTCTCGGTGGTGGCGTCGACGACGCGGGCGCGGAAGGCATCCGCCAGGCGCAGCGCCTCCACGCGGTCATCGCCCTTGCCCACCACCTTGATCAGCGCCAGCTCACGCGTCAAATGCGGGCCTTCCATCGTGAGGTCCGACACCTTGTGCACCGGCACCAGGCGGTCGAGCTGCGCCTTGATCTGCTCGATCACCATCTCGGTGCCCGACGTCACCACGGTGATGCGGCTGATCCGCCCCGTGTCGTCCACCGGGGCGACGGTCAGGCTGTCGATGTTGTAGCCGCGGCCGCTGAACAGTCCGATCACACGGGCCAGCACGCCGGCCTCGTTCTCCACCAGCACGGCGATGGTCGCCGCGCGCTGCGCGTTTCCTGCTTCCGACATGTTCCGCGCCTCAGACCAGGACCTTGCCTTCGTCGGTGACGCCGGCGACGCCACCCTCCTGCTCGGGCCCGAGGATCATCTCGTTGTGCGCCGCGCCCGAGGGGATCATCGGGAAGCAGTTCTCGTCCTTGGCCACGGCGATGTCGGCGATCACCGGCCCGGGATAGGCGATCATCTCGCGGATGCCGGCATCGAGGTCGGCGGCGTCGGTCACGCGGATCCCCTTGGCATGGAAGGATTCCGCCAGCTTCACGAAGTCGGGCAGCGCGGCCGAATAGCTCTCGGAATACCGCCCGCCATGCAGCAGTTCCTGCCACTGGCGGACCATGCCCATGTACTCGTTGTTCAGGATGAAGACCTTCACCGGCAGGCGGTACTGCGCGAGCGTGCCCATCTCCTGGATGTTCATCAGGATCGACGCCTCGCCGGCGATGTCGATCACCAGCGCGTCGGGGTGCGCGATCTGCACGCCCATCGCCGCCGGGAGCCCGTAACCCATGGTGCCGAGCCCACCGCTCGTCATCCAGCGGTTGGGCTTGGCGAAGCCGAAATACTGCGCCGCCCACATCTGGTGCTGGCCGACCTCGGTGGTGATGAAGGTCTCCTGCTTCAGCTCCTGCGTGATCTCGTACAGGCGCTTCACCGCATGCTGCGGCTTGATGATCTTGCCTTCCTGGCGGTAGCGCAGGCAGTCCTTCGCGCGCCATTCGTCGATCTGCCGCCACCAGGCGGTGAGCACCTGCTTGTCCTGCGGGGCTTCCTCGGTCTTCCAGCATTCGATCAGCGCAGCCAGCACGCGACCGGCATCGCCCACGATCGGCACCTCGACCGGCACGTTCTTGTTGATGGAGGACGGGTCGATATCGACGTGGATCTTCTTCGAGGTCGGCGCGAAGGCGTTGAGCCGCCCGGTCACGCGGTCATCGAAGCGCGCGCCGATGTTCAGCATGACGTCGCAGCCATGCATGGCGAGGTTCGCCTCGTAGGTCCCGTGCATCCCGAGCATGCCGAGGAACTGCGCGTCGCCGGCCGGATAGGCACCAAGCCCCATCAGCGTGTTCGTGCAGGGAAAGCCCGTCATGCGGACGAATTCGACCAACAGGCGCGAAGCCTCGGGGCCGGAGTTGATCACCCCGCCGCCCGCATAGACGATCGGGCGCTTCGCCGCCTTCAGCAGGCGCACCGCCTTGCGGATCTGCTCGCCATCCGGCTCCGTCTGCGGGCGGTAGGACCGGTGGGCTGCGGTGGGCGGCTCGGTGTAGGGCGCCTTGTTGATCAGGATGTCCTTGGGCAGGTCGATCACGACCGGGCCCGGACGACCCGACTTCGCGACGTAGAAGGCCTCGTGCATCACGCGCGCCAGGTCGGCGGACTTCTTGACCAGATAGTTGTGCTTGGTGGCGGGGCGCGTGATGCCGGTGGTGTCGGCCTCCTGGAAGGCGTCGTTGCCGATCAGGTGCGTCGGCACCTGCCCCGTGAGGCAGACGACGGGGATGGAGTCCATCAGCGCATCGACCAGGCCGGTCACCGCATTGGTCGCGCCGGGGCCGGACGTCACCAGCACGCAGCCCACCTTGCCGGTGGAGCGCGCATAGCCCTCGGCCGCATGCACCGCGGCCTGCTCGTGCCGCACCAGGATGTGGCGGATGGCGTTCTGCTGGAACAGCGCGTCGTAGATCGGCAATACCGCACCACCGGGATAGCCGAAGATGACCTCGACGCCGTTGTCCTTCAGCGCGCGCAGGACGACCTCGGCGCCCGACATCGTCAGGGCGGCTTCGGTGCTGGCGGACTGGGTGGCGGCGGACATCGGTCGGTCATTCCCTGTGCAAGAACAGCGCGGCAAAAACGGCGCAGCCCGCGGGGCATACCGCGGGCGCGGCGCCTCCCTTAGACCCGTCGCTGCGGCGCGTCAACGCGCCCGATCAACAAAAGCGAAAATTTCTGTCATCATTCTTTCCGATAATTGCGCAACGCCTGCAATCCGCGCATGGATCGTATGCGTCCGCGACGGATCGGCGAGAGCATGGTGCCGAAACCAGGTCGCCTGCCGCTTGGTGTACTGACCTGTGTTCAGGATGGCGCGGCGCGAGGCCTCCTCCGCCGTCATGCGCTGCGCCAGCATCGCCGCCAGTTCCGGCACGCCGTGCGCGCGCATCGCCGGCAGCGCGGGGTCGAGACCCTGGGCGACGAGGGCGCGCACCTCCTCGACGGCACCCGCCGCCAGCATCGCCGTCCAACGTGCGCCGATCGCCGCGCGCAGCGTCTCGCGCGGCGGATCAAGCAGGATGGCGGCGAAGCGCCAGGGGGCCGGCCCGGTCCCACCGCCCGCCTGCCAGGCCGCCAGACCACGCCCGGTGCCGCGCCAGACCTCATAGGCGCGGGCAATGCGCTGGCTGTCGCTTGGGCGCAGCCGCAGGGCGGTGTCGGCGTCCACCGCCGCCAGGCGCGCATGCAGCGCCGCCGCGCCGTCCTGCGCCAGCAGCCGTCGTGCTTCCGCCCGCGCCTCCGCCGGCACGGGCGGAATGTCCGACAGCCCCTGGGTCAGCGCGGCGAAGTACATCCCCGTCCCGCCGCACAGGATGGGCAGCCGGCCTGCCGCGCGCGCCTGCGCCATCTCCGCCAGCGCCGCGCCGCGCCACCAGGCGACACTCGCGGCCTCAGCCGCCGCGCGGACGCCATAGAGGCGATGCGGCACGCGCGCTTCCTCATCCGGCGTCGGACGCGCCGTCAGCACGCGCAGCTCGCGATACACCTGCATGCTGTCGGCATTGATGACGACACCTCCGAAACGCTCGGCGATCGCCAGCGCCAGCGCTGACTTGCCGCTCGCGGTCGGGCCGGCCAGCAGCAGGGCGGGCGGTTGATCCGCGCTCATGCCGCGGGCATACCGCGGCCCGCATGGACCATGTTCTGACGCTGATCGCCCCGCCCGGCGGGCTTGCCGCCACCACGCTGCACGCAGCGCGCGACGCGCTGGCCGCGCTCGGTGCTGCCACCGGCACGCCGGACTGGCTGGCGCCGGCGGAAGCCGCCGATCTGCCCTTTGCCGGCCTCGCGCCCGACCAGGCCGACGCCGCCGC
>NZ_JACADR010000640.1 GCF_016106005.1 Roseomonas rosulenta
TGCGCCTGGCCCGGCGCGGCGGGCTCGGTCGGCTGGCCGCCCGCCGCGGTGCCCGGCGGGCGCCAGCGCAGCGCGGCATTCGGCACGCGCAGCGCCTGCGGGCGTTCCTCCGTCACCACGCGCAGCGTCGCGGTCATGCCCGGCAAGAGCCGGCCCGAGGCGTTCGGCGTGGTCACAACGACCGTGTAGGTCACGACATTCTGCACCGTGGTAGCCGCCAGCCTTATGTCCTTCACCCGCCCGCGCAGCGTCTCGGACGGAAAGGCGGCGACGGTGAAGGTGACGTCCTGTCCGGCGCGCACGCGGCCGATATCGGCCTCGTCCACCGTGGCCCAGACCTCCATCTCATCCAGGCTGGCGGCGATCTGGAACAGCACCGGCGCCTGGAAGGACGCCGCCACGGTCTGGCCGATGTCGATGTTGCGCGACACCACCACGCCATCGATAGGCGAGCGGATGGTGGCGTTGTTGAGATCCACCTCCACCTGGCGCAGCTGCGCCTCCTTCTGGGCGCGGGCGGCCTCGGCGGCTTCCACCTGCGCGCTCGCGGTGCGGGCGGCGGCGGCGGCGGAAAGGGCCGCTGCCTCGGCGCGCAGCAGGTCGGCGCGCGCCTGCGCCACGGCGGAACGGG
>NZ_JACADR010000641.1 GCF_016106005.1 Roseomonas rosulenta
GGCCATCCGGCAGCCGCGGCATGCGCGCCAATATCAGGCTGCCCGCCACGCCGAGGGCCGCGACCGCCGCCAGCGGCACCCCATGCCCCGCCGCATCCAGCAACGCGGCGACCAGCGGCGGCGCGAGCAGCAGCGCGACGCCCCGGCTCGTGTAGAGCAGCCCGAGCACGCCGCCCACCGACCGCGCGCCGAAGGTATCAGCGCCGAAGGCCGGCAGCAGCGCGACGAAGCCGCCCTGCAGCGCGCCGAAGACCAGCGCGAAGCCCTGCAACGCCGCCGCGTCCTCCGCCAGCGCCCAGACCAGCATGCTGCCGGACATGCCGGCGCAGCAGGCCACGAAGGTGGTGCGCCGGCCGATCGCGTCCGCGATCGCCGCGATCAGGAAGCGCCCCGCGATGGTCCCGAGGCCGATCAGCCCCAGAAGCGCGAGGGCATCGGCGCGCGACACGCCGACCTCGCGCGCCGTGCCCGCCAGCATCGCGTGGGGCAGCGTCGCCGGGATCGAGACGAGCAGCGTGCCGGCCCAGGCGCGCGCGAAGGCGGGGCTGCGCACGGCGGCGGTCAGGGGCGCCGGCGCGACCGCGAGG
>NZ_JACADR010000642.1 GCF_016106005.1 Roseomonas rosulenta
CTACTCGCCTGACGGGAGAGGTGCGCCCACCGCACGACCGGCGGGCTCGAAAACGACCCCCAAGGC
Organism: Roseomonas rosulenta; assembly: GCF_016106005.1. GTDB lineage: Bacteria > Pseudomonadota > Alphaproteobacteria > Acetobacterales > Acetobacteraceae > Neoroseomonas > Neoroseomonas rosulenta. Next base: position 67 of record NZ_JACADR010000642.1, read on the forward strand.
CGCTTCCAGGACACCGCCACATCTTCATCAGCCGATCACGCAGGTTTCGCAGAGCTCTCCACTGGGTGCTCGAGGAATTTCTGCGGGACCCCGGGCGTTACGTCCGCGGACTTGGGGAAAAGATGGGGGCCTACACTGCCGACATGCAGATCAGGACCGACATCAGGAAACAATCGAACGCACAATCGGATCTCTTCAAGGCGCAATTCATCGCGCGGACGAAGGAAGAGAGATACAGTGCAGACACACGCATATATTACGAGAACATAACGTTTCGTGCATGAATAAAAGCGCCAAGTCAGCCAAGATCAAGTCGGTCGAGCGCGTCAATCAGCCAAACAAGATCGACTTCCCAATCATCGGAATTCGCGGCATTTTCGAAAACGAAGGCGCCATAAGGCTGATCAAGTAAAGTGGCGAGAATCCAGTAGCTGGACGCCTCCAGAAACCCCTCGCCCTGAAGCCGTTCGGCTGATTCACTGACGCGGATTGGCGCGGGGGATGGCGATGGTTCGGCAGCCGGGGTTCTTCGACGTGGAGGAACGGCTGCGGGAGT
>NZ_JACADR010000643.1 GCF_016106005.1 Roseomonas rosulenta
AGGTCGCGCAGGCGATGGCCGAGCCGAAGGCCGGGCTGGGCGCCTGCCTCGGCTGGCCGGCCCCGGGCGTCGAGATCGCGATCCGCGCCGAGGACGGCGCGGCGCTGCCGGCCGGCGAGGCGGGCGAGATCCATCTGCGCGCGCGCCACATGAACGCCGGCACCATCACCGCGGCGGGCTTCGCCGCGCGCCCGCCCGGCGCCTGGCATCGCACCGGGGACCTCGGCGCGATCGATGCGCGCGGGCGGCTGCACCTGTCGGGCCGCGCGGCGGATGTGATGAAGTCCGGCGGCTATCGCATCCATCCGGGCGAGATCGAATCCGCGCTGGATGGCGCCGCCGGCGGGCGCGCCATCTGCGTGCTCGGCATCCCGTCGGACTATTGGGGCGAGGTGATCGTCGCCGTCGCGGAATCGCCGCCCGCCGGATGGGAGGCGGAGGCGGCGGCGCGCGTCGCCGCGCTGGCGCGCCACAAGCGCCCGCGCGCCTGGCTGGCGCTGCCCGAATTGCCGCGCAACGCACAGGGCAAGGTGGTGCGCGCGCGGGTGCGCGAGGCGCTGCTCGCGGCCCATACGCTGGGAGATCGGAAGAGCTCACGCCTGAACTGCTGTTAC
>NZ_JACADR010000644.1 GCF_016106005.1 Roseomonas rosulenta
CCGCGACCGGGCTGCCCGCCGGTGCCTCGGCCGGCGCGGCGAGCGTGGCGGAGACTGGCGTCACGGTGATCGGCGCGCGGCCGATCGGCCGGCCGGCCCGGGCCAGCACGTAGCGGACCTCGTAGGCGCCGGCGGCGGCGGGTGCGCGCAGCGTCGCGGGGCTGCCGTCGCGGGTCCAGGCGTAGTGGCGCGTCTCCGGTTCCTCCTGGCCCTGCCCGATGGGGGCGATGGCCAGGTAGTCGCCGGGCTCGTTCGGCCCGGTCCAGGTGACCTCGAGCGTGGTGGTGGCATCGACGCTGGTGCGCGCCGGCGTGACCGTGGCGCGCGGCAGCGCATCGGCCAATGGCACCACGATCTCGGCGGGGGCGGTCGCCGTCACCTCGGCGGTCACGGTGCCGATGCGCTCGGCGGTGGACCCCGTGACGACGTAGCGGCCGGGCGCCAGCGGCAGGCGCGCGGCGGCCCCTTCATGGACCGGTGTCTCCTCGCCCTCGCGCAGCACGGTGAAGGCCGCATCGGCCAGGGTCGGGCCGCCGCGGCCCTGGGTGGCGCGCAGGCCGACCCCGCGCGGCGGCGCGGCCGGAGCGCTCGCGGGTGGGCGCGCCCC
>NZ_JACADR010000645.1 GCF_016106005.1 Roseomonas rosulenta
CCCGCCGGCGCGCGCGACCCAGCGCTGCGCGTGCTGCGCGCGGAGGCGGTCGGCACGCGCGGCGGCCAGGCCTGGGAGCAGATCGACCTGCCGCGCGCGCTGCGCGGCGATGTGCTGGTGAACCTCGGCAATACCGCGCCCGTGCTGGCCGGCGCCCGCCAGGCGGTGGTGATCCACGACGCCGGCGCCTTCGACACGCCCGAGAGCTACTCCTTCGCCTTCCGCACCTGGTACCGGCTGCTGCAGCGCATGCTCGCGCGGCGCGGCGCACGCATCCTGACGGTGTCGGAGTTCTCGCGCGGGCGCATCGCGGCGGCGCTGGGCGTGGCGGTGTCGTCCATCGCCGTGCTGCCGGAGGGTGGCGAGCATATCCTGCGCATCGCCGCCGACGGCGCGGTTCTGGGGAAGCACGGCCTGGCGCCGGCGCGCTACGCGCTGGTGGTGGGCAATCCTGCGGCGCACAAGAACCTCGCGGCGCTGACGGCGGCGGCCGAGGTGCTGGGCCGGCACGGGCTGACGCTGGCGGTCGCCGGCGCGGCCGACCCCGCCGTGTTCCGCGCCGGTGGCGGCGTCGCCGCCCAGGCCGCGCG
>NZ_JACADR010000646.1 GCF_016106005.1 Roseomonas rosulenta
CCGCCGGCGCGGGCGGCCTGGGCGGCGGCGCGGCTGCCGGGAACCGCGGCCTCGATCGCCGCCTCGCGCGCGGCGGCACGGCGTTCCAGGCTCTCGAGCACCGCCTGCGCGCGGTTGAGGTCGCGTTGCAGCCGCGTCCGCAGGGCCGCCATCCGGGCCTCAGCCGCCGGCCGCGCAACGCGGTTGGCCGCGAGTTCGGCGCGGATGGTCCGGGCCTCGATCCAGCGGCAATAGAGCAGCGCGTCGAAGGCGATCTGCAGCGCGTCGAGCTCGGCATTCTCCTGGGCCAGGGCGGCATCGAGCCCTGGGGTTGCAGGTGCGGCCTGCGCACCGCGGGCGAAATTGGTCGGAACGGTGCCGGTGCGCGGGAAGGGCCCCTGGGGGGCCTGCCCGGCGCTGCCGAGGAACGCATCGCCGGCGCCGTTGAAGCTGCCGAGCTGGTTGCGGCAGCCCTCCCCGGCATCGGCGAAGCCGCCCGGCGGGGCGCAGGCGTTGAGGGCGAAGGCCGCGCCGGTCAGCACCGCATCCGAGAAATCGGCGCCTTCGAGGTTGGCGCCGTCGAACACCGCGCCCTCCAGCCGGTTGCC
>NZ_JACADR010000647.1 GCF_016106005.1 Roseomonas rosulenta
CCGCGGCGGCCAATTTCCGCCTGGCGCTGGCGCGCGACGACGACAGCGCGCTGGCCGCCCGCCCCACCGACATCGGCTGGGCCTATGAGCATGCCCGCCTACTGCGCCGGCGGGACCGCGACGCCGAGGCCGCCGCCGCCTGGGCCGCCGCCGAGCCGCTGCAGTCGGGCCTGGCCGGCGATGCCGCGCGGGCGGTCTGGGCGGAACGCCAGGTGCTCGCGCGCAAGCTGCTGCGCCTCGGCCAGGAGCGCGAGGCCTATCGCACCGCCGCCGCGCATGGCCAGGCCACGCCGGGCGAGCCGCGGCAGGAGGCCGAGATGCTCGCCGGCTTCATCGCGCTGCGGCGCCTGAATGACGCGGCGGCGGCCGAACGGCACTTCACGGCGCTGGGCCAGGACAGCCGGTCGGTCATCACCCGCGCGCGCAGCGCCTATTGGCAGGGGCGTGCGCTCGCGGCGCGCGGCGATGCAGCCGGCGCGCGCGCGCGCTACGCGGCGGCGGCGGAATGGCCCGTCGCCTTCTACGGCCAGCTCGGCGCGCTGGCGCTGGGCAGATCGGAAAGGCACACATCTGATGCCCAGTCA
>NZ_JACADR010000648.1 GCF_016106005.1 Roseomonas rosulenta
AAGGACCAGAAAGAACCCAACCCCCCGATCCTCACCAGAACCCCGCCGCGCAGCCGCACCGGCCGGCATCCCCGCGCCCCCGACGGCCTTCAGCACCGCCCCGCAACGCGGTTATTCGAGGCGTCCATTCGTCGAGCGCATCATCGGCGACGCGGGCTATCAGGGGCCGAAGATGGCCGCCGCCGTCGCCCGCACCGGCACATGGAAAATCGAGATCGTCCGCCGCTGCGACAAGCACAAATTCGTCGTGCTGCCGAAGCGTTGGATCGTGGAGCGCACCATCGGATGGATCAGCCGCAATCGCCGTCTCACCCGCGACTTCGAGCGGCACTGCCGCATCGCCGCCGCCTTCGTCCGGATGGCCATGATCCGCATCATGCTGCGGTGGCTGGCCGCAAAGCCCTCAGCATGAATCTGAACTTCCCGGATGGGCTCTCAGGATTTGGACCCTTGGAGAGCTCTGCGAAACCTGCGTGATCGGCTGATGAAGATGTGGCGGTGTCCTGGAAGCGGCCTTGGGGGTCGTTTTCGAGCCCGCCGGTCGTGCGGTGGGCGCACCTCTCCCGTCAGGCGAGTAG
>NZ_JACADR010000649.1 GCF_016106005.1 Roseomonas rosulenta
TCGCCGCCGCCGATGCGCGCGTCGCCGGCCTCAACGCCCGCGCTGCCGACGAAGAACGCCGCCTCGCCGGCCTCGGCCAGCGCACCGCGGCGGAGGAAACCCGCCTCGCCAGCCTGCGCGAGGCCGCTGAGGCCGAGACGCGCCGCCGCGACGGCCTGCGCAACGAGGCCACCCAGGCCGAGCAGCGCCTAGCCGGGCTGACCCAGCGCACCGGCTCCGAGCAGCAGCGCCTCAGCGAATTGCAGGCGCGCAGCAACCAGACCGAGGCGGCGCTGCGCGAGCAGGAGCAGCGCCTGGCCGCCGCCCGCCAGGCGGTGAACATCTCGGAGGGCGAGGCCGCCGCCCGCCGCCAGACCGTGGCCCAGCTGGAAGCCGACATCGGCCGCCTGACCGCCACGCGCGACCAGACCGCGACGGAGCTGCGCGGCCTGCAGGCGCGCGCTACCGAGCTTCGCACCGCCGTCGCCGCCGCCGAGCGCCGCCTCGCTGAGCTGCGCGAGAGCACCGGCGCGGAGGAACGCCGCCTCGCTGCCCTGCGCGGCGAGGCGAGCGCGGCCGAGCGCACGCTCGCCGA
>NZ_JACADR010000065.1 GCF_016106005.1 Roseomonas rosulenta
CATCAGCGCCCCGACCAGGATCCCTCAGCACCGTGATCCCCGCCATCCCCCCGCGTGGCGGGCGACCATGCACCGCTCTACGGCCACGCATGCCAGCATTCGGGGTTTCTGGAGGCGTCCACCTCGCCCTGTTCCTCGATACCTACAACTACGCGCGGCGGCTCAAGACCCTGAAGGGCCTCACCCCCTACGAGTTCATCTGCCGATCATGGGCCGCAGACCCCCATAGGTTCACCGCAAACCCGCACCATGAAATGCCGGGACCAAACATCTAGCCCCCACAAACCGCTTCACGGAGATCTCGAGCGGGCGCGGCCTGTCCGAATGGTTTTCTGAGGGTTTGGAGAATTTGCATTCAGCCTCATATGCTCGCTGACGTAGGCGAGGATCCATATGCAGCCAGAAGCGATCTAGCCATTTCAGGCGGAGATTCGCAGATCGGCCGAGATTTTCCTTGAAACCCAGCAGATCGGACTATCGCGATTAACCTTAGTGCCTCTTCAGCCTGACTGACGTTCGCGTACTGACTCATTGCTTCAGCGGCTGAACTAAGTTCAGCCTCCGACAGCACGTCCTCGATCTCGAGCTTCCGTTTAATGCTCGGCGCGAGGTAGGGGCAAGTGAGGTAGCCGGCGACGAATCCCAACGCCGTCCCCCACCCAAAGCCGGCCACGGTGCCGATGCCAGGCAATGTCATCGATCCCATCGCGGATCCAATCGCGGTCCCAGTGGCTGTGGTCCCGGCTAAGCATGCTAGATAGACCGGGTCATCCCTACTGACTTTCTCCCAACCAAACAGCCCCATAAGTTCCTCCTCGTTTGATAACGGTCGACAGATCATCCGCCGACGAGCACGAATGGTCCCCACATTGCAGGGTGCCGCATGCTCGCGTCCTCACTGCTGATCATTTGTAGGATTGCACCCCGAAGCGCGTTTGGACGTCGAGCGTCTGACGCCGCGGTAGTCCGAACTGCGAAGTCCGTGGTGAGCTTAACCGTCGCGGCGCTCTCAACTGTCCAATGGCTGACGAGCAACGCTCTCGCGCCGGCTTGAAGGAATGCCCTCGCTAAGCCGGACATGCCTTCGGCGTAGGGTCCGCCATCAGGCGCCGCCGTGTTGCACGCAGAGAGCAAAACTAGTTGTGCATCGAGTTCCAAGGCCGCGATGTCGGAAGCTGTCAGCAAGCCATCCAACGGAGCGTCATCATCCGTTGGCGTCAACACAATGGCTGGTTCCGTGAGCCCCGGCACTTCGCCCGCCATCAGCGCGTGCGTCGAGAACGACACGACTTGAAATTGCCTGAGATCGATCTCGGTCAGCGCGCGTTCTGTAGCGTCCGTATGCAGCAGCAGGCGACTTTCCCGCTCACCAAAGATTTCGGCCAGTCGCTTAACCTCGTCGGCCGTGTCGGTAAGCCTCGAAAGCTGAGCTAATTCCCGTCTCAGCCTTTGCGGCGGTCCGCGGCGACTAACTCTCCCGGGATCTGCGTAACCGGCGAAATCCGGATCGCCCACGCCAAGGAAGCTCAACTGCGCCTGTGACGGCCGTCCGCGTTCCTCGCGCGATGCCACAAACGCTCCAATCGTCGGTGCTGTGGTAAAGGCGAAGCGCTGGATCAGCCATTGGTGTCGGGTGTCGAGCAGAAGGTGCGCCGGTATGGATTGAAGCGCACCATCCGGCACGACGATGACATGCTGTATGCGATCAAGTAGCCCAATCCGATCAAGTGGGAGGAACACGGCATCGTGGAGCGCCCGAGCCGCCGTGACATCGAATGGATCGAGCGATCTGCCATGCGCCTCCAAACCCAAATCAACACCTCGTCTAATCCGCTGAACCAGGCTCGAGATTTCGGCCGATCCGACAGGTAGGAAGATCGCCTCCGCAGCATCTCGCCGAACGCCCCAAATCAGCACTCCGTCCTCTGTCACAACCGGCGCAACGATCGCCTCGTCCACATCAAGTAGCGTCTGGACGTCTTCGAGCGCGATGGACTGGGGACGCAGAAATCGTGCAATCCTCGGAAACTGAGCCTCGATCGATGTGTCCAAGGCCCGAATGCGAATGGCAGCGTCATCGCGTGCTGCACGCAATCGTCGAAGTTCGGCCGGGTCAAACGGCGAAGTCCCGGCTGCAGACGTGAGCAAGAGACTGTCGGCTTGATTCATGGCCTCAGTCGCTGACTCACGATCGCCGAGGAGGCGTCCGAGTTGCCCGCCAGCGGCAGCACGGCGCAATGCGGCTCGCCGAAGCGCGTCCCCCGCCCTGGATGTCAGCGATTCCTGCGATGCCATGAATGCATCATTCAAGGCTTGCCGATCTTCAGCCTGGAGGCTCACCAGCAGACGCGCCTGCGCGGCGTAGAGCTCACGCGCTCCTCGACGCTGAGCGCTCCCCGTACCACCTCCGGTTTGCTCAACGGCACTGATGCGCTCCCGAAGCAGGGCCAGCGCGGTTCGGGTGTCGCCCAACGCCCCACGTCGCTCGCCGGCCAACGCCCGTAGCTCGGCGCGCGCTGTCAGAGCTTCCGCGAGCCTCACTGTTCCGGCGCTTCCCGCAGCGCTGTAGATGGAGATCGCCCGATCGAGCGGCAGCGCGGCGTCCTGGTAGCGCCCCATTCGCGTGAGAAGACGGCCAAGACGCACCAGGGAAAAGCCAAGGTCGGGCGAGTTCGCACCGCGCGCCTCCGTGATCCGCACCTGGCCTTGCCGATAGAATTCGGCTGCAAGGTCCCGTCGTCCAGCGGCCTCTGCCACCAAACCGCGAAGGATCAACGCGAGGCCGACGGGACGTGCGTCCGGCGGGGGCGTTGTTGCATAGGCACGCAAGGCCGCCTCTACCCTGCGCTCTGCTGACGATAGGTCACCAGCCCGAAGCTCGAGCCATCCACGCTCAATCTCGGTGCCCTGCACCTGTATGGCGCTTGGTCCAAAGGCTGCGCTCAAGATCTGCGCAGCCTGGGCCAAAGCGGTCGCAGCCGAGACAGGGTCTCCCAGCTCCGACAGCGCCGTCCCAAGAGTATGGAGGGCACGCCCATACGCCGGATGTCGCTCCCCAACAGCGCCGCGATACGCCTCGACAGCCTCTGTCGCCGCCTCGACGGCTTCCGGCATGCGGCCTCGACTGAAACGGGCATTCGCGAGGGACATCAACGCGTGGGCGCGAAGCGGATCGTCGATTGCAGCCTGTTGCGCCAGCTGCTCCAGGATCGACTCCGCGGTGGCGACATCGAGTTCCCTGAGCAGCACCTGCGCATTCGCGAAATCGGCAATGCGAAGCAGCGAGTCCGACGAGCCAGCAAGCTGACGCGCCTCCAGCGCGGTCTGTCTCGCGACGGATAGAGCACCGCGTTCGGAGGCAGCGACAGTCAGGTTCGCGAGGACCGATACGCGGAACTCAACCGGCAGCTGGACCCGTTCGGCCTTGCTGAAGCTGCTTCGGAAATCCGCCTCGGCTTCCGACAGCTTGAGGAGTTCGAGGCGGACGATTCCTCGGGCATTGAAGGCTTCAGCGGCCAAAGCGAGATCCGCCGTCTCCAGCGCCGGGAGGGCGCGCGTGAGCAGATGCTCCACCTGGGTAACGTCGCCAAGACGTTCCCGCTGCCGCGCGAGTTCGCGCTGCAGCCGCGCCGCCAGGAAGGGCTGCGGACGAAAGGCTGCGCTCTCGGCGATACGTTCCGACACCGCGAGATGGGCACGTGCATTGTGTGGGGCGCCGACCTCAATCGCGAGACTGGCGGCTTCGAGCCGCAGAACGGCCTGGTCCGGCTCACCCAAGCGACGGCCAGTAGCTGCCAGAAACCGCTCCAGCCGCGCGAGAGCTCCCGCTACGTCGCCCGCCGACCGCATGTGGCGCACAGCGGCGAGAATGGCGGCGGAAGATTCGGACTCGCGTGGCCGTTGCTGAGCTTCGGAAGCGCTGGGCGAGAGCAGCAGCCACGGAAGGACGCCGCTGACGAGCGCCGCCCTCCGGTTGGCGCTGATCACCGCCTGGCGCCGACGAAGATGCCGTTGGCGCCGTAGCCGGGGCCGGCGATGCCGAACACACCACCGGTTGCAAGCGGCAGGTTGGTCGATGACACCGGTCCACCCGCCGTGGGATTGTGGAAGAAGGCGCCGGTCACGTTGAAGGCACGGTTCGCGGCTGGGCCTTGTCGCTCCGCCTGGCCGGTGAAGACGCCCGTTCCGTTCATGCCGGTGGCAGCAGAGTACGTTGCGCCGTCGAAGTTGGCGGTCATCCCGCCTGCTCGCCGACCGAAATCGTACTGGTGGGTGAAATCACCGGCCACAGTTCGCAGGCCTTGAGGATTCACCACGTTGCCAATCATGCCGCCTTGATAGGTGGCCACGCCGGTCAGGGTCTGGAGCGTCCCGTAATCAACGGGGCGACCGGCGACCCAGAAGCCGAGACTGGCGAACTCGCGGCCGCCGCCATTCGCTTGCGCAACGAGGTCGCCCATGAAGACCCCCCAAGCGACGTGCTCGTTGCTCGGCGGCAATCCACCCCGCTCCGGCAGGTTCCGAGCCTCATCGCGTGGCTGGGGCGTGGCGGGGCGGCCATCGGGGTGCATGATGCCGCGGAGGAGGTCCTCGTTCACGCTGGCCATGGCCGCCTGACCCGGAATCACTGCTGCGAAGGTCGTCGAGGAAGCAAAGGCGGATGTGGGGAGACTACCGCCTCCACCACCGAAGTTGAGCGTCCGAGAGGTGAGGCCGGGCGGCGGAGAGGCTGCGGGTGCGTCGGCAGAAATCTCGCCGACGGCGCGCGGCGCGAGACGTATCAGTGTCTCTGCACCAAGCTCGCGATTGTCGGGCCGGCTGACGATGCGGACGTCACCCAGCGATGCTCCCACGCCGGCGGCTAAGCCGACGCCGGCTCCTCCGGGCGCGACGACTTCAACGATGCCCGCGGCGAATCCCTCAATGCCTTCCGGCCGGCCCCCAAGCAGGCCGCGCGTGCCCGAAAGGCCGGGATCGCCGACATTCGTCGCCAGGCGCGTGAATGCAAACTCGCTCGTGGAGCCCCCGATCGCGGTCAAGCGACCCGGTTGGCCACCATCCGACCCAGGTGCGCCGACGCGCGTATCCGCCTGTCCGACCGCGAAGTACCCGATTTGGCCAGGCGCCAGCGAATTCCCGCCGAAAACGTGCCTGCCGTAACCCGTCTCGTCCGTCCCGAGAGAGCCAAGACGCGAGAAGATTCCAACAGATGTTTCTCTCAGCGCGATTTCGGGAAGGGCCCCAGGTGTCCCGGCGCGCGTCGACCCGACAACATTGCCAGATAGCGCGATCGAGTTGGAATCGTTTGGTAACCGGGCAAACCCGCCAACGGCGACACCGGCGCTTGTCCGGCCGTCCGCAGCAACCTGCAGATCAATTCGAAACGCAGGGTTGCTGTCGTTTAGCCCTGCGACGACAAGGAGGTGTGTGTCGCCTCGCGGTGCACCCTCAACGAAAGTCGATTCAGGACGGAACGCATTGAACTCGCGGAAACCTGGGATCTGTGTAGCCGATCTGGACAGCTGGAATTGGCTCTCGATCGTCGCCCCCGGCTGAAAGCCAGCAAGTGGGTTCATCCCATCAGAGATCGCAAAGCGCATAACTGTTCCGGGAGCTAACGTTTGTCCATTGGCGGACGGAAGTCCGCCATTGGCGGGAGCAGGGATCCCCGTTCCGCCAATCACAAAGTAGCGCTCCCCGGGCTGGATCCCTCTGCCCGATAATGCGTCTGAGCCCGATGTGGTCTTGTCGATGACAAAAACCGTAACCGGCGTGAGCGCAGGGTTGACTCCGGCCAATCTCGTGGTTCCCAGAACAGCGGGAAGATCATCTGTCCAGAGACCAGAAATCAATTCAGCATCCGGGGGATATTCTGGAAAGCCGACGCTACCAATTGTGTTCCCAGGAATGCCCTGCGGCGCAACAATAGTTGCTCCACGCAGCATAAGAAGACCATTATCTCCTGAGAGCCTGATTATTTCACCGTTGTCCACAACGGTGACTGGCACATCAATCTCGAAGAGGCTGCTTCCGAAATATGATCTTGTCACAACCAAAGATCGGGTGGGGAAATTTGGATCAAAATTATCTGATATCTGTAAATATGGCGCACCACTTCCTGAAATGGTAATTCTGGAAACAGCATCTCTAGTGAATAGCAATTGATATCCGATACCAGTAACGGTCGGTGCGGTAATAGAATCTGTTCCCTGTAACGCTTCTCGCTGAATGGTCGCTCTTGCGTCACCAATTCTTGCGATACCGTCATAAAATAACCCAGGATCTTCGGTGCCAGTCGCGCTGAAATTCCGGAACAGGCTTGTGCCGACAACTGGAGCGTTTGCTCCCACTGTGATCACCGTCCCGACATCTGCTCGGCCTAAGGCTGTCGCTTCCCTCGGAGCGAGTCTCCGAACACGACCGGTGCTGAATTGCCTCGTCTCAAGATTAATGGTGTTTGGACCGGTCGATCCTGAGGTGTTTCCATTTGAGTCAGTGGATGTAGCGGGCGAGTTTGGCCCCGGTGCCGCGATCACCGAGCCAGGCTGGCCGAGAGTGCCCAATGCGGCAGCTGCAAACTGAAAATCCTCCGCCCCCCTTCTTTGAGAAATATTTGGTGTCTGGTTCTGGTTCTGGTTCTGGTTCTGGTTCTGGTTCTGCGGAGGCTGCGGAGGCTGCGGGGGAAAAAGGTTCGAGAAATTGACTCCATTATTCCTTTCTCGGAACTCTTCCGACCACAAGACTCTGTTGTTCACTGGATCGACGCTTGTAAGTTCTGTTGCAGCCTCGACCCCCGAGCCACCTCCTGGCGTTACGGGAGCGAATGGCGACACGACTTCCGCGAGCGCTTCTCGTCCTTGTCGCCGTGGCCCGCCGTTAGAAAAAGCCAACGTAAAGCCTGGTCGACGAATTGTATCCTCTGCGCCGTTATCGCGTCGGACAGTAATTCGGCGCCCGGAAATGAGGGTTACCGAGCCCTCTGCGCCGGACTGGATCACGCCGGACGCTCCAATGACCCGAATTTCTCGGCCCCCAGTCTCAATCGCCATATCGGCAGAGTCAGAAGTGGAAACGCGCAAGCGCCCGCGACTCGATGCCCCCTTGATGACCTGACGACCCGTCTCGGGATCAGTCTCGATTCTCTGCAACATGAAGTCCGCGCCCGGCTCCAGAACGATCGAACCCCCATCTGAGAAGGCGATCTCGGTCCAGGCGCCGCGAGGGCTTTCGATACGCTGGCCCGGGGCGATGTCGGTGACCTGCCTTGGTGTCGAACCGCCCGGTGCTGCGGCACCCCGAATCACCACCCCAACCAGATTCGACTGCGCCACGGTCGGCGCTGAAGGGAGACTGAGCAGGGCAGCGCCCGCGAGCAACAGCACCCGCGTTGAGATGGGACCAGTCTTGAGGGCTCCACGCCGTGCCATCGGTCAGCTCCGTCCAGGGATGATGTTGCGTCGAATAACCTGCGAACCTTTTTGAGGCGGGGCTGGTCAGAGAGAAACGCGTACACCCGCCGTGAAGGCATGGTTGTCGAACCGATAGATCTCGTAGTTGCTGCGCTGGTCGAACCCGTCGTACTCGACCGTGATCGCCACGGATCGCGTGACCGGGAAGATCAGCGAGACGCCACCTTCCCAGCGCGTGTCCTTCCGCTCAGTGAAGGGGTTCAGCACGGGATCAGGTGAGTCGTAGTTCACCTGCCGCACGCCCAGCCTCGCGGTAGCGCCAACCTGATAGTCACCAATGTTGAAGGCGGTTTGCGCCCCAATGAAGCCGCCAAGGCCGCTTCGGGCGTAGTAGTCGACCCGCGCATTACCCTCGAAGTACGAGAACGATCCGGTGATGCGTGTTGTGGGCGTGATCGCATAACTCACCGCGGCATTGAGAATGAACTCGCTGCCCGTGTAGAGCCTGGCGGTCGGGCGAAAGTCGCTGTTGATGAAATTGCCGAAGCCGGCAATGCCCGTGACCTCAAAGGTCCAGCGTGGCGGCAGGCGAAGCTCCGCGGTCAGGCCAGCGCCGTACTGCCAGCTGTAGGTCGAATCCGCATAGCCGATCCAGCCAACCCGAACGGCCGGACGCAGGGACAGTAGGCCGTTCTCGCCAACCTCGGTGACCCCGATCCGCGGTCCGCTGTCGAGGGTCACGACCGAGAGGTCATACGCGCGAGGAATGCTCGCAAAGCGCTGGTCGAACAGTGATGCGTTCGTCTCCCAGGCCGCTTCGCGCTGCAGTTCGAGATCGTAGCGGTGGTAGAGCCTGGCCCCCAAGACGGAGCTCCAGCTCTCTTCACCACTGGCGGGAAGTTGTGTCGGCACGACAAAAAAGCCGCCCGGCACAGGTGTGTAGATCGGAACCGTCGTGCCGGCGGGGGTGACGCCATTCGCGTTCGAATCCCACCGCGCACCGGCGAACAGGCTTACCTCAAGCAGCGAGCGTGAGGCTCCACGTTCGGCCTGGGCGACGATCTCGCGCGCACGCACCGCAACATCCGGCGGGATCGACGGGGACTCGAGCGCCTGCCTCGCGTAAAGGGCTGCTAGGTCCGGTGAACCTGCGGCGAGATGGATTGACGCTATCTCAAGTCGGATATTGTCCAGAGAGGGGTTGATCCGAAGCACGCGTTCGAGAGCCGTGATCGCTGCTCTAGAATCGCCGCGCTCCGCCGCCAGCCGCGCGTAACGCACTGCTGCATCCGGGTCGCCGGGGCGCGCGATCATTTCACGAAACGCGGTTTGGAACGGATCGCCCGAGCCAATTACTGGCTGCGCAGCACACGGCGTTGCCATCAGGCCCGTGGCGATCATTGCAACGATTCCGTATATTTTCGGCTGATCGCCCATCTATGCCCCGGCCAGCGTTGAATCTTGATTGCATGAATTATTCATGGTGCGCCACGTCAGTCGCAACAAAAAACTTAAGTTCTGCAGTACAGATTATTCAGTCGAGATATGCTTATGCATGCAACTCCCGCGTGCGCGCAAGGGACACAGGTGCACGTGGCCGCTCGCTCGGCCATTGCTTCGACACGCTTCTGCATTTCAGACAGTGATCGTCGACGTTGCAGTATCGCTCACCACAGACGTGATGGCGATTGGCCTCGATCCTTCGATGCGCCGCCGTTTCGCGTCGTCAGGTCACGTGCACGCTGTTGTTGGACCACACATGGCAGTCCAGCACGAAGGCGATGCTGCTGGTGTCGAGCGAGGCGTCCGCGAAGTCGTGTCGCCGCGCCCCAGGTACGGTGACGCCGACGTTGGCCGTCGCGCCGGGGCCGAGGCTCGGCAGGTCGCAGCTCGTCTCCAGCGCCAGCGTCCGCGTCCCTGCCGGTAGCGAGGGACAGGCATAGAGCACCGCCGGCGCGTCTTCGGCAGGCCGTAGAGGCGCAGCGCCTCGACCTCGATCCGCCCGTCGAAGCCGATGATCCCGATCTGCGCGACGCCAGTAGAAAGCAAGTTCATGATTGTCCCCTTCGCTTGGCTTCGCGCGGAGAAAGAGCGAATGGTCGCTGGCGCGCTCATCGTCGCGCAGCCCCGCTCAGGGGCTCGGGCTGGTAGCACCCGGATGATCGGGTGCGGACCAGGAGCACCCGACGATGACCAAGCTCTCCGACACCCAGCGCGTGATCCTCAGCCGCGCCGCGCAGCACGATGCGCTGCTCGCCACCCCGCCCGCCAAGCTTCCCGCCGCCGCACGCCAGGCGGTCCTGCGCAGCATGATCGGCAAGGGGCTGCTGGAGGAGGCGCCGGCGCCGCGCGAGGCCATCGGGCTGGGCTGGCGGCAGGACGAGGATGGCGGCTGGATAGCGCTGCGCATCACCGAGGCGGGGCTGGCGGCGATCGGCGTCGAGCCCGAGGCGAGCGGCACGGTCGCGACGCAGGGCGCCGATGACCCGGAGGACAACCGCCCGCGCGACGAGCGCAACGGCGTCGATCCGGCCCTGGTGATCGGCGACCTCGCCGACCCGCTGACCACCGACACCGCCCCGGCGGAAATGGCGCTCTTGCCCGCAGCGCCCCAGGGAGACTCACTGGCGCCGTTTGTGCCCGCGTCGCCCTCCACCGGCGGCGAGGCGCCCGAGGGCCTTCAGCGCCAGCCTGTGAGTCAGCACGGGCCCATCGGCCGCGCCGCTGCCCTGCACATGGCCGCCGCGTCGGTCCTGGCCGCCTGGGACGCTCCCGAGCGCGATGGGCTCGACGATTCCATCGGCGGTCTGCGCGACGCCCTGGCTGCGTCGCCGCGGGCACAGCGGGCGTCCCGTCCCGCCCGCGACCCCGCCGCCCCGCGCCAGCTCCGCACCGGCACCAAGCAGGAGGCGGTCCTCGCCCTGCTGCGTCGCGACGAGGGCACCACGATCGCCGAGATCATCGAAGCGACCGCCTGGCAGTCGCACACGGTCCGAGGTTTCCTCGCCGGCCTCAAGCGCAAGGGGATGACGGTCGAGGTGCTGGAGCGCGTCCGTCAGGTCGGGACGGACAAGCAGGGTGCGAAGGGCTCCTACTCGATCTACCGCATCATCGAGGCCGGCTGATGCGCCTGGGCGCGAACCCTCCCCGGCTCGCGGTCGGGCTCATCCGGGTCTCGACCGCCGAGCAGGGGCAGAGCGGGCTGGGCCTGGAGGCCCAGCAGGCCAGCATCAGGTCCTTCGTCGCCGCGCAGGGTTGGACGCTCGTTGCGGAGTATTCCGACATCGCCTCCGGCAAGGACGACCGGCGGCCGGGGTTCCAGGCGGCGCTGGCGCGCTGCCGGCAGTTGGATGCCGTGCTGGTCGCCGCGCGGCTCGATCGCATCACGCGCCGGGCGCACACGCTGTCGCAGTTGTTGGAGGACGGCGTCTCGATCCGGGCGGCGGACATGCCCGGGGCCGACGACCTGATGCTGCGGATCTACGCGGCAATGGCGCAGAAGGAGCGCGAGTTGATCAGCGAGCGGACGCGAGCGGCGCTGGCCGCGGCCAAGGCGCGCGGAATAGCACTGGGCGGCGATCGTGGCTACCGGCCCGTCGCAGGGCCGGACGCCATGGCGGCGGCCCTGGCGCGGCGCGAGGCCGCGGAGCGCGCGGCACATCGTCTCGGACTGGAACTGGAGCGTCTGCGCGCAGAGGGCGTATCGGGCCACGCGGCGATAGCGCGCGCTCTGAACGCCCGCGCGGTGCCCACGCCGCGCGGCTGGGGCGCATGGACGCACACTACTGTCGCGAGGATCGTGGAGAGGATGGCTCAGGCGGCTGTTGCCGCGGGCAGATCGTGAAGAGTCGAGAAGGGCAGCGAGCGGACTCTTGCCTGGTTGCGTGACTCACGCCGAGCGTCCTCCGGCAAACTCAGAGCAGTTCAGTGCGCGGGAATCTTCGCGTGCCAGAGAGGGACGCCGGTTTTGCCTTGTCATGGGCCGCCCGATCTGAGGATAGTCGGGGCAACGGATGTCACCAGGACGATGTCGGGCCGTGGCGCCGGCACCCCTGCGCATCGGATGTCCGAGCAGATAGGGGGAGGTCGTCAGATGCTGACGTTCCGTCATCTTGTCGCATCCGCACTGATCGCATCGTCGGTGTCGTTGTTCGGGCCTGCGGCCTCCGCGCAGGAACGCTGGATTCCGACATGGGCCGCACCGGATGTCGCGCGCGTCGATCAGCCAGCGCAGACATTGTCGGCGGCCGCGCGGGCTTTCCCCTGGGTCAATGACGTCCCGGACGCCGTGCGCGAAGCGGCGCCGGGGCAGGAACTCGAGGTGGCGGGCGGCTCGCGCCTCCATTTCAACGATCAGACCATCAGGCAGATCGCCCGCGTGTCGGCGGGTGGAGGCCGCGTCAGGGTCGTCCTTTCGAACACCTTCGGGACTACGCCGTTACGCATCGGCGCCGCGCAGGTCGCCCTGCGCGACAGGGGCTCGTCCATCGTCGCGGGCACCAACCGCGTCCTCACCTTCGGCGGGCTCGCCCAGCCCGCTGTCCCGCCGGGCGCCTTGCTGGTGAGCGATCCCGTCGACCTGGCCGTGCCGGACTTCGGCGATGTCGTCGTCGATCTCTACCTGCCCGATGACACCGCCGCCTCGAGGTCGCCGGTCACCTACCATCCAGCGTCCTGGCAGACGAACTACGTGTCGACCCGGGGCAACCACGCGGGCGCGGTCACCTTCCCGGTTGCCACGACGACGGCCTACCGCCGCGGCGACGGCCTGGCCTCGGCCTCGTCCTTCTTCCTGAGCCGGGTCGAGATCGTGGCGGCGCAGCCCACCGGCGTGCTCGTTGCGTTTGGCGATTCCATCACGGACGGCACGCAATCCGGCACGGACCAGAACCGGCGCTGGCCGAACATCCTTGCCCGCCGGCTGGCGGAGGCGGGGATCCGCATGAGCGTGGTCAATGGCGGCATCGGCGGCGGCCGGGTACTCGCGGACGGTGTCGGCCCGAACGGCTTGGCCCGCTTCGACCGCGACGTGCTCGCTATGCCGGGCGTGACCCATGTCACCGTGATGCTGGGCATCAACGACATCGGGCAGGGCGGCGCCAATGCCTCCCCGAGCGTCGCCGAGCTGATCGCCGGCCATCGCCAGTTCGTCGCTCGCGCTCGTGCGCGCGGGCTGAGGGTCTATGGCGCGACGCTCACCCCGTTCGAGGGTGCGGCCTACTGGACCCCCGAAGGCGAAGCAAAGCGCCAGGCGCTCAATGAGTGGATCCGGACCAGCGGCACCTACGATGCGGTGCTCGACTTTGCGGCGGCCACACAGGATCCCGCCCGGCCGACGCGGATGCGCGCCGAACACGACTCCGGCGATCACCTGCATCCGGGCCCTGGAGGCTATACGGCGATGGCGAACAGCATCGACCTCGGGTTGTTCCGTCCAACAGGCCCGTAGCCTCGTCCCTAGCGCTGGTTGCAGAACTATGCCCCGCGCCAGGGCTGCCCGAAGGTATCGGGGAAATTGCCGTGCTCCTTTGCGGTGAAGACGTGGCGATAAGAACGATTGCGTCTCTGGCCATGGAAAGCGGTTGGACGAGTAGCCGGAATGCATAGGCTCGGAGTGCTGCGGCTGTTTCAAGAGGATTGCCTAGGGTCGAGCGCGGACCATCCCATGCCGCTGGGTCGTGCCGTCCCCGCCCCGTTCACCACCGACCAACGGTCGTTGCTCGGTGTTGAACAGATGCGATGCGGCGACGTTCAGCCGAGATGCTTC
Organism: Roseomonas rosulenta; assembly: GCF_016106005.1. GTDB lineage: Bacteria > Pseudomonadota > Alphaproteobacteria > Acetobacterales > Acetobacteraceae > Neoroseomonas > Neoroseomonas rosulenta. The sequence continues at coordinate 13,177 of NZ_JACADR010000065.1, forward strand.
GGCGCGTAGGTCTCGAGCCACTCCTTCTCCGACAGCCTCGGTGGCGCGCTGATCACATAACGCTGCTCAGCCTTCACCGTCGCCTCCACCTCATGCTTCTCGCGCCAGCCGCCGCGCGCCTTCATCCAAAAGATCGCCGCCGCGACGTTCTTGCCCTGCGTCGCCATCTGGAACAGCGACTGCGCCACCTTCGCGTTCGCCTCCGTCGTGCCCCGGTCCAGCTCCTCCCGGAAGTGCTTGCGCAGAGTCTTCGCGTCGATGCCGAGGAAGGTCGCGATGTCCACATGCGGCACCCCGAACCCCGCCATGGTCTTCACTGTCCGCCGCTGGTCCGGGGTGGGGTCATACCGGTGCATGGCTGGCCTCCCCGGGGCTGGCAGGGGCGCCACCGGCCGGACCAGGGGCCAGGCCGCTGAACAGCACCCCGTCGCCCTCCCGCACCGCGTCCTGGCCCGTGAAGGCCTCCCAGCGCGCAATGGCGACGTCCACGTAAGCCGGGGAGAGCTCGATGGCGTGGCAGGCGCGCCCCGTCATCTCGGCGGCGATGATGGTCGTACCGGATCCCGAAAACGGCTCGTACACCGCCTGGCCCGGGGACGAGTTGTTCTCGATCGGCCGGCGCATGCACTCCACCGGCTTCTGGGTACCGTGCACCGTCTCGGCATCCTCGCTGCGTCCGGCGATCTGCCACAGCGTCGTCTGCTTGCGATCGCCCGACCAATGGCCCTGGCCGCGCACCGCGTACCAGGCCGGCTCGTGCTGCCAGTGGTAGTGGCCGCGCCCGAGCACCAGGCGGTCCTTGGCCCAGATGATCTGCGCGCGGATGTCGAAGCCGCAGGCGGTGAGGCTCTCCGCCACCGTCGTGGCGTGCAGGGCGCCGTGCCAGACATAGGCGACATCGCCGAGGAACAGCGCCCAGGCCTCGCGCCAGTCGGCGCGATCGTCGTTCTCCACCTTGCCGGTGCGCCGGGTGGTGCTGACCCCCGCCCTGTTGCGCCACTCCGGGTCGTAGGCGACGCCGTAGGGCGGGTCGGTGACCATCAAATGCGGCCGAACGCCGGCGAGTACCGCCGCCACGACAGCGGGGTCGGTGCAGTCGCCGCAGGCGAGGCGGTGGCGGCCGAGGATCCACACGTCGCCGGGGCGGGTGACCGGCGTCTCGGGCAGCGGGGGGATGTCGTCGGGGTCGGTGAGGCCGGTTGTCGGCTCGGCCAGGAAGCCGGCGATCTCGTCGGCGTCGAAGCCGGTGAGCTCGAGGTCGAAGCCCAGCGCCTGCAGGTCGGCGAGTTCGAGGCGCAGCAGGTCCGCGTCCCAGCCGGCGGAGAGCGCGAGGCGGTTGTCAGCGAGGATGTAGGCCTTACGCTGCGCCGGGGTGAGGTGGGCCAGCTCGATCACCGGCACCTCGGCCAGCCCAAGCTTGCACGCCGCCAGCACGCGGCCGTGGCCCGCGATGATGCCGTTGTCGCCGTCGGTCAGGACCGGGTTGGTGAAGCCGAACTCGCGGATCGAAGCGGCGATCTGCGCGACCTGCGCGTCGCTGTGCGTCCGCGCGTTGCGGGCGTAGGGGATCAGGGCCGCTGTTGGGACCCTTTTGTAGCAAGGGAAGTTTGCCTCGACCGCGCGCGTATCCTGCATTCTCGAAACCCTCCGTCGGGAGTGGTGTCGGGCGGGTCGCCGCGACGTCGATTAAATACCGGATCGCGATTCCCCGGCACAATCGACCGCAATTGCGACGCGCTACGCTGGACTGCGATCCGCACAAATTTCTTGCCAGTGAGCTCGCCTGGGCTTCCTGCGGGCCGAGGGAGTCTCACCGTCGCGCCCTGGCTACGGGACGAGCCGGATTCCCGGTTCCGGCTCCTCCCCGTAGGGGAGCGACTTCGGGAATGCGGGAATGCGGCAGAAAACCGCCCTTTTTTAGCGTTCCCGGGCCCGCGGGAACGACGTCGACCGGGAACGCGGTAACCTATTGTTACGGCGTCATATTCGGCGTTCCCGCGCCTCAACGTTCCCGGCGGGAACGCGGGAACCGGGAACGATTGGCGCGGAATTACAGCCCCCGAGCTGCACGAAAGCGCTCCAGCGCTTCACGGCGCGATCCTTGGAACAGGGGCACCTCAACGCCAGTTGCCAGCGGGCCGTTGGGCACGTCGAGGAACTTCGGCGATGCCTGCGTTGCTGCCGTGCGAGCCTTGACCAACATCTGCTGGTCGAGGGCTTTGTTCCCCAGACCCTCCAGGCCGTGCTTGCTCATGCTGGCCAGTGGCTCCGGCAGGTCCGCGCGGCCGTTGTACAGCCCGGCATTGCCCGTGATCGTAAAGGGCAGCCCAGCCGCCGCGCATTCCGCGCAGGCCTTGGCCAGCTGCGTCAGCAGTTGCTCCTCCGTCGGACCATGCGACGCCAATCGGTTTGTCACGTCGAGGAGGTCCCCCGAGGCGCTCCGCGCGAACAACCGGTGCATGCCAATCGGCGCGCCCGCGTGGTTCGCCTTGACCAGGTTGCCCCACACCAGGGTCTCGGCCGGCTCATCCACCTCCTGAGCCAGGCGCCTCGCCTCATCAGGCATCGGCTTCCACAACGCGTACGCAAAGCGGCTATTGGCGATCCAAGCGCCGCTGCCACGCATGGTGAGGTTGTCAGCATCCATGCCCTTGGCGACATGCCCGACGAGGATGATGGTGCAGCCGTGCCGCGCCGCGACGGCGCGCAGCTGGCGCATCAGCATCTTCACGAAGGTGGCGTCGTTCTCGTCGCCGTTCAGGAAGTCGCCCGCCGGATCAAGAATTAGCACGCGCACCGGCCTGCCCGTAATGGCCGCGATGCTCTTTAACAGCCGGTCGAGGCCGTGCTTGGCGAGCTCCGTCAGCACGGCTGCGCGGCCGTCGGGCATCACCAGCGCGGGGTCGAAGTTTGGCAGGTCCACCGCGGGGATGACGTAGCATGGTGCATCGCGGCGGCGGTTCTCTGGATCCAGCGAGGCAATGCGGCGATGGACCTCCGCGGTGTCATCTTCCAGCGTGAGGAATACGCTGGCTCCAGCAGCCTCCAACGGCACGTAGCCGCCGAGGATCGAAAACCCGCCCAACGCCGTCTCGCCGAACCTGCCGCGGATGGCCACCGACAGGCACAGCGCGAGACCTACGAGCGACTTTCCGATGCCGCCGGCGCCGAAGATCACGCCGGGCTTCCCCAACGGTATGGTCGGCGACACTAAGTACTCCTGCCGCGGCGGCTCCCCTGCCGTCATGGTATCCAGCCGGAACCCCGAAACCGCCACCTCGCCGAACATGTCGTTCTGCGCGGCCTTCGCCGTCTCGGCATCGATCTCCGTACGCGCGGTGCTGACGGCACGCGGGATATCGTTGTACCGCGACAGCCAACGCAGCGGCTGATGTACGCCGTCCTTGATGTCGCGGACCGCCTCCGGCACCGAATTCATGAAGCCGCGCAGGGTGAGAACGACCTGGGCATCTGCCATGCCGCCCTTGAGATAGCGCATCGCCAGAGCGGTGATGGGGGCGTGGTATTCGGCGCCGGTGAGGATGGCCGTGATCAGTTCCGAACTGTCCCGCGTCTCCCCTTCGCCAGGTTCGCGGGGCTCCGCCTTACCGGCGTCGCCCTCCTGCTGACGATGGACCTCCCACGCATCGCGAAGGAGCTGTTCGGTCTCGTCGAGATCGAGTTCGTGCTCGGTCTCAGACACGATGCGAACCTGGCGCGCGGCGCCCTTGCGGTGCCATGACCCGGGCCAGCGCATCGGGTGCACCATCGGGCTGCTGGTACCGTCCGCGCCGACCAGGTCCTTCGCCATTGCCCGACAGCGCTTCAGCTTCGCGTGGGACGCCGTATCGCGGGTCGGTTCAGTGAGGCGCCAGTGCAGATGCAGCTTGGGCTCCAGGACACCGGTCTCGGGGTCAGGCCATTCGCCGCCGCTCGCCACGGTGATCGTGGTCGGTCCGAGAAGGCTCTCGAGCTTCTCGCGCGCTTCGCCGGGGCGCTGGTCGCATTCAACGCTGAGCGCCAACCCGTTCTGGAGATCATCCTCGGTGGCGCTATCGCCGTTCGAGAACGTCGCGATGGGTGGGGCGAAGACGACTGGCCGATGGTGTCGTGCTGCACGGGTGGCGAAGGTGGTAGCAGCAGACACCAGATGCTCGATATCGTCTGACAGCCCATGCGTCTCGATGCCGTACACCTTCTTTGCGTCCTCGTAGAACGCCCGCATCGAGAGATAGCTGCCCTCGTCGGCATACCTAAACAGCGCGCTGACGAACCGCGCGATCTCGTCACGATCCGCCTGCAGGGCAGCGTCGGCGTTCACCGCGGACAATCCTCGAGGCCAGCGGCGCGCGCCTGCTCAGCGGTAGCACGCCGATGCCGGTCTAAGGCCTCCCGTAGGACGAGGCCGAAGGAGCCGATCGCCGCCGGCGGCGTGGTCACCGCGATCGTCGTCACGCGGGTCTCCTCCACCCAGCGACGCCGGAAATGCGGATTGCGCTCTGGGTCGGACATCGCGGCGGCGACGGCGGCGTCCATTACGCCGGCCCCCGCAGCTGCTCAGCCTCGAAGGCCTCGATGTCCTCCAGCCGATAGACGACCCTGCCGCCAATCTTGAGGTGCGGAGGCCCTATGCGGGCCTGGCGCCATTTCTCGAGGGTGCGTCCGCTTACGCGCCACCTAGCGGCAAGTTCAGGCTGCGTGAGTCGGGCGTGCCCAACAACTGACCGGCCATTCTGGGTGTCCCGCTGGTAATCGCGCATCGTGGTGCCTCACAGCGTCTGGTCGCGCTGCAGACGTGTGACGATGCGAAGCCAGCATCCACAGCCAGGATCTCAGGATTGCCTATCCTTGGATGCTGGCCGTGGATGCTGGGCCTTCAGGCGCCGATGTTCCTCTCGCAACTCGTTTTCAATATGCTTGGCGCTGGGGGTCTGATGGCCGTCCACCTTCGTCTTAATCCATTTTTCCAAGGCAGCAGCGTCGGCGGCCAGCGTCGGCGCGTTCTCGCCGCTCTCAAATCTCCAGCGCAGCCTCCGACGCAGGATCGGCATGAAGCTGACTTTGACTGGCAGCTTCAGGCTGCTGTCCTCGTCCTCCACGACACGCCGCGCGTACTCATCCAGCAGCGCGAACACCTCGTCGTCGGTCAGGTTGGCAGCAGTGTGAGGCGTGATCGGCCCACGAGGCTCGGAAGCGGCAGGTGGAGCCTCGTTCTTCGCCACTGGGGGCCCTGTGCGATTGCACGGCTCGTCGCTGCCGACATCAGGAATCACTCCGAAGGGCAATTGCTTCGATACCTCTACGCCGACGAACATCTGGTCCTGCATGAAGATCGTCCCCGCCCGCAGGTCGAAGTCGAGTGCACGGCCCCACACGCTCGGAATTGGCTGGGCATTCTGCCGAAGGTCGGGCCGCATCATGCGTCCCGTCAGTTGCAGTGTGTCCTTCTCCACTTCCAGGCGCACGTGGTCGAAGACCGCGTCCCAGGCACGATCCAGCGCCGCAATCCCAGCAGGGCGTCCAGCCATCGACATCGTCCGACCACGCTGAGGCCGCGCCCGAGGCTGTGTGATAGTCGCGACGGCATCGCGTCCCCAACGCACCAGCTCGTCGGGAGGAATCATCCCCTCCGCGTCGCGAACGGCGTCCAAGAGATGCGAAGGCGTCCACGCCAGGACAGCCTCGACAAGGGCCAGGCGACGGGGGCGCGAATCGTCTGTCATGTCCGCAACGATAGCGTCACGGTGCAGGCGCCGGTGTCGGTGAAGTTCTGATGCCGCGACATGAAGCGGCAGCCGCTAATGCGCTGCGCCACCTCCCGCCCCACCTCCGCGAGGTCTGCGACATCCTCGCCCGCGGCCTGGTGCGGCTGCGCAGCCGCGCTGCCGAGGACTTCGACCGCGACAGGCGGACCGGGGGAGAGAGTTCGCTACACTTCGCCGCCCACCAGAGCGTGCATGCGGTCCCCTTGGAGAGGAGTCCCGCATGGACCTGACCGCCTACCCCTATCTGCCGGGCACCGAGGTGCGCATGACGCGCGCCGCCGACTACGCGGCGCTGCTGCAGGAGCAGGCGGCATGACCGCGGCCGATGCCATGCCGCATGGCACGAGCCAGGGGACGCCGCAGGTCCTGCTGGCGCATCACCTCAAGCAGCTCCGGCTGCCCACGGTGCTGCGCGAGTACGACAAGGTGGCCCGCGAATGTGCCCGCGAAGGCGTCGACCATCCCCGCTACCTGCTGCGGCTGCTCGAGCTGGAGTTGATCGATCGCGAGCGGCGCCTGGTCGAGCGGCGGATCCGCCAGGCGCGGTTCCCGGCGACCAAGAGCCTGGACAGCTTCGTGTTCACCGCCATCCCCAGCCTCAACAAGATGCTGGTCCTCGAGTTGGCGCGCTGCGAGTACATCCTGCGGCGCGAGAACATCATCGCGCTCGGCAACAGCGGTACCGGCAAGAGCCACGTCGCCCTGGGCCTCGGCCTGG
>NZ_JACADR010000650.1 GCF_016106005.1 Roseomonas rosulenta
GGCGTGCCGCCGGGGCGCGCCGGCGCCTGCGCCGGGCGCGGCGTCTCGCCGGGCTCGGGCGGCAGGGTCACGCTCGGGATCATGCGGTTGAGCTGCGCGGCCACTTCCTCCGTCAGGTCGAAGGGCGGCTCGTTGAAGATGACCAGCGGGCGCGGCAGCACGATGTTGACGTTGCGGCTGCTGGCGACCTGGCGGATGACGACGCCGAGCGCCTGCTCGATCTCGCGCAGCGCGGTCTGGGCCAGCTGCTCGATCGCGGCGGCGCGGTCGCGCAGCGTGCGCTGGCTGTCGGTGATGCGATCCTGCAGGTCGCGCTCGCGGTTGCGCAGCTGCTCGGGCGAGAGCGATCCGCGCTCGGTCGCCAGGCGCTGCTGCTCGTCGCGCCAGCGCTGCTGCTCGCGCTGCAGGTCCTCGTTCAGGCGGGCGCGGCGGGTCTCGATCGCCTCGCGCACCTGGGTGAAGGCGGAGGAGACCCGCTGGATCTCGGGCACGTCGACGATGCCGATGACCGCGGTGGGCGGCGGCTGGCCGGGGGCGAGCGGCGGCGGCGTGGGCGCGGGCCGCTGCGCCGG
>NZ_JACADR010000651.1 GCF_016106005.1 Roseomonas rosulenta
GCAGGGCCGCCAGGGCCGGCCGCGGCGCCAGCGCGCCGCCTGCCGTCAGCAGCAACAGCGCCGCGACCGGGGCGCCCGAGACCACCAGCGTCGCGCGGATCCACGCGGCCGCGCGTGGGGCTTCACCGAACATGGCGCGGGCCGCATCGCCCCGTCAGGCCGGGCGTCGGCATCCTCACGCCGTCGCTCAGGATCCGGCGGCGCCAGGCGCCGGCGCGCGTTCCACCATGCGGGCCTCGCCGCTCGGCTCCACGGCGAACAGCGCCAGGCCGCGCTGCACCAGGCCTTCGGGCTGAAGGCGCACCGGGCCGTCCACGCCGTCGAAGACCTCGCCGGTATTGGGCCCGGCCTGGCCGCGTGGCGTGAGCACGACGCGCGCCGCCACGCCCGCGGCGTCGTAGGCGATTCCCGCCAGGCGCGGCGGGCGCTCGCCGAAGGCGCCCTCGAAGCGCGCATCGAAGCTCGCGCGCGAACGCGGGTCGGGGGCGGCAAACAGGGCGCCGTGCAGCGCCGGTTCCTGCCCCAGCGTTGCGTCCTGCGCCCAGAGCGCATGGCCCAGGATGCGCGGC
>NZ_JACADR010000652.1 GCF_016106005.1 Roseomonas rosulenta
CGGCGCGGACCGCCTCGCGCAGCGTTGGCGCGACGGCGCGCAGGCGGCCGTGACGGTGCAGGTGCCCCAGCCCGATGCCGACAGGATGGCGCGTGCGCTGGCCGTGCTGCGCGCCCTGCCCGAGGTCGCCGCGGCCGAGCCCGTGGACCCCGCCCGCATGGCCGATCTGCTGCGCCCCTGGCTGGGCGGCGCGCACAGCGTCCCGCTGCCGGGCGTGATCGAGCTGCGCCTGGCCGACCTCGCCGCCGACCCGGTGCGCATCGGCGACCGCGTCGCCGCCGAGGTGCCGGGCACGGTGACCGAGGCGCATGGCGTCTGGGTCGCGCATCTCGCCGCCCTCGCGCGCTCGGTGCAGGGGGTCGCGCTGGCGGTGCTGGCGCTGGTGGCGGGTGTCGCGGCGGCGGTCGTGGCGGTGGCGGTGCGTGCGGGGCTCTCGGCGCGGCGCGACGCGGTGCTGGTGCTGCACGGCCTCGGTGCCACCGATGCCGAGGTCTCCGGCCGCTTCGCCCGGCGTGTCGCCTTCCTCGCGGCGCTGGGTGCTGCGGGCGGTACGGTGCTGGCGTTGCCG
>NZ_JACADR010000653.1 GCF_016106005.1 Roseomonas rosulenta
CAGCGTCGTGTTCACCACAGCGGCTCAGCTGGTGCACCAGTTGATGGAAGCGCGTGACGAGAAGCGCCTGCTCCGGCTGCAGCGGGAGCTGCAGGCGGCGAAGCTGCTGATCATTGACGAACTCGGCTACGTGCCGCTGTCGCCGACCGGGGCGGAGTTGCTGTTCGAGGTGTTCAGCCAGCGCTACGAACACGGCTCCACCATCGTCACCTCGAACCTGCCATTCGAGGAATGGACCGCGGTGCTCGGCTCGGAGCGCCTCACCGGCGCCCTGCTCGATCGGCTCACCCATCATGTCCATATCCTGACCATGAACGGCGTGAGCTACCGCCTGACGCAGTCCACCGCTCGGCGACGCCAGTCGAAAAAGGCAGCACCAGGTGACGCCGCTGCCGGCGAGCAAATAGACCAAAACACCGGCGAGATCCTGTCCGGCTGACCATCAGAGGAACCAGCCGCAGACCTGGCCGGCCCCCGATCGGGGGCCGGCCAGGTCTGATGCCGCCATGTCGCCAGTGGCCTTGTTTTCCGCCGCCGCGCTGGCCTGGTTTTGCTCCGCCGTTGACA
>NZ_JACADR010000654.1 GCF_016106005.1 Roseomonas rosulenta
CTGCGCCTCTATGCCGGCGAGGAAGGCGAGCCGCTGGCGCGGCACCTCGATGCGCTGTCCGCTGCGCTGCCGCACCTGCCGCCGATCGCACCCGCCGACTGGCCCGACCTGTTCGAGGGCGCGCTGGCCGGGCCGGTCGCGCCCTCGTTGCGCGCGGCGCGCGGGCGCGGTGCCGCGGCGCATCCGCGCATCGCCATCCTCGGCCTGCTGGAAGCGCGGCTGCAATCCTTCGACCGGGTGGTACTCGGCGCGCTCGAGGCGACCGTCTGGCCGCAGGCGACCGAACCGGGGCCGTGGATGAGCCGCCCGATGCGCGCCGCCTTCGGGCTACCGGAAGCGGAGGCGCGCATCGGCCGCGTCGCCGCCGATTTCCTGTTCGCCGCGGCCTCGGCGCCGGAGGCGGTGCTGTCCTCCGCGTTGCGCCGCGGGGGCGCACCGTGCGTGCCGGCGCGCTGGATGGTGCGCCTGGATACCTTCCTGGCCGGGCAGGGCGGGCTGGCGCTGGCGGCCTCGCCCGCGGCGGGATGGGCGGCGGCGCTCGATGCGCCGGCGGTGGTCGCACCCTG
>NZ_JACADR010000655.1 GCF_016106005.1 Roseomonas rosulenta
GAACAGCGGTGGCAGGCCGTCGCGCAGCGCCACGGCGAAGGCGAAGCGCGGCCCGCCGGGGCCGAGCAGCCGCGCCGCAACCTCCTCGCGCGCCGCGGCGACCGCCGCGGGGCCGGATTCGCCCAGTACTAGCGCGACCACCACCCCGGCCCCGGTCTGCGCCCGCAGCGCCGCCAGCGCGCCCAGGAACTGCGCCGGCGGATCGACCGGCGCCGCGGCGCAGGCACTGATGCCCCCGCCACGCCCCTCCGGCAGTTCCAGCACCGCGGTCTGCTGCGCCAGCAGCGTGGCGACGAGTGGGCGCGCCACGTCGAAGCCACGCCCCTCGGGCGCCATCACCACCGCCGCGGCATCGCCGCTCTGCCAGCCAGGCGGCAGGTTCAGCAGCAGCAGCCGGGCGCAGGCGGTGGCCTCGCCGGGCCGTGCGGCGGGCGTGGTCCAGAGCAGCTCCGTCGCGGCGAAGCCGTCCTCGGCCCGCACCGGGCCGCCGGCCAGGATCGCGCCGAGCAGGGCGGCGACCGGCAGCGCCTTGCGCGCCGCCACCAACGGGGCGGGCAGCGCGCCC
>NZ_JACADR010000656.1 GCF_016106005.1 Roseomonas rosulenta
CAAGGCGCGGCGCTAGCGCCCGCGCCAGGGTGGACTTGCCGGTCCCCTGCAGCCCGCCGATCGCGACCAGGCGCGGCGCGGCGGGCACCAGGTGCGCCTGCGCCGCCGCAAGCAGCGCGGCGCCATCGCCCCCGCGCGTCGCCTCCACATGCGCGCGGATCATCGCGCGCAGCGAGAGCCACAGCGGCAGCCCCGCCACCAGCCCGGCATCGCCGGTGCGCGCGACATAGCGGTTCAGCACGCGGTTCGCCGCCGCGCGGCCAACGCGCAGGTCGAGGTCCATCAGCAGGAAGGCCAGGTCGTAGCCGACATCGATGCGCGCCAGGGCCTCGTCGAATTCCAGGGCGTCGAAGGGCACCGGGCGGCCCTCGCGCAGGCAGAGGTTGCCCAGGTGCAGGTCGCCATGGCCGCGCCGCACGAAGCCGGCCGCCTCCCGCGCCGCCAGCGCCGGCGCGATGCGGGCCAGTTCCAAGCGCGCGGCTCCGGCCCAGGCCTCGACGCGCAGCGGGTCGAGGCCCGCGCGCCGTGCGGCGGGGATGTTCCCCTCCAGGATGCGCGCCA
>NZ_JACADR010000657.1 GCF_016106005.1 Roseomonas rosulenta
TGGTGGCGCGCTCGTGCAGTTGGGCAAAGGCGAACTTCGAGGTGCGGTCGATGGCCACGAAGAGGTGGAGCTTGCCCTGCTCGGTCCTGACCTCGGCGATGTCGATGTGGAAGTAGCCGATCGGGTAGGCCTTGAAGCGCTTGCGGGCCGGCTTGTCGCCGTCGGTTTCGGGCAGGCGCGAGATGCCGTGGCGCTGGAGGCAGCGATGCAGCGCCGAGCGCGTCAGGTGCGGGATGGTGGGCTGCAGGGCGTAGAGGCAGTCGTCGAGCGGCAGCAGGGTGTGACGGCGGAAGGCGACGACGATCGCTTCCTCCTCGGCCGAGAGCGTGGTGGAGCGCGGCTCGGCGGGTCCGGTGCGCCGATCGGTTACATCTCCTCGCGCGCGCCATTTGGCGATGGTCTTCGGGTTGACCCCGTAGCGTCGTGCCAGGTCCCTCAGGCTCGCTTGACTATGCTGGATCGCGCGACGGACCGCCTCTGTCGTGCGGGCGCAGCCGTGAAGAACCTGCCCCATAGCGCATCCCTCCATGCCAGGGAGAAGACTGCACCACCAA
>NZ_JACADR010000658.1 GCF_016106005.1 Roseomonas rosulenta
CGCAGCCGGTCACGCTGCTGCCGGGCGTGGGGCCCGCCATGGCGAAGCGCCTGGCGGCGGCGGGCTTCGCCACGCTCGGGCAGCTCGGGGCGCTGGCCGCGCGTGAGGCCGCGCTGCGCTTCGGGGAGGAAGGGCCGGCCCTGGCCGCCCGCGCCCGCGGCGAGGACACGCGCCGCGTCAACCCCGAGCGCGAGACGAAATCCGTCAGCGCCGAGACGACCTTCGAGACCGATATCGCCGCGCCGGCGGAGCTCGAGGCGGTGCTCTGGCGGCTGTGCGAGAAGCTCGCGGCCCGCCTGCGCGAGAAGGGTCTGGCGGCGGGCGGTGTCACGCTGAAGCTCAAGACCGCAGCCTTCGCGATCCGCACCCGTGCGGCGCGCCTCGCGCAGCCGACCCGGCTGCCGGATGTGCTGTTCGACGCCGCGCGCCCGCTGCTCGCGCGCGAGGCTGACGGCACCGCCTTCCGGCTGATCGGCATCGGCGCGCAGCCGCTGGCGGCGGCGGCGGAGGCCGACCGCGGCGACCTCGCGGACCCAGAGGCGCCGCGCCGC
>NZ_JACADR010000659.1 GCF_016106005.1 Roseomonas rosulenta
CTGGCCGGCCTGTTGACCGCGCGGCGCCAGTCCATTGCCGCGCTGCGCGTGCCGCATCCGCGCGAGGGCATCCTGGCGCGCCGCGCCGCGGTGCAGGCCCTCGCGCTGCGTCTCTCTGCCGCCTGGGCGCGCCAGCGCGATGGTCGCGCCCGCGCACCGGCCATCGCACGCCTCTCGCCCGCGCCGGTGCAGGCGCTGCTGCGCCAGAAGCGCACGCTGCTCGAGGGCCTCTCGGCACGCCTCGAGAGCGCATCCTATCAGTCCGTGCTCGCCCGCGGCTTCGCACTGGTGCGCGACGCCGAGGGCCACGCCGTCACCGCCGCCGCCCGCATCGCCCCGGGCCAGCCCCTGCGCCTGGCCTTCGCCGACGGCGAGGCGCGCGTGGTCGCGGAAGGCATGGCGCCGCGCCGGAAGGGGCAGGCGCCAGGGCAGGGGAGCTTGTTGTGAGCGGCGGTGTTGCGCGGGGAGGGGCTTTGCCCCTCCCCGGACCCCACCCCACCAAAGGCCTAAGGGCCTCTGGGCACCAGGACTTGATCGGGGATTTCGGGGA
>NZ_JACADR010000066.1 GCF_016106005.1 Roseomonas rosulenta
GCCGCGTGGTGGCGGCGGCGACCGTGCCGCTGCGCCTGCGGCCCGAGGCTGGCGCGCCCGAGATCGGCCGCGTCGCCGCCGGCCAGGCCGTCAGCGTGCGCCCGGCGCAATCCGGTTTCGCGCTGGTGGAAGGGCAGGGCGGGCTGCGCGGCTATGCCCCCTCCGGAGCCTTCCAGGTTGCGGAACGGGCCGCGCCGGTCCTGGCAGGCGCGGGTGGGCCGGTTCGGCAGCTCGTGGCCACCAACCTCGCCAAGCGCGACAATTTTGCCGAGAGCCTCGGTCTGGCGCGGGAGGCCGCGGTCTCCGGATTCGAGATCGCCACGTAGTTTTTGCGGCATTGGGCCGACAGGGCAAGGGTCCGGCCTTTCGCCCTCGACATGACGCGCAGGGCTGGCGGGGCGGTCGCGCCTGGGACCAAAGGCCGATATCGGGCCGGCACAGGTCAATCCTGATGTCGGCCGGACATCGGTCGCCTAGCGCGCCCCCGGCGGCTCGGCTGCGCGCCATGCGCTTCCGGCCCGAGGCAGGGGCTCGGGCCGCATTGTGTCGGCCTGGATCGGTCTGACGGCGTCCTGCGGCAGAGGCGGGCAGTCATGCCTGGGCGGCCGCGCCGACTCGCGCACCGCGTTGTTTCCCGGCGTCACCCTGGCTATCCTCGGCGGCCATAGGGGAACAAGACATGAACGACCTGTTCGGCCGTGGCGGCGCGCGCAAGGGCGCCCCCGGGGGCGCCGCCGCGCAGGGCGACGGCTATTCCGCGAAGGACATCGAGGTGCTGGAGGGGCTCGAGCCCGTCCGCCGGCGCCCGGGCATGTACATCGGCGGCACCGACGAGAACGCCCTGCACCACCTGGCCGCCGAGATCATCGACAACGCCATGGACGAGGCGGTGGCCGGGCACGCCGACCGCATCGAGGTCAGCCTCGAGCCGGGCAACTGGATCAGCGTGCGCGACAATGGCCGCGGCATCCCGGTGGACCCGCACCCGAAGTTCCCGAAGCTGTCCGCGCTCGAGGTCATCCTGACCACGCTGCATTCGGGCGGCAAGTTCTCGGGCAAGGCCTATGACACCTCGGGCGGGCTGCATGGCGTCGGCAGCTCGGTGGTGAATGCGCTGGCCGCGCGGCTGGATGTCGAGGTGGCACGCGACCGCACGCTGTTCACGCAATCCTACGAGCGCGGCAAGCCGGTCACGAAGCTGAAGAATGCCGGGCCGGTGCAGAACCGCCGCGGCACGCTCATCCGCTTCCAGCCCGACCCCGAGATCTTCGGTGCGCAGGCCTTCAAGGCGGCGCGGCTGCACCGGCTGTGTCGGTCCAAGGCCTACCTGTTCCGCGGTGTCGAGATCCGCTGGTCCTGCGACCCCTCGCTGGTCACGGACGAGACGCCGGCGCAGGCGGTGCTGCATTTTCCGGGCGGGCTGCAGGACTTCCTGGCCTCCGCCATCGAAGGCCAGGCGACCGTCGTCCCCGCCCCCTGGGCGGGCGATGCCGAATTCGCCGAGGGTGCCGGGCGCGTCGAATGGGCGGCGACCTGGGTCGAGCGCGGCGACGGCTTCCTCAACACCTACGCCAACACCATCCCCACGCCGCAGGGCGGCACGCACGAGGCGGGCTTTCGCGCCGCGCTGGTCAAGGGCCTGCGCGCCTATGGCGAGCTCAAGAAGGAAAAGCGCGCCGCGAGCGTCACCGCCGAAGACCTGTTCGGCGGCCTGGCCGGAATGCTCTCCGTCTTCATCCGCGATCCGCAGTTCCAGGGCCAGACCAAGGACAAGCTGACCAGCCCGGAGGCGGCGCGCCTGGTCGAGAATGCGCTGCGCGACCATTTCGACCATTGGCTCGCGGGTGATCCGGCGCGCGCGGACAACCTGCTCGCCTTCGCGATCGAGCGCGCCGAGGAACGGCTGCGGCGCCGCGCCGAGAAGGACACGCCGCGCAAGACCGCCACGCGCAAGCTGCGCCTGCCCGGCAAGCTGTCCGACTGCTCGCGCGAGAGTGCCGACGGCACCGAGCTGTTCCTAGTGGAAGGCGATTCCGCCGGCGGTTCCGCCAAGCAGGCGCGCGACCGCGAGACCCAGGCGGTGCTGCCGCTGCGCGGCAAGATCCTGAATGTCGCAAGCGCCACCACCGAGAAGCTCCGCCAGAACCAGGAGCTCAAGGACCTGATCGAGGCGCTGGGCTGCGGCGTGGGCGATCGCTTCGACATCGCGAAGCTGCGCTACGGCCGCGTGGTCATCATGACCGACGCCGACGTGGACGGCGCGCATATCGCCGCCCTGCTGATGACCTTTTTCTACAAGGAACTGCCGGAGCTGGTGCGGCAGGGGCGCGTCTTCCTCGCGCAGCCGCCGCTCTATCGCCTCCAGGCCGGCGGCGTGTCCGTCTATGCGATGGACGATGCCGACCGCGAGCGGGTGCTCAAGAAGCGCTTCAAGCCGAACCAGAAGGTCGAGGTCAGCCGCTTCAAGGGGCTTGGCGAAATGCCGCCGGCGGCGCTCAAGGAGACCACCATGGACCCGAGGAAGCGCACGCTGCTGCGCGTGGTCCTGCCGCCGGAGGACCGCGCCTTCACCTCCGAACGGATCGAGGCGCTGATGGGCCGCCGGCCGGAACTGCGCTTCCAGTTCATCCAGGAGAACGCGGCGAGCGTGGCGGCGGAGGCGCTGGACGCGTGACGGCGCGCCGGGGGGCCAGCCCCCCGGAACCCCCCGCTGGGGGCAAACGTGCCCCCAGACCCGCGTGAACTGAATGGGTGGTTTGGATGAGGGGCCGGATGCACGCTGCGCGTCGGCGCCGCCGTCGAGCCCCTCCTCCAACCCACCCATCAACTGACCCCGGGTCTGGGGGGCGGTTGCTCCCCAGCGGGAGGGTCCGGGAGGGCAGAGCCCTCCCGCGCGCGCTCACCCGTCGATGCCCATCCCCAGCGCCATGCGTCCCGTGAGTTCCAGCTGCGGCAGTTCCTGCAGCGGGTGGAAGCGGGCGCCCTGCACGTCGCGGAAGGCGCGTTCCAGGCCGAGGTCGCGGTAGAAGGACGCGCCGCCGACCAGGTCCATGGCGCGCTCCACGGTCTCGATCGCGGCCTGTGCCGCGAGCGTATGAGCGATGGCGGCGCGGTTGGTACGTTCCGGGCCGGGCGCCTCGTGCTCGGCGATCGCGATCATGCGGTCGAGCGCCATCTCCGCCGCCATGAAAGCGTTCTCCAGCCGCCCGGCGGCGATGGTCAGCGCGGCGGACTTCGGCTTCGCGCGCGCGATGTCCAGCGCCCTGTCCCGCGCCCCTTCCGCCACGCCGACATAGGCCGAATAGACCAGCGGGAAGGCGAGCACGAAGACGTGGTGGAACAGCATATGCCACTTGCCGGGCGGGCGCCGTGCGACGATGGCGGCATCCGGCACGAACACATCCTCTAGCGAGACGTCGTGCGATCCCGTGCCGCGCATGCCGAGCACGCGCCAGGTGTCGATCACCCGCACGCCCTCCGCCTTGAACGGCACGGCGAAGTGCAGCACCTCCGGCCCCTCGGCGCCGTCGTGGTGGATCGCGCTGGTCACCAGCAGGTCGCCCATCTGGCAGGCGCTGGAGAAGGTCTTCTTGGCGGTGACGCGGAAGCCGCCTTCCACCTTCACGGCGCGGCCGTTGCTCGGCAGCCAGTCGTTGCCGCCGGTCGAGATCAGCACGAGCCCCTCGGCCGCGACGCGCTTCAGCAGGCCCTCGACCGGCGCCTTCTCGTGCCGCCAGCGCCAGGCCGGCACCGCGACCAGATGCGAATGCATGGAGAAGGCGAGTGCGGTCGACCCGCAGCAGGTGCCGATGCGGCGGATCGCGTTGCAGATGTCGCGGTAGTCGGCACCGAGGCCGCCGAGTTCGGCCGGCACCAGCGCTTTGAAGAAGCCGGCCGCCTTCAGCGCGCGGAAGCCTTCCTCGACGAAGCTCTCCTCCTCGTCGTGGCGCGCGGCGGTGGCGGCGATCTCGCGCCCGACCTGGTCGGCCAGCGCGACCCAGTCGGTCCTGGGCCGATCGATGATGGCGGCGTCCGGCATCCTGTCCTCCTGTCCCGGTGCTGCGATGGCGCGGACGGTGGCGCCACGCGGACGGGGCGTTCAAGGACAGAAAATGGACTTGCATTCCGCAACGGCGCGGAATGATGGTTCGGCATGCCCGGGTATGGACAATTCTGTCCTGTCGCCAAGACCTGCGAGCTGTTCGCGGAGCGCTGGACGCCACTCATCGTGCGGGAACTCTGCTGCGGTCCTGCGCAGTTCAATGACTTGCGCCGGCGCCTGCCGCTGATGTCCAAGACGCTGCTCGCGCAGCGGCTGCGCGACCTCGAGCATCATGGTGTGATCTCGATCACCACCAAGCCGAACGGACCGGGGAACGTCTATGCGCTGACCCCGGCCGGCGAGGATTTCCGCCCGATCATCGCGGCGCTGGGGCTGTGGGGCCAGCGCCATACCCAGAACATCCTCAAGCCCGAGGATTTCGACCCGCATTTCCTGCTGGTGAGCGTTCGCAGCCAGATCGCGCGCTCCACCCTGCCGGCGCAGCGGTTCGTCATCCGCTTCGACTTCAGCAACATCCCCGCGTCGCGCACGGCGCGGCGCAGCTGGTGGCTCGTGTTCATGCATCCGCATATCGATGTCTGCATGAAGGATCCCGGCCATCCTGTGGACGTCGCGATCGGCGCCGACCTCGAGACCTTCACGAGGGTCTGGATGGGATATGTCGGCCTGGCGGATGACGTGGCGCAACGCGGCATCGCCTTCGAGGGCGCGCCGGACGCTGCCGAACGCGCCAAGGCGTTGCTCGGCCTGTTCGATCGGCCGCGGGAGAAGCGCTTCGTCTTCGGCCCGCCGGAGATGCTGGAGGCCTGAATCCGCTCCACGACCGCGCACGGACGAGCGATCGGGCTGGTGCGAGGCGAGGACCGACCGGCAGGAGGGGCCTCGGCAGGGGCGAGCGCCCGCGCAGCATCAATGCTGCGTCTGCGCCTTCGGCAGCGCCGCGATGCGCGACGCCGGGGCCTGCGACCAGTCGTCGTGCACGCCCTGGAGGTTGATGCCGACCTGCTCGGGCATCGCCGCGGCATCGAGGCCGAGATACCAGGCCGCCGGCATGCCAAGCACGGCGCCGAGCCCGATCGCGAGGCGCAGCGTCAGCGGCTCGAGCCCAAGTTCCAGGCGCGACATGCGCCGCTGCGAGATCCCGACGCGGCGCGCCACCTCGGTGGCGGTGAGGCCGAGGCGCCGGCGATGGCGATGCAGCGCCGCGCCCACCTGGCCGTCGAATTCGAGCGCATCGGAGTCCGCCGTGCCGTCCTGGTCGATACCCCGATGCGGGGTGGTCATCTGCTGGGACATCCTGTCTTCCTTTTCTCGCTGCCTTGCCGGCGTTCCAAGCAGCCCCCCACATCTGGAGCCGGCGTTCGTTCCGGCTCAACGGCAATGCGCCCGTTTTGGTTTACAAAGGGTAAAAATTCGGACCAGGGGTGTCAGTTTCGTCTGACGTTTTCTGTAAGGTCGACTTGACGCATATTCACTTCGCGCTGGACGGTGGTCGCAGCCTCGCGTGCCAAGTCCCTCAAGGCTCGCCATTCCTGAAATCGGCCGATTAACCGCGTGGGTGACGCGCGAGCCGGACGGCTCGGCCGCGCCGGCCGTGCGCCGCGAGGTTCCACTTGAAGGGACGCTGCACTAGCCTTTGTGGGTCATCGCGAAGGATCGCCCGATGCTCCCCTCCCAGCGCCATCTCTTCGACATCCCGCGCGAGGTCGCCTACCTCAACGCCGCTGCCTGGTCGCCGCTGCCGCTTGCCGTGCAGGAGGCGGGGCGCGCGGGCGTTGCGCGCAAGGGCCGGCCCTGGGACCTCGATCCCGGTCTCGGCGCCTTCCAGCACGAACGCTGTCGCGCGGCGGCCGCCGCACTGATCGGTGCGGCGGCGGAGGATGTCGCGCTGATCTCCTCCGTCTCCTACGGCGTCGCGACCGCGGGCAAGATCTTCGCCCCGCCCGCCGGCACGCGCGTGCTCGTGCTGCAGGACGACCATTCCTCCCCGGTGCTGGAATGGATGGCGCGCGCGGCCTCGCAGGGATTCACCGTCGATGCCGTGCAGCGCCCCGCCGACGGCGACTGGACCGCGGCCGTGGCGGAGGCGATCGCGCGGCCCGGCGCGCCGGTCTCGCTCGCCTCCATCTCCAACGTGCACTGGTCGGATGGCGGGGTGATCGACCTGTTGCGCATCGCGCCGCTGCTGCGCGCGAAGGGTGCGGCGCTGCTGGTCGATGCGACGCATGGCGCGGGCGTCATGCCGATCGACGTGAAGGCGATCGACCCGGATTTCCTGATCTTCCCGACCTACAAATGGGTGCTCGGCCCCTATGGCCGTGCCTTCCTGTACGTGGCGAGGCGCCGCCAGGACGGCGTGCCGCTCGAACAGACGCCCTTCGGTCGGAAGTCCGTTTCGTCCGAGCGCGTGCCCTATTTCGCCGACCTCGACTACGCGCCCACCGCGCGGCGCTTCGACATGGGGGAACGCGACCATTTCATCGGCCTCGACATGGCCGCGACCGGCATGGAGATGATGGCCGGCTGGGGTCAGGCCGCCATCGCCGAGCGCTGCGCCATGCTGACCGGGCTGCTGGAGGAAAGGCTGGCGGCCGCGGGCGCGCTGCTGCCCCGGCGCAGCCTGCGCGCGCCGCACATCCTGTGCGTCTCCTTCCGCGGCGGCATGCCGGCGGGCCTGGCGGATCAGCTCGCCAGGCTGGGCGCTTACGCCGCGCCGCGGCTCGGCCGGCTGCGCATCAGCCCGCACGTCTACAACGACGAGGAGGACGTGGAGCGCTTCGTCGCGTCCTTCGCGCAGGTGGTGCGCCAGGCGGCCTGAACGCGCCGTGCAGGCGCCGGGGCGGCGCGCTGGCCGCGCGCCGCGGAGGCCCGCCTCAGCGCCCGAAGGTCAGGGAATGCGTGGGCACCGGCTTGTTGCCGTTGGCCTTGTCGAGCACGCGCAGCCGCCCCTGCAGGAAGGCGCCCATCACCGCATCCTTGAGGTCGTTGTCGGAGGCGGATTTCAGCCGCACCCCGATCTCGAGTCCGACCGCGTTGTTGTGCAGGTCCATCTGGGAGGACGGGCTGCCCCAGGCGGCGTTCATCTCATGCGCGATGAGAACCTCGAGCGCGTCGGAATAGCCGATGTCGCGCGCCAGCATCGCCGAGAGGTAGCAGTGGCGCAGCGCATCCGCCGGCCCGTCATTGCGGGAGGCACGCGCCACCTGGTCCGCTTCCGACGCCTCCATGTCGCCGGTGAAGGCGTAGGAGACCGCGAGCGACCAGCGCGTCGCCTCCTCCTTCGCGGCCAGCAGCTTGGGCAGCGACGTCGCCTTGGTGATGATGACCGCCGCCTCCGCGACATTGCTGCCTTGCGTGGCGAGGGCACGGTTCGCGAGGGTGACGAGGTCTTCCATGAAGGACATCGGGGCGGCTCCTGGGTTCAGTGGGACGCCTTCTATGCCGCGCACGGCCGGCCGGAAACGAACTGCTTCAGCCTGCGCCGCCGGAGTGCGACCCAGGTCACAGCCCAACGAAAAAGGGCCCCGCGCGCTGCGCGGGGCCCCTTCGGGACGTCGGATCCTGCGGAGGATCAGACCGAGTAGTACATTTCGAACTCGACCGGGTGCGGGGTGTGCTCGAACTTGTAGACCTCGGTCCACTTCAGCTCGATGTAGCTCTCGATCTGGTCCTTGCTGAACACGTCGCCGGCCAGCAGGAAGTCGTGGTCGGCGGCGAGGGACTGCAGGGCCTCGCGCAGCGAGCCGCACACCGTCGGAATGCCCTTCAGCTCCTCGGGCGGCAGGTCGTACAGGTCCTTGTCCATGGCGTCGCCCGGATGGATCTTGTTCTTGATGCCATCGAGGCCGGCCATGAGCATGGCGGCGAAGGACAGGTAGGGGTTCGCGGTCGGGTCGGGGAAGCGGACCTCGACGCGCTTGGCCTTCGGGGAGGTCGCATACGGGATGCGGCACGACGCCGAGCGGTTGCGGGCCGAATAGGCCAGCAGCACCGGCGCCTCGAAGCCCGGGATCAGGCGCTTGTAGGAGTTGGTCGAGGGGTTGGTGAAGGCGTTGAGCGCCTTGGCGTGCTTGATGATGCCGCCGATGTAGTACAGCGCCATCTCGCTCAGGTCCGCGTAGCCGTTGCCCGCGAACATCGGCTTGCCGGCCTTCCAGATCGACTGGTGCACGTGCATGCCCGAGCCGTTGTCGCCGTAGACCGGCTTCGGCATGAAGGTCGCGGTCTTGCCGTAGCTGTGCGCGACGTTGTGCACGCAGTACTTGTAGATCTGCATGAAGTCGGCCTGCTGCACGAGCGGGCCGAACTTGGTGCCGAGCTCATGCTGGGACTGCGCCACCTCGTGGTGGTGCTTCTCGATCGGCAGGCCCATCTCACCCATGGTGCTCAGCATCTCGGCGCGGAGATCCTGCTCGCTGTCGACCGGCGGGACCGGGAAGTAGCCGCCCTTGACCACCGGGCGGTGGCCCATGTTGCCCTCGGGGTAGTCCTTCAGCGACGCCTTCGGCCCCTCGATGCTGTCGAGCTCATAGATGCCGTAGGTGCCGCCGGTGCCGAACTTCACGCTGTCGAACACGAAGAACTCGGCCTCGGGGCCGAAATAGGCGATGTCGCCCAGGCCCGTGGACTTCAGGTATTCCTCGGCCTTCTTCGCCGTGCCGCGCGGGTCGCGGTTGTAGCGCTGGCCGGTCGAGGGCTCGTAGATGTCGCAGAACAGGATCATCTGCGGCTTGGCCGAGAAGGGATCCATCACCGCGGTGGTGGCATCCGGCATCAGGATCATGTCGGACTCGTTGATCGCCTTCCAGCCGGCGATCGACGAACCGTCGAACATGATGCCGTCCTCGAAGATGTCGGCATCGATGGTCGAGACGTGCTGGGCGGTGTGCTGCCACTTGCCGCGCGGGTCCGTGAAGCGGAAGTCCACGTACTCGACGCTGTGCTCCTTGATCATCTCCATCACCTTGGAGACGGCGGCGTTTCCGCCGGCGGCGGCGGGCTTCTTGGCCATGATGTGCGGTCCTGTTCCCTGACTGCGAAAACCCCGAAACTGTCACGCGTCCCGCGGGCTTCGGTGCCCCGCGGAACGGCCCGGCTGGCAGCGCGGGGTGGCCTGCACCCCATTCCGCCTGGTGGCCTGGCAGGCGCCGCAGGGGCGCCGCGTCCGGGCCGCGCGCCGCCCCTCGCCGAGGGAGGGGGCGGCGAAACCTGATGGTGGCTAGACGGCGTCCTCGCCGCGCTCGCCGGTGCGGATGCGGATCACCTCCGAGACATCCGACACGAAGATCTTGCCGTCGCCGATGCGCCCGGTGCGCGCCGCCGCCTGGATGGCTTCCACGGCGCGGTCGAGCATGTCGTCGCCGCAGATCACCTCGATCTTCACCTTGGGCAGGAAGTCCACGACGTATTCGGCGCCGCGGTAGAGTTCCGTGTGCCCCTTCTGCCGGCCGAATCCCTTGGCCTCGATCACGGTCAGGCCCTGCAGGCCGATCTCGTGCAGCGCGTCCTTCACCTCGTCGAGCTTGAAGGGCTTGATGATGGCCTCGATCTTCTTCATCGGCTCCTGTCCAGCGGCCGCGACGCCTTGCGGCGCTTGGCCCTTTCCTCCCGGTTCTGCTGCCCGGTCCGTTGTTGCCCGTGTGACCCAGTCCGCGGCGCAGGCTCACCGCCGCGCCGCGGGGGCGGTATTGCACGCGCCATGCCGGACCAGCAATCGGAGGGGGCGCGGGAAAATCGATGGGCCAGGATGGTGGCTGCCGATTTCGCGGGCGTGTTGCACAAATGATGGGCGAAGACTGCGCCCCCGGTTGCCGGCCCGCGGAACCGGTCCCATAAGACGCAAAGCCCGCAGATCCAGGACATCAGCACGGCCGATGCAGCCGCAGAACGCTCTCCTCTCCGCCACCGGCACCACGATCTTCACGGTCATGTCGGCGCTGGCGAACCAGCACCAGGCGATCAACCTCGGCCAGGGCTTCCCCGATTACGACGGCCCGCCCGACGTGGTGCGCGCCGCCGCCGATGCGCTGCTGGATGGCCGCAACCAGTACCCGCCCATGACCGGCGTGCCGGAACTGCGCGAGGCGGTGGCCGCGCACAACCGTCGCTTCTATGGCATCGAGGCCGACGCGAATGCCGAGGTGGTGGTGACCTCGGGCGCGACCGAGGCGATCACCGCCTGCCTGATGGCGGTGCTCAACCCCGGCGACGAATGCGTGCTGATCGAGCCGCTCTATGACACCTACCTGCCGGTGGTGAAGCTGCTCGGCGCGGTGCCCAAGCTGGTGCGGCTGAGCCCGCCGAAATGGGAATTGCCGCGCGCCGAACTGGCCGCCGCCTTCGGTCCCAAGACCAAGGCGATCCTGTTCAACACGCCGATGAACCCGACCGGCAAGGTGTTCACCGCCGCGGAGCTCGCCTTCATCGCGGAACTGATCCAGCGCCACGACTGCTACGCGATCTGCGACGAGGTCTACGAGCACCTGACCTTCGACGGCTGGAAGCACATCCCGCTGATGACGCTGCCGGGCATGCGGCAGCGCTGCATGCGCATCGGGTCCGCCGGCAAGACCTTCAGCCTGACCGGCTGGAAGGTGGGCTACGTCACCTGCGACCGCTCGCTCGCGCCCAATGTCGCCAAGGCGCACCAGAACCTGACCTTCACCACGCCCCCCAACCTGCAGCGCGGCGTCGCGGTCGGCCTGGTCAAGGACGATGCCTATTTCGAGGGGCTGTCGGCCCACCTGCAGCAGAAGCGCGACAGGCTCTCGCAGGGGCTGGCGCGGCTCGGCTTCGGCGTGCTGCCGACCCAGGGCACCTACTTCATCACGACCGATGTCCGCCCGCTCGGCTGGAACGGCGACGACGTCGCCTTCTGCCGCACGCTGACCGAGGAGGCGAAGGTGACCGCCATTCCCGTCACCGCCTTCTACGCGAGCGAGGACGCGCCCAACCACTATGCGCGCTTCGCCTTCTGCAAGGGCGATGCGCTGCTGGATGCGGCGCTAGCCCGGATGGAGGCCTGGCTCGCCTCGCGCGGGGCGGGCGCACGCGCCGCGAACGGGTAGCGCGCGCCGCCGGATCCGGAACGCGCGGCCATCCGGTTGTTGCCGGGCCCGCAGCCGGACGCGGCGCGGTCCGTGCCTCGATCCTGGGCGACCCCACCCACCCCGACGGTGATGGATGGCGCGGTCCCATGCGCATGGCCGCCCGACGAGACGCGGGCAGGCTGCCGTCGCGCATGGGCCGCCCGACGCCGCGGCGCGGCCAACCCTGCCAGGTCCGGCAGGACTTCATCTTGGATGCCTGCCGGACCCGCGCAGGACTGTACACTTCGCCCGGGTTCGCCGTGATGGACCAGGCCGCCGGTCGCGCCCGCGGCGCCGACCCGCGCCATGGGACCGACGGATGTGGCGGCCGCTGTGCGGAGGCTCGCGACCACGCACCATGTCCGCTCGCCCGTCCTGCCGACTGGCGGTTGCACCGCGGTGGCGTGGTGCGCGCACCATTCCGGCGGATGTCCGCCGCGCCCGGTTGCGGGAAGGCGGCGCTGTCGCACGGCTTCCGGCACCTCGGTCGCTTCGTTGCCGCCGAGCGGGACAGGTTTGGCGAATACCCGTCGCGGACGATCTCGGGCTGAAGGTGCCCGCCGCGGCGTGGCCGCCCAGCGGTAGCGGACCTGCCATGTTCGCTCGCTTCAATGGGGCTGCCGCGCGGGGCCGCCACGCGTCCTGGCTGTCCTTGCTCAGCCGCGGCGGATCGGATGCATCGCCCCTGCACGTCGGAAGCGAGGCGTTTCAGGCGTCTTATTTTCTGGGAAAAACGATGAAACAGACAGCATTCGATATGTGGGGGGTTCGGATCATTCTTACCTACAAGATGACGGGCCGGACATAAAATATCCAAAAAATGAGAACAATTAATAGATTGCAAACACCACAACCATGTGGTTTGCTGACGTCCGGTGATTGCAATGGGGATCCACAAAATGTCGGATACGAGAATCGTCGATCGTCAACGCGTCCGGGATGTCTATGGCGACTCGAACTGGTCGCTCGACGGGCGACTCGCCGTGGGGCTCGGCATCGTCGCCATGCTGATCGGCTTCGGCGCGATCGTGTCGGGCGCGTGGCTCGCCTATGGCGACACCGCCGCAATGTTCCAACTGCCCGGCGGGATGCCCCCGGTGGAGGGTCACACCGCCAGCCTCTATCTGGTCGCCTGCGGCGCGCTGACCTCGCTGCTCGGCGGCTTCAGCATCTACAAGTCGCAGGATATGTGAGGCGGCCGGGTCGCCTGAGGGGCGGCGACCGACGGCAGCAGTGTCTCCTGCGACCATCGAAGGGCCGGATACGGGGGTGTCCGGCCCTTCCTGCGTCCGGTTGTCAGCCCGGTGCGCGCAGATAGGGCTCGACCGTGCCGGTCAACTTCATGGTCAGCGGCTTGCCGCGGCGGTCCACCGCCTTGCCCATGCTCACCCGCACCCAGCCTTCCGAGACGCAGTATTCCTCGACATTCGTCTTCTCCTGGCCGCGGAAGCGGATGCCGACGCCGCGGCGGAGCAGTTCCTCGTTGAAGAAGGGGCTGTCGGGGTCGGTGGAGAGGCGGTCGGGCAGGGTGTCTGACATGGGCTGAAGTCTCTGCTGGAAGAAGCCCCAGCGCTACGCCACGCCGCGGCTCATGCCAATGGGGCGTCAGCGCCAGCCCGCGGGCACGTGTCGGAAGGGCAGCCCCGCCAGGTCGAGCGCCGCCGGCCCTGGCGCGTCGCATTCCACGATCGCGGCGCAGCGGCCTGCGAAGGCGGCGCGGAAATGGTTCTTGGCCTTGTTCGCCAGCAACCGCGTGGCCGCGAGGTCGATCCCGTGCAGCGCGAAGAAGGCGGGATCAACCGCGGCCTCCTTCCGCGTGGTGCAGATGATTCCAAGGCTGCCCGCGCGCAGTACGCAGGTCGGCCCCAGATCGACCGGTGCGCCGCGCTCCATCGGCCCCTCGTTCACGAAGCGTCCGTCCGTCAGGCGTTCGACCACGACATCGGTGATCACGGGGCGCCCGAAGGCCTCGGTGATGGTGGCGCCGAGGTGGCGGGTCAGCGTGGCGCCGATCCCGGCCTCCTGGGCCGCCGCCACGCTCGCCGGGTCGTGCAGGAAGGCGAAGACCGCCGGGACACCGAGCCGTGCCTCGACCAGCGTGCGCAGCATCCCGGGCGTATCGGCGATGCCGCCGGACAGGGGATTGTCCGCCGGGTCCAGCAGCGCGACCAGGCCAGGCGGTGCGTCCAGCGCCTGGCGCAGCGCGGTGGCCGGGTCGGGCAGCGTCACGGCGAAGCGCGCGTGGCGCACGGCGATCTCGTCCGCCAGGTGTTCCGCGAGGTCGCGCGCCGCGCCGGCATCCTCCGCCCAGATCATCGCCGAGGGGCCGGCATGCGGGCTGTCGCCCCAGGCGAAGCCTCCGAAGATGCTGGCATCGAGGATCGGCGCGCGCTCCGCCGCCGCGGCCTGCGCCCAGACCTCGGCCATCGGACCGGCCTCGTGGCGCATGTGGAAGCTGTGCAGCACCATCGCGCGCTTGGCGATGTGGCCTTGGGCGCGCCGTGCGCCGGACAGCGCGCGTTCCAGGAGTGCCAGTGCGCGCGCCGCCGCTGCATCCATGTCGATGTGCGGATAGGTGCGATAGGCCGAGGCGCCGTCGAGCCATTCCGCGATCTCCGGCGCCATGTTGGCGTGGAAGTCGAAGGACGCGGTGATGGGCACCTCGCGCCCGAGGATGCCGCGGATGCGGGCAATGGTGGTGGCGTCGGCCTCCGGGTCGCTCTCGCTCACGCAGGCACCGTGCAGCGAGAGATAGACGCCATCGAAGCGCTGCGCCTTGAGCCCCGCCTCGACCTCGCTCCGCCAGGCGCGCAGCGCGTCATCCGCCATGGGCCCGCCCGGCTGGGCGGCGATGCAGGGCATGATGGTGGCCTGCCAGCCAGGCCGCGCCGCCAGGAAGGCGGCAAGCGCGCCGAGTTCCGTCGCTGTGCCTGCGTAGCGCGCCAGGTGCGCCGCCCCGCTGCCCCATTCGCGCGATTCGAAGGCGCTGCGCGGCGTGGGAACCGGCGTGAAGGAGTTGCCTTCGAACCAGAGGCGGGCAACGGCGATGTGAGGCATGCGTGCATGTTAGGGCAGCGCGGCATGGCGGGGAACCGCAACGGCAGACGCGACGAGGCGCTGGTCGTGCGCCCCGCGGCCCCGGCGCCAGGGGCGCGACGGCGCGATTGCGTTGCCCCGGGCCGATACGGCGCTGCGCGGCCTGGCCCGGTCGTGCCACGATGCCCGCCGGACCCGGAGACACCCCATGCGCCGACGCCCCCTGCTTGCCGCGCCTTTCGCCCTCGCGCCCCTGCCCGTGGCCGCGCAGGCCCCGCTGCGGCTGTTCACCGCCGGGGCGGGCAGCGCCTTCCTGCCGTACGGGGAGGGCCTCGCCGCCTTCCTCGCGACGCAGGGCGTGGCCGTCACGGTCGAACGCAGCGCCGGATCGCTCGAGAACCTGGCGAAGGTCGAGGACGACCCGGGCGCGCTCGGCACCGCCTTCCTGGGCTCCGCCGCCGATGCGGTGGCGGGCACGCCGGCCGCCGGCGGGCGCGTGCATGGGCGCGTGCGCGCGCTGTTCCCGATGTACGAGACGTCGTTCCAGGTGGGCGTGTTGCGCGCCTCGGGCATCGCGCGCTTCGCGGATCTCGCGGGTAAGCGCATCGGCGCAGGGCCGGCGCGCGGGCCGGCCGAGACCTTCCTGCGCGCCGCCCTGGGCGCGGCGGGGATGGAGGCGACCATCGTCTCGGGCGATCCCGCCGAGATGACGCGCCTGCTGGTCAGCGGGGGAATGGACGCGCTGTGGCAGGGCGCGATCGTGCCGATCCCGTCATTGGTGGCGGCGCAGCAGCAGGCGGATGTGGTCGTCTTCGGGCTCGATGCGCCGCTGGTGGCGGCGGTGCGCGCGCGCCTGCCCTACCTCGCCGACACGACCATCCCGCCCGGCACCTATGCCGGCCAGGCGGCGCCGATCCTGTCCTTCGCGGCGTGGAACTTCGTGGTCGCCAATGCGGGTCTGCCGGACGACGCCGCCTATCGCGTGACGCGTGCGGCGCTGTCCGCCGGCGACCCGCGCGCCGAGATCCACACCAGCGCGGCGGGGACGCGCGCGCAGAACGCGCCCGCCAACAGCGTGCTGCCCTTCCACCCCGGCGCGGCGCGCTACTACGCCGAGCGCGGGATCAGCGTGCGCGCCGGGTGATCACGCGAGCGCCGCGCTGCTGCGCCGCACCCGGACCAGCAGCGAACCGACGATCGCGAGGTTGATCACGCCGGCCAGCGCGGCATTGGCAAAGCTGACCGTGTAGGCGCCCGTCAGGTCGAAGAACAGGCCGCCCTGGTAGCCGCCGAGCCCATGGCCCAGCCAGCCGAAGGCGAGGATCACGCCCATCAGCGTGGCGCGCCGGGACGCCGGCGTCAGCACGCGCGCGGTGATCAGCAGCGCCGTCATCACCCCCGCATAGCCGAAGCCGTAGATCACCGCGAAGGCATAGAAGTGCGTCAGCGCGTCGATCTGCGTGAACGCGAAGACACCGACGGTCTGCCACAGCGACGCCGTCAGGTAGGCCGGTATCGGACCGATCATGTCGGCCAGCTTGCCGAAGGCAACGCGTCCGGCGATCGCCGCGATCAGCATCGCGAACAGCACCCCGCCGGCATCCGGGGCGGAGATGCACAGGCCCTGGATGAGGGGCACGAGATGCATCAGCGGCACGGACATGCAGGTGCAGCAGAACAGGATGGCGGCGCTGAGCGTGACCACGACGACACCCGGCGGCAGCGGCGGTGCCGGCTCGGCCCGCGCCGCCATGGCGCGGTTCGCGGCCGCGGGCGGTTCCGTCATCAGGAGCGCCAGCGGTATCAGGATGGCGAGCGAGATCAGCCCTTCGGCCAGGAAGGCGCCGCGCCAGCCGAAGACCTCGATGAGATGGGCGGCGCCGAGCGGCACGCCGCCCTGTCCGACCGCCTGGCCGGCCGAGGCGATGCCGATGGCCAACCCCGCGCCCGCGCGGAACCAGTTCCCGACGAGCGCGATGACCGGCGCGAACAAGGCCCCGGCGCCGAAGGCGCCGGCCAGGAAGAACAGCAGGTGGAACTGCCACAGCCTATCCGCCCAGGCCGCCGCGCCCACGCAGAGGCCGACGGCGACGGCGGCGACCAGGCAGATGACGCGGATCGGCGTGCGGTCCGCGACCGACCCCATGACGATGCCGCCGATCGCGATGCCGACCAGGCCGGCCGTGTTGATCAGCGCGATCGATCCGCGCGCCCAGCCGAATTCCTGCTCCAGCGGGATGAAGAAGACGGACAGGCCATTGACCATCTGTCCCATGACCACGGCGAGCATCGTCGCCGCGGACGCGACGATGACCCATCTGTAGGATGGATGGGCAGCGAGGTCCTTCGACAGGCGCATGACGCGTCTCCCGCAATCCGATGCCCCGGATCCAGGGGCGCGCGCGCCGCGACGCGCGACGCAGCGGCCACGCATCCTACCCGGGCCGATCGCATGGATCAGGCGTTTTTCGCTGCCCTCACGGCGCGACTGCGATGCCCTGTGACCCGAATCACCAGAGGCCCGGCAGCCACAGCGACAGCGCGGGGAGGAACACCAGCACCACGATGCGCACCACGTCGGACGCCACGAACCCCATCACCCCACGATAGGTCTGCCCCATCGGCACGTCCTTCGCCATGGCGTTGATGACGAACAGGTTCAGCCCGAAGGGTGGCGAGATCATGCCCACCTCCACGCTCACCAGCACCAGGATGCCGAACCACACCAGCACCTGCGTCGGGTTCAGCCCGAAGTCGAGCGCGAGCATCAGCGGGATGAAGATGGGCAGCGTCAGCAGCACCATCGCCATGCTTTCCATGAAGCAGCCGAGGATGAAGTAGATCAGCAGGATGGCGAACAGGATCGCGAGCGGCGGCACGTCCAGCCCCGCGATCACCGAGGAGAGTTCCGCTGGCACGCGCGACAGCGCGAGCGCCGCGCTGAACAGTTCCGCACCCAGCAGCATGATGAAGATCAGCCCGGTGGTCTCGGCCGTGGACAGCAGGCTTTCCTTCAGCCCCTGCCAGCGCATGCCCCCCAGCGTCACCGCCAGCACGCCGGTCGCGGCCGCGCCCACGGCCGCGCCTTCGGTGGCGCTGAACCAGCCGGCATACATGCCGGTGACGACCAGCGCGAAGACCAGGATGACCGGCCAGACTTCCAGCGTCGGCTTCCAGCGCGCCGACCACGGGATGCGCTCGGCCGGCGGCGCCGCACCCGGCACCAGGCGCGCATAGATGTTGACCACCGCCATGTAGCACAGCGTCGCGAGCACGCCGGGGATGACGGCGGCGATGAACAGCACGCCGATGCTTTGTTCCGTGTAGATCGCGTAGATCACCAGGATGACCGAGGGCGGGATCAGGATGCCGAGCGTTCCCCCCGCCGCCAGCGTGCCGGTGGCGAGTGCGGGCGAATAGCCATGCCGGCGCATCTCGGGCAGCGCCACCTGGCTCATGGTGGCGGCCGTGGCCAGGGATGACCCGCAGATGGCGCCAAAGGCCGCGCAGCCGCCGATGGTGGCAAGCCCGAGCCCGCCGCGCCGATGCCCGAGCCAAGCCCGCGCGGCGCCGAACAGCGCGCGGTTCAGCCCGCCCTTGGTGGCGAAATCCCCCATCAGCAGGAACAGCGGGATGACCGACAACGTGTAGGAGGAGAACTTGCTGAAGGACATGCTGCGCAGCGTGGCCAGCAGCGGCATCCAGCCGGTGATGGCCGCATAGCCGAGGCCCCCCACCAGCAGCATGGCCACACCGACCGGCATGCGCAGCGCGATCAGCACAAGCACGGCCGCGAACATCGACAGGCCGATCTCGAATCCGCTCATGCCGGCCGCCGCGCGTCCTGGAAGCGTTCCACCGCGACGAAGGCGGCCGTCACGGTCCACAGCGCGAGCCCGAGGGCGGCGCCGGCGTAGCCCCACCAGTAGGGCAGCTCGAGGAACATGGTCGCGCGTTCCCGGTCCCATTGCCGGAAGGCGCCGTCGGTGATCTGCACCGCCAGCACGGTCGCGACCAGCGCGACGCAGGCGCGCATCGCCGCATCCAGCCAGGCGATGCCGCGCGCGGGCAGCCGCGCGGTGAAGACATCGACGATCACGTGGCTGCCGCGTATCTCCGCCCAGGGCAGGTACAGCGCGACAGCCACGCCGAGCGACATCTCCACCATCTCGGAATCGCCCAGGATCGGCCGACCGAAGGCGCCGCGCGCGACCGAGGCGCAGGTCACGCCCACCGCCACCAGCAGCAGCACGCCGCCCAGAAGCGCGCCCGCCTGCGCTATGGCGGTGAGGACCCCGCGCAGCCCGGTCACGACCGCGCGGAGGCGGCGATCGCCTGGATGTCGTCGAACATGGCGCGGCCGTTGCGCCCGCGCCGGTTCATCTCGGCGATCCAGGCGTCGTAGACGGGCTGCACCGCGGTGCGCCAGCGCGCCTTCTCGGCATCGGGGATGTCGATGATCTCGTTGCCCGGCGCGGTGCGGGTCGCCTCGACCGCGGGGCCGGTCTGGCTGTCCCAGATCTCGCCGAGCCGGGCAGAGAGCGGCGCGCCGGAATCGGCATCGATCACCGCCTTCAGGTCGGCGGGCAGGCGGTTGTAGGAGCGCTGACTCATCAGCGTCAGGATCATGCCCTGGAAGATCCCCCCCCCAGGCTGGCTGTGGAACTTCGCCACCTCGTAGAAGCGGAAGGGCTGGGTGATCGCCCAGTTGATCATCATCCCGTCCACCTGGCCGCGCGCCAGGGCCTCGTAGACGCCGGGCAGGGCGATGCCGACCGGCGTGGCGCCGAGTGCGGTCACCGCCTCGCCGATCCAGCGCCCGGCGACGCGGATGCGCAGGCCGCGCCAGTCCTCCAGCGTGCGGATCGGCTTGCGCGTGGTGTGCACCAGCGCGCGGTCGGTGGCGTTGATGGCGATGATCTTGATGCCGCGGAACTCGTTGTCCGCCAGGTGCTTCTGCACGAAGTTGAAGGCCGCCGGGCTCTCGGTGGCCGAAAGCCCGGTGTTCATGAAGGGCAGCTCGAGCCCTTCCACGCCCATGAAGCGGCCGGGGGTGAAGCCCGGCACGGTCCAGATCAGGTCGACCACGCCGTCCTCGAGCTGCTGCACAAGGTCGCGCGGCTGCCCGCCGAGCTGCATGGCGGGATAGACTTCGACCTTGATGCGCCCGCCCGACGCCGTGGCGATGCGTTCCGCCCAGCGATCGAGGTGCATGGTGTGGTCGAGCGCGGTCGGCGAGGAGAAGGAATGCAGCCGGAAGGTGAATTGCGGCGCACCCTGTGCGCGCACCAGGCCCGGCAGGGCCACCCCGGCGCCGGCCAGCGCCAGCACGTCTCGCCTCTTCACCATGGAAGCCCCCTGCACATCCGCATCTTTGCGGAAGCAAAGCGTGTCGCGGAATCGCTTGGCAGGGGAAGAGGCTTTCTCACGCGCGGGTGGCCCGCCGGGCCCGGC
>NZ_JACADR010000660.1 GCF_016106005.1 Roseomonas rosulenta
CTGCGCCGCGAGCGCGCGCACGCGCCGCAGCCCGATGTCGAGCAGCCCGCGCTGGTCGAGCCAGTCGTTCCAGTCGGTGGCGATGGCCCGCAGCACGGTGGTGGTGATCTGCCAATGCGCCGCGTGGCGGTCCGGCACCAACGCGTCGAGCCGCGCCAGCCAGGCCTGCGCGATCTCGGCCGGCGGCAGGGATTCGAGCGATGCGAGGTCGGGCTCCTCCAGCGCGATCTCGTCGAACAGCCGCGCGAGTTCGCCGGCAAGCAGCCAGGCCTGCTCCGGCGTGGCGGGGCCGCCGGCGCGGCGCGGGATCTTCTGCGTCATCGCCGCCAGGACGGCCTGGCGCGTCAGCGGTTCCACGGCCGGCGGCAGGTCGAGAAGGTCGGGCAGGGCGAGCTCGTCCGCATCCTCGGTGGACAGGCCGGCGAGGGCGCGCATGCGCGGCAGCAGCAGCGCGCGCCCGCCGGCGGCGCGCAGGAGGGGAGCGGGAGAGCGCACGGCCGGACCCCGGCCACGGCTGGAGCGGGGGGGCCGGCGACAG
>NZ_JACADR010000661.1 GCF_016106005.1 Roseomonas rosulenta
GCGCGCGCGCGACCGCGGCGGCCTCGTCGGCGCCGGCGATCCAGAGGATGAATTCGTCGCCGCCGAAGCGCGCGGCGATGTCGCCCGGCGCGGCGCTGCCGCGCAGCAGCCGTGCGGTGGCGCGCAGCGCTGCGTCGCCGGCCTCGTGCCCGTGCAGGTCGTTCAGGGGCTTCAGATTGTCGAGGTCGAGGAAGACCAGCGCGCCGGGCGCGCCCTGCAGGCGGCCCTCCAGCGCATCGAGGAAGGCCCGGCGGTTGGCGAGGCCGGTCAGCGGGTCGGTGCTGGCCTGCCGTTCCAGCTCGCGCTGCATCCGGTCGAAGCCGAGCACCGCACCCAGCATCGCGGCCATGGAGCGCAGCACGGCCAGGTCCTCGGCGTCCCAGTCGCGGCCGCCGGCGTCGCGCCAGGCGGCCAGCGCGCAGGCGGCGGGCGGGCGGCCGTGATGATGCAGCACCGCACCGGGCTCGCGGTCGTCCAGCATGCCGAGCCAGTCCTGCCCGGCGGCGAGCGCCGGGCCGGCGCGCAGCAGCAGCG
>NZ_JACADR010000662.1 GCF_016106005.1 Roseomonas rosulenta
CGGCGATGCGCACGCGGTCGGGCGCGCTGCGCCGGCCGGTGATGGGCGTGGTCGCCATGGCCCCCACCGGTGCGCCCGGCCCGCGCAGCCGCGCGAAGGCGAGCGGCGCCAGCGAGGCCGCCGGCGCGATCAGCAGCGGCAGGTCCTTCGGGATGGCGGCCGCGATGCGCGGCAGCAGCGCTGGCAGCGCATAGGCCGGCACGGTCAGCAGCGCGGCGTCGGCGCCGGCGAAGGCCTGGTCGAGCGTGGCGGCGACAGCGACGGGAAACCGGCCCTCCAGCGCGCCCTCGGCCTGCAGGGCATCGCCCAGCCCGGCCGTGCCGGCGCCGGAGGGCGACCACAGCAGCGCCTCGTGCCCGCGGCTCGCCGCCAGCGCCGCGCAGCCCGGTCCGATCGCCCCCGCGCCAAGGATCGCCACGCGCATGTGCATCCCCCCATCTGCTCGCGGCCGGACCCTGCGGCGCGGGGCGGCGCCGCGCAAGCGGGGGCTGTTCACCGGCGCCGGCCGGCGTTCTAGGCTCGATGCGATCCAGC
>NZ_JACADR010000663.1 GCF_016106005.1 Roseomonas rosulenta
GACCACCTCCGCCAGCCGCGCCCCGTCATGGGCCGCGGCGTGGCTCGCGGTCCAGCCGCGGATCAGGCCGTGCCGGCGATCGATCGCGACATGGTTCTTGTACCCGAAGGCCGGCACCGCGAGATCGACCTGCGGCGCGCCATCCTCGCGCGGCTTGGCCTTGGAGAACTTCACCGTCCAGCGCGCGTCGCGATCCTTCTGGCGCAGCTTCGCGGGCTTCTCGGCCCAGCCTTCGGGTACCTGTCCGGCCTTGATCGCCGCCCGCTCCGCCTCGGTGTTGCGCTGCTTCGGCGCGGCGACGATGGTCGCGTCCACGATCTGCCCGCCCATCGCCAGGTAGCCGGCGGCGCGCAGCGTGGCATCGAACCGCGCGAACAGCCGCTCCACCGCGCCGGCACGCTTCAACGCCTCGCGGAAGGTCCAGATCGTGTTGGCATCCGGCACCGGGTCGGCCAGCCCGAGGCCGAGGAAGCGCATGAACGACAGGCGGTCCTTGATGAGATACTCGCAGCGCTCGTCGGACAGCCCGT
>NZ_JACADR010000664.1 GCF_016106005.1 Roseomonas rosulenta
AGGAGCAGCAAGAGCGCCATCAGCGCCGCGCCGCCGCGCGGTGCCAGCACCTCCGAACGGCGTTCCGCCGCCACGGGCGTGACCGGCGCGCGCAGCGCCTCGCGCCGCGCGCGACGCGCGCGCCACCAGGCGAAGGAGAGCTGCGAGCGCCCGGTGAAGACCGCGCCCACCGTCGCCACCACCTCCACGAGCGAGCGCAGCGGGCGGTCAGGCCGATGGCGGTCCCAGCCGAGCCAGGCGTCGGCGCGGCCGAAGACCGCGCGCACCACGGCGCTCTCCTCCGCGATGGTGCGGGTGAGGAAGGCGAGCTGCGCCTCGCCGCCCTCCAGGCGCAGGAAGCTGGCGGCGAGGATGATGGTCTCCTCGCCCATCGGCAGTTCCATGCGCAGCTCGGTGCCCTCGGGCAGGTCGGGCATGCGGGCGACGACGAGGCCGGCGCCGCCGAGCGAGAGGTCGTGCGTGCGGGCATCGACGCGCTGCCCGTCGGGCAGCACCAGCACCGCGGGCAGCGCGACGGCGACGCGCGCGC
>NZ_JACADR010000665.1 GCF_016106005.1 Roseomonas rosulenta
CCCGGCGCCGGCCGCGGCCCGCGCAGCGCGATGCGTTCCAGCGCGCGCGCCGCCGCGAGCCATTCGTCGCGCGCCATGCCGCCGGCGCACAGCGGATGCTTCAGCACGGACAGCAGCGGCACCGGCGCGAAGCCCTCCGCGACCATGCGCGCGACCAGGCGCAGGAAGGCGGCGGCGGGTGTTTCGGCCAGCGGCTCGCCGGCGCTGTCATCGGCGGTGATGCCGTGGCGCGCGAGTTCGGCGCAGACGCGCCGCGCCAGGTCGCGATCCGGCGTGATCAGCGCGGCGCGCGCGCCCTCGGTCTCCATCGCCTCGCGCAGCAGCAGCGCGATGGCGGTGGCTTCCTGCTGCGCATCGGCGGCAACAAGGCGCGTGAGGCCAGCGCGCGCCGCATCCCAGCGTGCCGGGTCGCGCTGCGTCCAGGCGTCCAGCCCCTCGGCCGGCGCCAGTGCGCGGCCGAGCAGCACCGCGCGGTCGGGTGCGGCGCCGCGCGGCGCGGGCTCGTGCCAGGGGCTGATCGGAAGAGC
>NZ_JACADR010000666.1 GCF_016106005.1 Roseomonas rosulenta
GGCGGCAGGGGCATCGTCGCCGGGCGGCCGGCGCGCGCCTCGCCCCGCGGCTGTGCCAGGCAGGCGGGGGTGCCCGCACCCAGCAGCGCCGCCGCGCCGAGCCTGCGCCGGCGGATCACGACACCGCCAGCGAGACCTCGCGGATGGTCACGCTGGGCGGGCTGCCGCCGGGCAGCACGGGCACCAGCACGAGCTGCGTTTCCGCCTCCACCGGCTGGCCCGCGCGGACCAGGCGCTGCACGGTCCGCGTGACATCGACGACGAAGGACCGCGTCGCCTCGCCCCCGGCGCCGTGCCCCGCATGCGCCGCCGGATCGTCGAAGAAGGTAAAGATGCCGACATAATGGGGATCGGTGACGGGCGTGTCGGCGGAGGCGGATGCCAGGCCGAGGAAGACACGCATCGAGACCCCCGGCACGCCAGGCGGCACCGCGACGATGCTTGCCAGCACGCGGCCCTGGGTGACCGGCAGGGCCTCGGGCCGGCCGGCCGGCGTGGCGGCCGCGAGCGGCGGG
>NZ_JACADR010000667.1 GCF_016106005.1 Roseomonas rosulenta
CCTCGGCCTCCGCGCCGCCCTCGATCCGGCGCGCGGTGCGCGGCGCGAGGTCGAGCAGCGCGGCGATCGCCGCCCCCGTGGCGCGCTTCGCCCGCGCCTCGAGCCACTTTCCCAGCAGAACGAAGAACACCACCACGGCCGCGGCCTCGAAATACAGCGCATGGGCGTGGTGGGCGCCGTGGCGCAGCAGCAGGAACACCGAGAGCCCCCAGGCGGCGCCGGTGCCCAGCGCCACCAACTGGTCCATGTTGCCGCTGCCCGCGCGCAGCGCCGCGAAGCCCGCACGCCAGAAGCGCGCGCCCAGCCAGAACACCACCGGGGTCGCCAGCGCAGCCTGGACCCAGGCGCCGGGCATCCAGTCCTGGCCGAACGCCATGCCCACCATGCCCAGCAGGAAGGGGGCGCTCAGCAGGCCGGCGGCCAGCAGGTCGCGGCGTTCGCGCGCCGCGCCAGGGTCGGCGCCGGGGGCCCGGTCCGACGCCGCCAGGCGATAGCCGGCGCGCGCCAG
>NZ_JACADR010000668.1 GCF_016106005.1 Roseomonas rosulenta
CGGGGCCCGGGCCGGGGCCGCCCCACCGGCCCCCACGCCATGCCCGCCCCCGGGGTTCGCTGCGGTGCCGACAGACCGCCCGGGACTGCGCCGCGAGGCGCATCCGGACGTCCGGCACCGGCATCGCCATCCGATCCCTCAGCCCATCAGGCCGAGCCCGCGCAGTGAGGCCGGCGCACCGGCGCCGACCACCAGGTGGTCGCGCAGCTCGACACCGATCACCTGCGCCGCGCCGGCAATGCGCTGGGCGAACAGCACATCGGCGGCAAGCGCCGTCGGATCGCCCTCGGGCGCATGGCGTAGCAGGATCACCGCCGCGGCATCGAGCGCCACGGCGCGGCGCAGCACCCGCGCGCCGGCGCTGCCCTCGGCCACGCCCAGCGCCTCCTCCGCGACCACCCGGTCGCGCGCATCGAGGAAAATCGCCCGCAGCCCCGCTGGCATCGGCCCCGCCGCGCGCAGAT
Organism: Roseomonas rosulenta; assembly: GCF_016106005.1. GTDB lineage: Bacteria > Pseudomonadota > Alphaproteobacteria > Acetobacterales > Acetobacteraceae > Neoroseomonas > Neoroseomonas rosulenta. The sequence continues at coordinate 465 of NZ_JACADR010000668.1, forward strand.
GCGCCAGGATCGCGGGCAGGCCGGGCAGCATCGGCCGCTC
>NZ_JACADR010000669.1 GCF_016106005.1 Roseomonas rosulenta
TGGGGGTGACGCTCGCGACCAACCGCGAGCTGCGCGGCTTCCGTGCCGCGAGCGCGGGGTCCGGGCAGCAGGAGGCCGGCGCAGCGGCGGGCGGGGCCTTGGCCGCGGTGCTGCGGCGGACGCCCACGGCCGATATCTTCGCGGCGGTGCCCGAGCCCGGGCGCGGGCTGGTGATCTCCTGCCCCGGCTATGCGCCGGGCAGCAGCGCAGGCTGCATCGGCGCCTCCGATCCGCGCGGTGGCGGTGTCGCGATCGGCAGCTTCGCGCGGTGACGCGCGGGGACGTCAGGCGCGCGGTGACGCGCGAAGGCATTAGGCGCGCGGTGGCGCGCGAGGGTGTCCAGCACGCGGTGAGGCAGCGATGAAGGTCGGCCGGGCGGGCGACGCGCCCCCGTTCCTCGTGATGGACGTGATCGCCGCCGCCAACGCGCGCGCCGCCGCCCTGCCCGCGGGCGCGCCCGGCATCATCCGCATGGAGGTGGGCCAGCCCGGCACCGGCGCACC
>NZ_JACADR010000067.1 GCF_016106005.1 Roseomonas rosulenta
CGCGGGGCGGCGCCGCCCGGCGGTTCCTCCGTCTCGAGCCCGGGCGGGCGCGGCCTCGCGGTGCGCGATCAGCAGCCCGCGCCGACCCCCGCGCCGGTGCCCTCCGCCGCGGCGCCGTCCGAGACGCGCCGCGAATTCGTGATCCGCCGCTGGGCGGATTTCGGCCATGGCCCCTTCACCGACATTCCGGCCGCGCGCGACGCGATCTCCCATCTGCTGCCGCTGCCCCAGGGCGGGCTGGCCTATGCGGCGGCCGATCCGGGCTGGGGGCGGATCGCGCCGGACGGCACGGTCGCGATCGCGCCGCGGCCGCCGGGCGGGGATTTCCGTAATACCGGCGTGACGCTCGCGCTCTCGGCCGATGGCACGCAGGTGCGCTTCACGCTGCGCGCCGGCGGCGCGCCGCTGGTCTTCGACCCGTTGACCGGCAACCTCTCGGCCTGGGGCGGGGAGGCGGGGTTCAGCGCGGCCCGCACCGAGACCCCGCGCATCCGCGTGCTGGACTGGCAGAATTCCAACCGGCCGCGCCTGGGCAACGTGCCGCTGCGCCTGGGCGAGGGCGAGTTCGCCCGCTCCCTCGCGATCCTGGTGCGCGAGGACGGCTTCCTGCTCGGCACCGACACCCACCTCAGGCTGTTCGATGCGCAGGGCAGGCTGATCGATTCCGTACCGACGCCGGGCGCGGTGTGGGGCGTGACCGTGGCGGGCGACATGGGGGTGGTCGCACTCGGCGACGGCACCATCCGCTGGTACCGCTTCGAGGCCGGTGCGCTGCGCGAGCAGGCCGCGCTGTTCGTGCATGCCGAGACGCTGCGCTGGGTACTCTGGACGCCCGAGGGTCTGTTCGACCACGCGCCCAATGGCGGGCAGGAGCTGGTCGGCGTGCACCTCAACGGCAAGCGCAACGAGACGCCGGAATGGGCCTCCTTCCAGCAGGCCTATCGCGCGCTCTATGCGCCGCGCGCGGTGCGCGGGAGGATCGCCGGCGACTATGCGCCGGCGGCCGAGCGCCTGGTGCAGCTGGGCGAGGTTCGGCAGCGGATCGGGCGGCTGCCCTCGCTGGCCGGCGGAACGCTCTGCGCGGTGGTGGGCACCGACTGCCGCAGCATCGGCTGGGATGCGCGCGCGCTGCCCGAAGGTGCCTCGGCGCTGCGCATGACCTTCACCGCGACCGATCGCGGCCTGGGCTTCGGGCCGCTCGATGTGCTGGTGAACGACCGCATCGCCGCGCGCGCCGAGCCCGCGGTGGGTGAGGCGAGCGTCGAGGTGCCGCTCGACCCCGGCACCAATCGCGTGGCGACGCGGCTCTATGCCAGCGACGGTGCGCTGTTCGCCGAGGGGCCGGCGATGGTGCTGCGCCGGCCGGGCGAGCCCGAGGCGCCGCCCGGCGCGGGGCGCCTGGTGGTGCTCGCGATCGGCGTGAACGAATACGCGCAGCATGAGCTGAACCTGCGCTTCGCCGCGCCGGATGCGCGGGCGGTGGGCGAGGCGCTGCGCGCCTCCGGCAACGGGCTGTTCCGCGATGTGGATCTGCGCGTCCTGCCGAACGACCGCGCCACGCGGCGCGGCGTGCTGGACGCGCTCGCCGCCGCGGCCCGGGATACCGCGCCGGCGGATACCTTCATCCTGTATATCGCTGGGCACGGCATCGTGTCGCAGCCGGGCAACCGCTTCCTGTTCCTGCCGGCGGATGTGCGCGACACCTCCTCGATGACGGTGCTGCGCCAGCAGACCATCGACGATGCGACGCTGGTGGCGGCACTCGCGCGCATCCGCGCGCGCGACGCCTTCATCATGATCGACACCTGCTATGCCGGTCAGATCGACATCGACCAGCTGGCGGCGATCGGCAACGACACCGGGCGCTTCCTGCTGGCGGCGTCGTCTTCCGTGCAGGAGGCCCTGGATTCCTACGACGACCGCAACGGTGTGTTCGCCTATGCCCTGATGGAGGGGCTGCGCGGGCGCGCGGCGGTGGACCAGGAGGGGCGGGTGACGGCGCTGGCGCTGGGGGAATGGGTGATGCGCCGCGTGCCGCAGCTGGCGCGCGAGAAGGGGCACCAGCAGAACGCGGTGTTCCGGGCGGCGCAGCGGGACCTGCGGTCGTTTCCGCTGGCGGTGGTGCAGCGGTAGGGCGCATCCCGCTCGGATGGCGTCATCCGCGCGGGTGAAGATCCTCGCGGAGACGGGCGCTGTTCACTCCGGCGGCGCCGCCACGCAGCCCGACCCGCGCCGCGTGAAGGATGCCACGCGTGCCGCGCGGATCTCGAAGGTGACCGAGCAGGGCGGCGGCGGCAGGTAGCCCGGATAGGCGGCGCCGAAGCCCACGCCGGATCCGAAGCCGCCGCGCCAGCCGAAGCCGCCGATGCCCAGGCCCATCACCGGCGCGGGCGTGGGCGTGGAGACGCCGAGCCGCTCGTATTGCAGGAATCGCCGGCCATCCGGCGTGGTGAAGTCGCCATCGGGCACGCCGATGGACTGCACCACGTCGCCCTCGGCCATGCCGACCAGGCCCTGCATGCGCGCATCGAAGCCCGCCTGGGTGGCGCAGGCGGCGAGGGAGAGGGCGGCGAGCAGGGGCAGGGCGCGCATGGGAGGCATGTGGCGTCGCGGCGCAGCGGAGTCCAGCGCGAGGCTGCATCCGCGCGGCGCCGCCGATGTGCCGACGGGGCTGGTGCGCTAGGCTGCCTCGCCTGCCGCCCAGCCGCTCGACCAGGCCCATTGGAAATTGTAGCCGCCGAGCCAGCCGGTCACGTCCACCGCCTCGCCTACCGCGAAGAGGCCGGGAACGTGCTTCGCCTCCATCGTCTTCTGCGACAGCGCGGCGGTATCGATGCCGCCCAGCGTGACCTCGGCCTTGGCGTAGCCCTCGGTGCCGGCGGGCGTGAGCGACCAGCGGTTGAGCAGCGCGCCGAGCGCCTTCAGTGGCGCGTCCGCGACCTCGCCGATCACGCGCGGGGGCAACTGCAGCGCGGCGAGAGCCTGCGCCAGGCGCTGCGGCAGCAGGTCGGCGAGGATGGTGCGTGGTTCGGCCTTGGGCCGCGCGCGCTTGGCGGCCAGCAGCGCGGCGCTGGCGTCGTGGCCTGGCGCCAGGTCGACCGTCACGGGATCGCCCGGCGCCCAGTAGGATGACGCCTGCAGCACCGCCGGCCCGGACAGGCCGCGATGGGTGAAGAGCATCGCCTCGGCGAAGGCCGCGCGCCCTGCGCGCGCGACGACCGGCAGCGCCACGCCGGCGAGCGGGCGCATCAGGTCGAGCATCGCGCCGTCGAAGGTGAAGGGCACCAGGCCGGGGCGCGGGGTGACCAGCGGCAGCCCGAAGCGGCGCGCCACGTCATGCGCGAAGCCGGTCGCGCCCATCTTGGGGATGGACAGCCCGCCGGTCGCGAGCACCAGGCTTTCCGCGCTGAAATCGCCATGGTCGGTCGCGATGGTGAAGCGATCGGCGCGGCTGATGTCGGTCACGCGGTGCGACACGCGCAGCGCCACGCCCGCGGCTGCGCATTCCGCCAGCAGCATCGCCACGATCTGCCGCGCCGATCCGTCGCAGAACAGCTGGCCGAGCGTCTTCTCGTGGAAGGCGATGCCGTGGCGGCGTACCAGCGCCACGAAGTCGTGCTGCGTGTAGCGCGCGAGTGCCGAGCGCGCGAAATGCGGATTGGCCGAGAGGAAGCGTTCCGGCACGCAGCCGAGATTGGTGAAGTTGCAGCGCCCGCCACCGCTGATCAGGATTTTCCGGCCCGGTTCATCGGTGTGTTCCAGCAGCAGCACGCACCGCCCGCGCTGCCCGGCGCGCATGGCGGCGAACATGCCGGCAGCACCGGCGCCGATCACCACCACATCGAAATGCGTCACGCCGCCGCCGCCAGTCCTGCCATGGCGCGCCCGACCGCCTCCGCCACGCGGATGCCGTCCACCGCTGCGGAATAGATGCCGCCCGCATAGCCCGCACCCTCGCCGGCCGGATACAGCCCCTGCGTGTTGACGCTGACGCAGGCGGCGTCGCGCCGGATGCGGATGGGGGAGGAGGTGCGGGTCTCCACCCCCGTCATCACCGCCTCCGCCATGTCGAAGCCGCGGATCTGCTTGCCGAAGGCGGGCAGGGCCTCGCGGATCGCGGCTACCGCGAAATCGGGCAGGCAGAGCGCGAGGTCGGTCGGTGTCACGCCCGGCTTGTAGGAGGGTACCACGGCGCCGAGATGCGTCGATGGCCGCCCCGCCAGGAAATCGCCCACCAGCTGCGCCGGGGCGCTGTAGTCGCCGCCGCCCGCGATGAAGGCGCGTTCTTCCCAGCGCCGCTGGAAATCCACGCCGGCCAGCGGATGGCCCGGGTAGTCCCGCTCCGGCGTGATGCCGACGACGATGCCGGCATTCGCGTTGCGCTCGGCGCGCGAATACTGGGACATGCCGTTGGTCACCACGCGGCCGGGTTCGGAGGTCGCGGCCACCACCGTCCCGCCCGGGCACATGCAGAAGGAATAGACGCTGCGCCCGTTGCCGCAGTGGTGCACCAGCTTGTAGTCGGCCGCACCCAGGATCGGGTGCTTGGCAAAGTCGCCGAAGCGCGCGCGGTCGATGATGGATTGTGGATGCTCGATGCGCACGCCGATGGAGAAGGCCTTGGCTTCGACGAAGACGCCGCGCTCGTGCAGCGTGGCGAAGGTGTCGCGCGCGGAGTGGCCGATGGCGAGCACCACGTGATCCGTCGCGATGGTCTCGCCCGCTTCCGTCACCACGCCGCGGATCCGGCGAACCCCGTCGCGCCCGGTCTCGATGGCGAAGTCCGTCACGCGCGTGCCGAAGCGGTATTCGCCGCCCAGCGCCTCGATCTTGGCGCGGAGCGATTCCACCATCGTCACCAGGCGGAAAGTGCCGATATGCGGCTTGGCGACGAACAGGATTTCCTCCGGCGCGCCGGCCGCCACGAACTCCGTCAGCACCTTACGCGATACGGATTCCGGCGCCTTGATGCCGGAATAGAGCTTGCCGTCGGAGAAGGTGCCCGCGCCGCCCTCCCCGAACTGCACGTTGGATTCCGGGGTCAGCACACGGCGGCGCCACAGCGCCCAGGTGTCCTTCGTGCGTTCGCGCACCAGCTTGCCGCGGTCGAGGATGATGGGGCGGAAGCCCATCTCGGCCAGGATCAGGGCGGCGAAGATGCCGCAGGGGCCGGTGCCGATCACCAAAGGGCGCTGCCAGCCCCCGGCCGGTGCGCGCGCGACATGGTGGTAGCGCGTGTCCGGCGTCGGTGCCAGCACGCGGCCCAGCGCTGGGTCGCGCGCGGCGCGGGCCAGGAGCGCGGCCTCGTCCGCCACCTCGATATCGAGCGAATAGACCAGGTGGATGTCGGAGCGCCGCCGCGCATCCCAGGCCCGCCGGGCGACATGCACCGCGCGCAATGCATCGCCGCGCAGGTCCAGGCGCGCGCGCACCGCTTCCTCCAGCGCCTCGGGGGCGTGGTCCAGGGGAAGCTTGATCTCCGTCAGCCGCAGCATGGCCGCCCTATAGCCTCAGTGACCCCCGCCGAGATAGGCGTCGCGCACCTCCGGCATGGCCAGCAGCTGACGCCCCGTCCCGGCCAGGGTGATGCGCCCGTTCACCAGCACATAGCCGCGATGCGCGAGGCGCAGCGCCTGGTTGGCGTTCTGCTCGACCAGCAGGACGGTCAGGCCCTCCTTCTGGTTCAGGTCGCGGATGGCGGCGAAGATCTGCCGCACGATCAGCGGCGCGAGGCCGAGCGAGGGCTCGTCCAGCAGCAGCAGCCGCGGCTTCGACATGAGAGCGCGGCCGATCGCGAGCATCTGCTGCTCGCCCCCCGACAGCGTGCCACCGCGCTGTGCCTGGCGTTCCTGCAGGCGCGGAAACAGGGCGAAAACCTGGGCCAGAAGCGGCGCGGGATCATGCCCCGCCACCTGCGCGCCCATCAGCAGGTTCTCCATCACCGACATGCGCGGGAAGACGCGCCGGCCTTCCGGCACCTGCGCGAGGCCGAGGCGCATGATCTCGTGCGTCGGCAGCGCGGTGATGTCGCGCCCTTCGAAGGCGATCCGCCCGGCGCGCGCGCGTGGGTCGCCGCAGATGGTCATCAGCAGGGTGGACTTGCCCGCGCCGTTCGCCCCCACCAGCGTGACGATCTCGCCCGGGGCGACGCTGATGGTCACGTCGCGCAGGGCCTGGACGGCGCCGTAGGCGGCGCAGACACCCTCGATGGACAGCATGGGGGCGGTCATTCCTCGTCCCCCTCGCCGAGATAGGCCGCGATGACGCGCGGGTCGGCGCGCACCTCGGCCGGCGCGCCATCGGCGATCTTCTTGCCGTGGTCGAGCACCACGACGCGGTCGGAGATGCCCATGACCACGCCCATGTCATGCTCGATCAGCAGCAGCGAGCAGCCGCCGTCGCGAATGCGGCGCAGCAGGGCCGAAAGCTCGTCGGATTCGCGCGGGTTCAGCCCGGCGGCGGGTTCATCGAGGCAGAGCAGCAGCGGGTCGGTGCACATGGCGCGCGCGATCTCGAGCCGCCGCTGCTGGCCATAGGGCAGGGCGCCGGCGGGGTCGTCGGCGCGCTCCAGCAATGCAGTGGCATCGAGCCAGTGGCGTGCCTTCTCGATTGCGCGCTTCTCCGCCCGGCGATAGCCGGGTGCCCCCAGCAGAGCGCCGATGCCGAATCCGGTCGATGCCATCAGCGTGTTGTGCTGCGCGACGAGCAGGTTCTCGAGCGCCGTCATGCCGGGAAACAGGCGGATGTTCTGGAAGGTGCGCGCCACGCCGGCGCGGGCGATGCGATGGCCGGGCAGGGATTGCAGCTCGACCGGCGTGCCGTCGCGGAACAGGCGCAGCCGCCCGTCGCTTGGCCGGTAGAAGCCGGTGATGCAGTTGAACATCGTGGTCTTGCCCGCGCCGTTCGGGCCGATGATGGCGGTGATGTCGCCGCGTGACGCGGTGAAGGAGACGGCATCGACGGCGGTGAGGCCGCCGAAGCGCATGGTCAGCGCCTCGGCTTGCAGGATCGGCTCCGCCACGGTCAGCCGCGCCCCTCGGCGACATGTTCCGCGCCGATCGCGCGGCGCGTGCCCAGTGCCACGGTCGGCGTGCGGCTGCCGACGAGCCCGCGCGGGCGGACCACCATGATCAGCACCATCGCGCCGCCGAACACCAGCATCCGCCATTCATCCAGGTCGCGGAAGATCTCGAAGCCGCCGATCATCACCAGGGCCGCGATGGCGATGCCGATCTGGCTGCCCATGCCCCCCAGCACGACGATGGCGAGGATGATGGCGCTCTCGATGAAGGTGAAGCTCTCCGGGCTGATGAAGCCCTGCCGCGTGGCGAAGAAGGACCCGGCGAAGCCCGCGAACATCGCCCCCAGCGCGAAGGCGGTCAGCTTCGTCGTGGTGACGTTGATGCCGAGTGCGCGGCAGGCGATCTCGTCCTCGCGCAGCGCTTCCCAGGCACGGCCGAGCGGCTGACGGCGCAGGCGGATGCTGACCCAGTTGGTCAGCAGTGCGAGTGCGAGGATCAGGTAGTACAGGAAGATCACGCGATGCACCGGCGAGGGCTCGAGCCCGAAGAAGCCGGCGAAACTGCCCGGATCGCCCGACATGTTGAAGGGCAGGCCGAAGAAGGTCGGCCGGGGGATGCCGGTGATGCCGTTCGGCCCGCCGGTCAGCGAGGCCCAGTTGATCAGCACGACGCGGATGATCTCGCCGAAGGCCAGTGTCACGATCGCGAGGTAGTCGCCGCGCAGCCGCAGCACCGGGAAGCCCAGCAGCACGCCCCAGAAGGCCGCGAGGATTCCCGCCAGCGGCAGGCAGATCCAGAAGGACAGGCCGAAGGTGGTGGCCAGCAGCGCGTAGGAATAGGCGCCGACCGCATAGAAGGCGACGTAGCCGAGGTCGAGCAGCCCCGCGAGCCCGACCACGATGTTCAGCCCCCAGCCGAGCATAACGTAGGTCAGCACCAGGATGCCGAGATCGAGCTCGTAGCGCCCGGTGCCGGGGATGAAGGGCAGTGCGACTGCCAGCAGGATGAAGACCGGTGCGACCAGCCGCCCAGCCTTGCGCAGCGCCTCGGTACGCGCGGCGGTGGCCGGTTTCGCCTCCCCGCGCAGGCCGCGCCAGGTGAGCAGCCCGAGCCGCCCGAAGAAGGCCAGCACCACCAGGATCGCAACCTCGCCCCAGCGCTGCCGCAGCACCAGCCCGCCCGAGGGCCCGACATCGGTGCGCAGCCCGACCAGCAGGAAGAACAGGCCGAAGGCGATCAGCGCGGTGATCGCGGCGTCCTTCACCGCCGCGGCCGCGACCTTCGGGCGGGCCGCCATGGTGATGGCGGCGATCTCGCCGTTCATACCTTCTCGACCTCGGCGCGGCCGAGCAGCCCGGTGGGCATGAAGATCAGCACCAGCACCAGGATCGAGAAGGCCGCGACATCCTTGTACTGCACGGAGAAATAGGCCGACCAGAAGGTCTCGATCAGCCCGATCAGCAACCCGCCCAGCACCGCCCCGGGCAGGGACCCGATACCGCCCAGCACGGCCGCGGTGAAGGCTTTCACGCCGGCGAGGAAGCCGATGTAGAAGTCGATCACGCCATAGCGCAGCAGGTACATGGTGCCCGCGACGGCGGCCAGCGCCGCGCCGATCACGAAGGTCAGGCTGATGGTGCGGTCAGTGTCGATGCCGAGCAGCGAGGCCATCTTGCGGTCCTGCTCGCAGGCACGCATGGCACGGCCGAGCGGCGTGCGCGTGACCAGCCATGTGAAGACGGCGAGCACGCCGAGCGTCACCGCGATGATCAGCATCTGCATGTAGGAGAACTGCACGACGAAAGCCTCGGCGCGCAGCACCTCAACGCCGCCGGGCAGCAGCGGCTCGACAGGCTTCACGCGCGCCCCCTGGGCGACCTGAACGTAGTTCTGCAGCACGATCGACATGCCAATGGCGCTGATCAGCGGTGCCAAGCGGAAGGACCCGCGCAGCGGGCGATAGGCCACGCGCTCCACCGTCCAGCCGTACAGCGCGGTGACGCACATCGAGACCAGCAGCACGATCAGGATCGCCGCCGGCCCGTCCATGATCCCGCCCGAGACCAGCATGACGATCGAGATCAGCGCGATGAAGGCGCCAACCATGAAGATGTCGCCATGGGCGAAGTTGATCATGCCGATGATGCCGTAGACCATGGTGTAGCCCACCGCGATCAGCCCGTAGATCATGCCGAGGCTGATCCCGTTGATCAGCTGCTGCAGCGCATAGGCCAAGCCTGCCCCCTGTCCCGGGGCCGTTGATGGCCCGCCCGTTGCCTCGACGCTACGGCAGGCCCGCCGGTGCCGGAAGCGGATTCGCCGCGGCCGCGCCCACCGGCCCCCGATCCCGGCTGTGTCGGAGGTGATCAGGGCGGCAACGCGTGGCAGCCCCGCGGGGCCGCCCAAGCTGCGGCCGATCTCCTCGACACCGGTCGGAACCCGCCGCGGCCTTGGGGACCTTCAGATCCGCTTGCGACGATGCGCGGGATATCCAACCGCAGGATGACGCGCGCGGACGCCTCCGAACCCGTCCCACATCGCGGTGGGCCGGATCGCCCCTGGGTTCCACCGCCAGGCGGCGACCAGCCTGCACCCGGCGCGCGCGGCGTCCTCCACGGATGAACGTTCCGCTTGTTGGTCCATCGTCGCCGGTCCGGGTGGCTGTCATGAATTGTCAGCCGAAGCATCATACGACCGTCGCCGATTGAAGGTACTCCCGGGCCCGTCGAAGGGATCCGGACAGATGCGCCAACGGAAGAACGTACTACTCATCGTCGTCGACCAGTGGCGCACGGATTTCGTACCCGCGCTCGGCGCGGGTTTCTTGCGGACACCGAACCTGGACCGGCTCTGCCGGGAGGGCGTGACCTTCCGCAACCACGTCACCAACACAGTGCCTTGCGGCCCGGCGCGCGCCAGCCTGCTGACCGGCCTGTATCTGATGAACCACCGCGCGGTGCAGAACACGGTGCCGCTCGATGCGCGGCACAGCAATCTCGGCAAGCAGCTGCGGCTGATCGGCTACGACCCGGCGCTGATCGGCTACACCACCACCACGCCGGACCCGCGCACCTCAGGTCCGCGCGACCCGCGCTTCACCACGCTCGGCGATCTGATGGATGGCTTCCGCAGCGTCGGTGCCTTCGAGCCGAACATGGACGGCTATTTCGGCTGGCTCGCGCATCAGGGTTACGTGCTGCCGCAGCGGCGTGAGGACATCTGGTTGCCCGAGGGCGAGGACGCCGTGCCCGGCGTGACCGACCGCCCCTGCCGCATCCCCGCCGAATTGTCGGACAGCACCTTCTTCACCGAGCGCGCGCTCACCTACCTGAAGGGCCGTAACGGCAAGCCGTGGTTCCTGCACCTCGGCTACTATCGACCGCACCCGCCCTTCATCGCGCCCGCGCCGTATCACGCGATGTACAGGCCCGCCGACATGCCCGCGCCGATCCGCCGCGAGCGCTGGGAGGACGAGGCGGCGCAGCACCCGCTGCTGGAATTCTACCTGCGCGGCATCAGCCAGGGCAGCTTCTTCCACGGCGCCGGCGGTGCGGCGACGGCCCTGCACGAAGACGCCATACGCCAGATGCGCGCCACCTATGCCGGCCTGATCACCGAGATCGACGACTGCCTGGGCCGGGTCTTCGCCTGGCTCGACGAGAACGGGCAGTGGGACGACACCATGATCGTCTTCACATCCGACCATGGCGAGCAGCTCGGTGACCACTGGCTGCTGGGCAAGATCGGCTACCAGGACGAGAGCTTTCGCATCCCGCTGGTGGTGAAGGATGGCGGGCGCAACGACCGCGCCGGAGCGATCGAATCGGCCTTCACCGAAAGCGTGGACGTGATGCCGACCATCCTCGAGGCGCTGGGCGGCAACGTGCCGCGTGCCTGCGACGGTCGCTCGATCCTGCCGCTGCTGGACGGGCCCGCGCCGCGGGATTGGCGGCACCACCTGTTCTACGAATACGACTTCCGCGACGTCCACTACTCGAAGGCCGAGAGCGCGCTCGGCCTGCCGATGGATGATTGCGCGCTCTGCGTGGTGCAGGATGCCCGGTACAAATACGTGCACTTCACCGCGCTGCCGCCTCTGTTCTTCGACCTCGCGCGCGATCCGCACTGCTTCGACAACCTGGCCGATGACCCGGCGCATGTCGGGCTGGTGAAGCAATACGCGCAGAAGGCGCTGTCGCACCGGATGCGGCATGCCGAACGCACGCTCACGCATTTCCGCGCCACGCCGCACGGGCTGGAGGAACGGGGCGTCGCCCTGCCGCCAGGCCTCGCACGCGCCGCCGAATGAACCCCGGCAAGGAACGCCCGCCCATGCTGAACCGTCGCCTGCTGATCGCCGCCCCCGCCCTGGCCGTGCTGCCGCGCCCGTCCCTGGGCCAGGCGGACCAGCGACCCGCCATCACCATCGCCGTGCAGAAGGTGGTGAACAGCAACACGCTCGAGACGCTGCGCGAGCAGTCGAATGTCGGCGAGCGGGTGTTCTATTCGTCGATGTGGGAAGGGCTGATCGGGCGTGACTGGCTGGGGCAGCTCGGGCCGGTGCCGGGGCTCGCCACCGAATGGCGGCGCATCTCGGACAGCGTCGTCGAGCTCTCGCTGCGCCGCGGCGTAATGTTCCACAACGGCGAGGAGATGACGGCGGAGGATGTCGTCTTCTCCTTCGGCCGCGACCGCATGTTCGGCACCACCCTGGCCTCCGCGCAGGGCCGCACCATCCCGATCGGCGAAGGCATGCCCGCGCCCCGGCCGGGGCGTGAACTCCCGCCGGAAGTGCCGGCCGTCGCCCGGCGGTCCTGGCCGGCGCTCGAGCGGGTCGAGGCGGTGGACCGCTACACCGTGCGCTTCGTCAACGCCACGCCGGACGTGACGCTCGAGGGCCGCCTGTCGCGCTACGGGTCCGACATCATCAGCCGCCGTGGCTTCGAGGCGACCGCGAGCTGGCTCGATTGGGCGCGCAAGCCTGTGACAACCGGCCCCTACAAGGTTGCGGAGTTCCGCCCGGACGTGTCGCTGACGCTGGTGGCTCACGACGAATACTGGGGCGGTCGCCCGCCGCTGCGCCAGATCCGCTTCGTCGAGGTGGCCGAGGTGTCGTCGCGCATCAACGGGCTTCTGTCGGGCGAATACCAGTTCGCCTGCGACATTCCGCCCGACCAGATCCCGGGCATCGAGCGCAACCGCGCCTTCGAGGTGCAGGGCGGCACCATCCTCAATCACCGGCTGATCGTGTTCGACAAGACCCATGCGCAGCTGCGCGATGCGCGCGTGCGCCGCGCCTTCACCCACGCGATCGACCGCAAGGCCATCGTGGACAGCCTGTGGGCCGGCCGCACCGAGGTGCCGCGCGGCCTGCAATGGCCCTACTACGACCAGATGTTCATCAGCGACTGGGAGGTGCCGCGCTTCGACCAGGCCGAGGCGCGCCGCCTGCTGCGCGAGGCGAACTATCGCGGCGAGGCGATCCCCTATCGCCTGCTCAACAACTACTACACCAACCAGAACGCCACCGCCCAGGTGCTGGTCGAGATGTGGCGCCAGGTCGGCCTCAACGTGCAGATCGAGATGCGCGAGAACTGGTCGCAGATCCTGGAACGCAGCCCGACGCGCGCGGTGCGCGACTGGTCCAACAGCGCGCCGTTCAACGATCCGGTCAGCTCCATCATCAACCAGCACGGCCCGAACGGACAGCAGCAGCAGGTCGGCGAATGGTCGAACGACGAGATGAACCGCCTGTCGGTCGAGCTTGAGACCAGCACCGACCGCGCGCGTCGCCGCGCCATCTTCGCGCGCATGCTGGTGATCACCGAGCGCGAGGACCCCGCCTACACGGTGCTGCACCAGAACGCGACCTTCACGGCGAAGCGCCGCGACATCCGCTGGAAGGCGAGCCCGGCCTTCGCGATGGATTTCCGCGCGACGAACTGGGGGGCGTGAGGGGATGGCGAGGATCACCCGACGCGCCGCGCTGGCCGCGGTCGCCACCACCACGCTGCCGCACTTCGCGCTCGCGCAGGCAGACCAGCGGCCGAGCCTGACCATCGCAGTGCAGAAGGTCTCGAACTCCAACACGCTGGAGACCCCGCGCGAACAATCCAACGTCGGCTACCGCCTCAGCGGCCTGTACGCCGAACCGCTGATCAACACCGACTGGATCGGCGATCTCTCGGCCAGGCCGGGCCTCGCCACGGCGTGGCGGCGGATCGACGACCGTACCGTGGAGTTCGACCTGCGCGAGGGCGTGCGCTTCCACGATGGCACCCTGATGACCGCGGAGGACGTGGCGTTCAGCTTCGGCGAGCGGCTGTTCGGCACCGGGCCGGAGCGCGAGGCGGGGCGCGCCAGCGTGCTGGCAGGATCGGTCGGCAAGGAACCGCCGGCCGAGGTGGTAGCCGTCGCGCGCCGCAGCGTTCCGGGCCTCCAGGGCATCGAGATCGTGCGGCCGGGCGTGGTGCGCTACGTGGCCGCCACGCCCGACGTGACCATCGAAGGCCGCCTCCAGCAGAATGTCGGCGTGGTCCATTCGCGCGCCGCCTTCGCTGCGGCAGAGAACTGGCTCGCCTGGGCGCGCAGGCCGGTCGGCACCGGGCCGTATCGGATTGCCGAGCTGCGGCCGGATGTGTCGCTCACGCTCGAATCGCACGATGCCTATTGGGGCGGGCGCCCCCCGCTTCGGCGCATCCGCTTCGTCGAGGTGCCGGAGGTCTCCGGCCGCGTGAACGGCCTGTTCTCGGGCGAGTTCGACTTCGCCTGCGACATCCCGCCCGACCAGGTTGCGGTGGTCGAACGCAATGCGCGCTTCGAGGTCCTAGGCAGCCCGATCAACAACATCCGCATCATGGGCCTGGACCAGACCAATCCGGTGCTGGCGAACCCGCTCGTGCGCCGCGCCATCACCCATGCGGTCGACCGGCGGGCCATCGTCGATTCGCTGTGGTCGGGGCGCACGGCGGTGCCACGCGGCCTGCAGCTCGAGAACTATGGCGCGATGTATCTGCGGGACTGGGCCAATCCGCGCTTCGACCCGGCCGAGGCACGGCGCCTTCTGCGCGCGGCGAATTACCGCGGCGAGCCGATCACCTATCGGCTGCTCAACAACTACTACACCAACCAGGTGTCCAACGCGCAGATCGTCGTCGAGATGTGGCGCGCGGTCGGCCTCAACGTGCAGATCGAGATGCGCGAGAACTTCGACCAGGTGACCGCGCGCACACCCGGGCGCGGCATCCGCGACTGGTCGAACACATCATTGTTCGGCGACCCCGTGGCCGGCCTGCTGCGCAGCTTCGGCGCCAGGACCGAGGCGGAGCGCAACGGCGAATGGACCAACGCGGAGTTCAACCGCGTGTCCGATGCGCTGATCTCGTCGACCGACATGGCGCAGCGCAGCGCGCTGTTCCGGCGCCTGCTCGAGATCATCGAGCGGGAGGATCCGGGCTACCTGGTGCTGCACCAGGCGGCGAGCTTCACCGCCAAGCGCCGCGACATCGCCTGGCGCGCGGCGAAGGGCTGGCCCATGGATTTCGGACCCAACAACTTCCGGCTGGGCGCGTGACGACCGCGCCGCTCGTCGCGATCCACGGCCTGACCGTCGCCTTCGACGGCCAGCATGCTCTGCGTGGCATCGAACTCGCGGTGATGCCGGGCGAGGCCGTCGGCCTGGTCGGAGAATCCGGCTGCGGCAAGTCCGTCACCTGGCTTGCCGCGCTGGGCCTGCTGCCGCCGCGTGCGCGGATCGGGGGCAGCGCACGGATCGATGGAACGGAGCTGATCGGCGCGCCGGCGGCCACGCTAGACCGCGTGCGCGGCGGGCGCATCGCCATGATCTTCCAGGATCCGGCCAGCAGCCTCAATCCGGTGCACCGCATCGGCCGGCAGGTTGCCGAGGCGCTCATGCTTCATCGCGGCATGACCGGGCGCGCTGCGCGCGAGGAAGCTCGCCGCCTGCTCGACCAGGTCGGGATCCCGGATGCGGCGCGCCGGCTCGACGCCTATCCGCACGAACTATCGGGCGGGCAGAACCAGCGCGTGATGATCGCAATCGCGCTGGCCGGACGACCCGAACTGCTCGTCGCGGACGAACCGACAACGGCGCTCGATGTCACCATACAGGCGCAGGTCCTCGATCTTCTGCGGCAGCTGCGCAGGGATACCGGCATGGCGCTGGTGCTGATCAGCCATGACCTCGGCGTGGTCGCCGATACCTGCGAGCGCGTCTGCGTCATGTATGCCGGGCGCATCGTTGAGGAGGCACCCACCGAACGCCTCTTTGCCGCGCCTGCGCATCCCTATACGCGCGGTCTGATTGGGGCCCTGCCGCCGATCGAGGGCCCGCGCCGGCCGCTGCTGGCGATCCCGGGCGGGGTGCCGGAGCCCTGGGCCATGCCGCCCGGCTGCGCCTTCGCGCCGCGCTGCGCGTTGCGCGTCGCGGCCTGCGATGCTGGCCTGCCCGCCGATGCCGCGATCACCGATGGCCATCGCGCCGCCTGCCTGCGCGCCGAAGCGGCCCCGCTGCTCGCCGAACCGGCTGTCGCATGAGGCCCGGCGCGGAGCTTTTGAAGGCCGAAGGGCTGGTGCGCCGCTACGCGATGCGGCGCGGCATGTTCGGACGCAGCGTGGAACTGCGTGCGGTCGATGGCGTGTCACTCGTCATCGAGCGCGGACGCACGCTCGGTCTTGTCGGCGAATCCGGTTGTGGCAAGTCGACCACCGGGCGCCTGGTGCTCGGGATGGAGACGCCCGATGCCGGGTCCGTGGCCTTTGACGGCCGCCCGGTGCCGCCACCCGGCAGCGCCGCCTGGCGGGCGTTGCGCGCGCGCATGCAGATGGTCTTCCAGGATCCGCTTGGCGCGCTGGACCGACGGCTGCCGATCGGCGTGCAGGTTGCGGAGCCGCTCGACATCCACGTCATCGGCGCGCGTTCGGAACGCGCCGCGCGTGTCGAAGCGCTGCTGCGCGCGGTCGGGCTGCGCGCCGACCAGGGCGCGCACTATCCGCATGAGCTGTCCGGCGGCCAGCGCCAGCGCGCGGTGCTGGCGCGTGCGCTCGCGACCGACCCGGCGTTGCTGGTCTGCGACGAACCGATCAGTGCGCTCGATGTCTCGATCCAGGCACAGGTGATGAACCTGCTGGTCGAGCTGCAGGACCGCTTCGGCATGGGCATGCTGTTCGTCAGCCACGACCTGCGCGCGGTGCGCCAGGTCAGCCACCGCGTCGCGGTGATGTATCTCGGCCGCATCGTCGAGGAAGGCGAGCCCGACGCCGTGCTGCAGGATCCCGCGCATCCCTATGCGCAGGCGCTGGTGACGGCCATTCCGCATCCCGGGCGCGGCGGCCGGCGGATGGTCCTGCAGGGCGACCCGCCCAATCCCGCGGACCGTCCCGCCGGTTGCGCCTTTCATCCGCGCTGCCCGGTGGCGCGCGCGCGCTGTACGCAGGACGCACCCATGCTGAAGCGGCGGCCCGACGGACGGATGATCGCCTGCCACGTCGCGCAGGGCGATGTCGCGCCCGGCTGCGGCGTATTGGCGGAGGCCGCCTGAGATGCTGCGTTTCCTCGCCTTCCGCATTGCGCGTGCGGCGCTGACAATCGCGATGGTCGTGACATTCGCCTTCGTCGTGCTTCGCATGTCGGGTGACCCGGCGCAGATCATCATGGGGGCGGATGCGCCGCCCGAGGCGGTGGAGGCCTTCCGCATCGCCTGGGGTCTCGACCGGCCGCTGTGGGAGCAATACTTCCGCTATTTCGGTGCCATCCTGTCGGGCGACCTTGGCCGATCCATGCGCGACGGGCGCGACGCGATCGTGCTGGTGGCCGAGCGCATTCCCGCCACCCTGGCGCTGACCGTCCCCGCACTTCTGATCAAGGTCGGGATCGGCGTGCCGGCTGGGATCTACGCGGCGCTGCATCGCAATTCCCTGGCCGACCGGGTCGTGATGGTGGTCGCGGTGGCGGGCTTCACCGTGCCGTCCTTCGTGCTGGGCCTGATCCTGGTGCTGGTGTTCGCGGTGCAGCTCGGCTGGCTGCCGTCGGGCGGGCAGGAGAGCTGGCGCCATGCCATCCTGCCGATCATCACGCTGGGCGTCGGCGGCGCGGCGGTGCTGGCGCGCTTCACCCGCAGCGCGATGCTGGAAGTGCTCGGTCAGCCCTTCATCCGCACCGCGAGCGCGAAGGGCGTGCCGTGGCGCATGGTGGTCACCAACCACGCGCTGCCGAACGCGGCGATCCCGACGGTGACGATCATCGGCTTCATGGTGGGCAGCCTGATCGCCGGCGCCGTGGTGGTCGAGAGCGTGTTCTCCTGGCCCGGCGTGGGACGGCTTCTGGTGGTGGCGGTGTCGAACCGCGACCTCGCGGTGGTGCAATGCATCCTGCTGCTGGTCGCCTGCACCATGGTCTGCGCGAACCTGATGGTGGACCTGCTCTATGGGCTGCTGGATCCGCGGCTGCGCAGCGCACCGCGCCAGGCCACGGCATGACACCCCGAACCGCGGAGGCGTGAGATGCCGGAAGCGCCCCTGACAGTGGCCGCGCCCACCGCCGCGCCGCCGCGCATCCGCCGCGCCAGGCCGCCGGCGATGGTGCTGTTCGGCTTCGGCTGGCTGGCGCTGATGCTGGCGATCGCGCTGCTGGCGGACGTGGTCAGCCCCTACGCCTATACCGCGCTCGACCTGCGGAACCGGCTTTCGCCGCCGATCGGCTTCGGCGGCGCCTGGCTGCATCCGCTCGGCACCGATGAACTTGGCCGCGACGTTCTGGCGCGGCTGATCCATTCGATCCGCACCAGCCTGCTGATCGCCTTCGGCGCCACCATCATCGGTGCCTTGGTCGGCACGTCTCTGGGGTTCCTCGCCGCGCATTTCCGCGGGCTGGTGGAGCAGGCGGTGATGGCGCTGGTGGATTTTTCCGCGAGCATTCCCTTCCTGATCCTGGCGCTCGCGGTGCTCGCCTTCTTCGGCAATTCGATGGTGCTGCTGGTCTGCCTGCTCGGGCTGCATGCCTGGGAACGCTACGCGCGCATCGCGCGTGGCCTGGCGCTGTCGGCTGGCGCGCAGGGCTATGCCGCGGCGGTGCGGCAGCTGGGCGCCACGCCCTGGCGGCTGTACGGGCGGCACGTGCTGCCGAACATCGCCTCGACGCTGATCGTATCGATGACGCTTGCCTTCCCGGAGATCATCCTGCTGGAGAGCGGACTCTCCTTCCTGGGTCTCGGCGTGCAGCCGCCGGCGACATCGCTGGGTTCCATGGTGGGCTATGGGCGCGAATACCTCACGCGCGCGCCGTGGATCCTGCTGGCGCCGGCGATCACCATCGTGCTGACGACGCTCTCGGTCTCGTTGATCGGCGACTGGCTGCGCGACCGGCTTGACCCGACGCTGCGCTGAGCGACCAGATGCCGGCCGACCTGCGCGACGCCGGCGCTGCGGATTCACCATGATTGCGGCACGCGCGGCCTGATCGTGAACCGCGTGGCGCTGCGCGAGCGGGTCCCGGCGACCGGCGGGTGCGACCTGCTGAAGCCCGAACACCGCGGCAGTGCCGGCTGCCGGAACCCGGCCGCGGTCGGGCAGGTCGGCGCGGTGGCAGTGCACGTCTAACGCGGCCGAGCCTGCACGGACATCACGCCGGCCGCCAAGGAGCGCAAGGCACTGCGGGCGAACGGCGCGCTGGTGTCGCTGCAGATCGGGCGACATGCCATCCAAGATAACGGAAGGCCTGCCCCAATGCCGGAGCCAGGCGACGGTATCCGGCGCGACCCTGGGGTTCGTTGAAGCCGAAGAGAAGCGAGTGGCCGGAGCCAGTTCAAGGTCGCCGCCGCGCAGCAAGGGCGGCCGAGAGACGGGCTGGCTACGGGAGGAATGGTGCGGTTGAGCGGAGCGAAATCGCACCGGCGCGATGGGTTGGCGGGAGGCATCGCGCGGGAAGAAGTGGTGCCCAGGGCCGGAATCGAACCAGCGACACTGCGATTTTCAGTCGCATGCTCTACCAACTGAGCTACCTGGGCCCATGGCATCCCGAAGGACACCGGAGAGGCCGCGGGAAATAGCGGAGCCCGCGCGGCCTGTCCAGCCGGTCAATCCTCGGTCTCCTCCGGTGCGCTGGCGGGGATGGCGTAGCTCTCGCTCAGCCAGCGGCCGAGATCGGCCTGCGCGCAGCGTTCCGAACAGAAGGGCCGCGTCGCCTCCGCCGCCGGGCGGCGGCAGATCGGGCAGCGCAGGGCCGGGCGTGGCCGCGGGGCGTCAGACATCCGCTGCATCCTCGATGACTGGCAAGGGCATGGCGATGTCGGGCACCAGGCGCAAGGCGAAGCCTGCCTGCGCCGCGAAGGCGGCGAGCGCCTCGGGCTCGCCGTCCAGCGCCGCGACCACCGATGGCGCCGCGCGCAGCGCGAGGCGCCGCCCG
>NZ_JACADR010000670.1 GCF_016106005.1 Roseomonas rosulenta
GCGCGGCTCCCCACGGGGGATCTGGCGGGGTCCGCCGAGGCGCCGGAGGGCGCCCTCCGGCTGGCACCGGACCAGGCGGGGGCGCGGGCGGCGCTGGCGCTCGGCGCACTGGCCTCGGGCGATGTGGCCGCCGCCGAGGCCGAGTTCGCGCAGATGACGCCCGAGGCGCGCCGGACGCCGGGCGGCCGGCTGCTGGAGGGCACGCTGCACCTGGCGCGCGGCGAAGTCGCCGAGGCGCGGGTGACGCTGGAGGCGCTGGCGCGCGAAGCCCCGGACTTCGTGCAGCCCCGACTGGTGCTGGCGCGCCTCGCGATGGCCGAGGGCAAGCCGGAGGAGGCGGAAACCATCCTCACGCGGATCCTGCAGGCCGAGCCCACTAACATCGAGGCGGCGGGGCTGCTGGCGACGATGGCGGTGTCCGGCGGGCCGCGCGCGACCGCGGCACGCGATGCGCTGCTGCGCGCCCAGGCGGCGTCGCCGGCCGAGGCGCCGCTGGCCCTGCT
>NZ_JACADR010000671.1 GCF_016106005.1 Roseomonas rosulenta
GGATGCTCGACCAGCACCGCCGCCGTGCCGTGGCGCGCGCCGCCGCACCCGAACTGCTGCACCGCGCGCGCCTGCCGGCTGACCCGCCCGCGGCGATTCCCGACCACCGCCTGGCGCTGCTGCTGGCCTGCGCCGACCCGGCGGTGGAGCCGGCCGCGCGTGCGCCGCTCATGCTCCAGACCGTGCTCGGCCTGGATGCGGCGCGGATCGGATCGGCCTTCCTGGTGGCGCCGGCGGCGATGGGCCAGCGCCTGGTGCGCGCCAAGCGCCGCCTGCGCGAGGCCGGCGCACGCTTCGCCCTGCCGGAGCCAGAGGACGTGGCGGACCGCCTGCCCGAGGTGCTGGCCGCGATCTATGCCGCCTACGCGGCCGGCGCAGCGGATGGCGGGGATGGCGGCACGCTGGCGGCGGAGGCCGCCTGGCTGGCGCGGCTTGCGGCCGCGCTGGCGCCGCTGGAGCCGGAGGCGCTCGGACTCGCGGCGCTGCTGCTGCACCTGCAGGC
>NZ_JACADR010000068.1 GCF_016106005.1 Roseomonas rosulenta
GTTCGCGCGCGCATCCTCCGGCGCCTCGGCGACCGCGAGCGCGAGGCGCGGCCCGTCGGCGGCCGGTTTCACGCCGCCCAGGCCGGGCCGGCGCGCCTTGGGCTGCACCTTCACCCGCACCGCGACCCCCGTCGCCTCGGCCCGCCAGAACGCCATCAGAAACGATAGACGCCGAGGGCCGGCGCGATCGAGGTCGCGAGCAGTATGCGCAGCGCCTGCAGCGCGATGATCAGCACCAGCGGCGAGAGATCGACCCCGCCGAGATTGGGCAGCCGCCGGCGGATCGGCCGCAATGCAGGTTCCGTCACGCGGTAGAAGAAATCCGCCACCGTCCAGACGAAGCGGTTGCGGCTGTCCAGCACGTTGAAGGCGAGCAGGAGGGACAGGATGGCCGAGATGATCAGCGCCCAGACATAGAGGCTGAGCGCCGTGTCCAGCAGCCAGAACAATGCTTGCATCGGTCCTCCGTGACCTCCCTGCCTCGGTCGCCGTGACCTCGGGCGCAACCTAGTGACCGCCCCCCCGCCGGGCAAGGCGGCGGGGGGGCGCGAAGGCGGGTTGACTTCGCGCGGGGGCTGGGGCACTCAGCCGGCCTCTCGCGGGTCGGGGCTGTAGCTCAGTTGGGAGAGCGCGTCGTTCGCAATGACGAGGTCAGGGGTTCGATTCCCCTCAGCTCCACCACCGCGCGAGACATTCTCTTTCCTTTCAATAGGTTGCACGTCTAGTTGGCAAACCCCGGCCAGGGGGTTTGCCAACCTCTTTCTACTCGCCTGCGCGATTCGATCGCTCATGCGAGTGACCTTCCGCATCGCTTCGGCCGCCATCTGTTGCTGGTTCGCTGCAGCGGTGTAGCGCGTCACCTCCGCCAGCGTGCGATGCCCGGTGATTGACTGGATCTCGTGCGGCGAGCACCCGGCCTCGGCAAGCTTCTTCGCGGCAGTCTTGCGCAGCCCGTGCGCGCGACAATCCGCCGGAAGGCGCGCGTCGTTCATCTTGTCGCGGAACCAGTTTCCGAAGCCCGCATCGGTGAAGGCCGAGCCGTACTGAGTCGTCAGGAACGTGATGTGATCGGCCGGCGCGTGCGCCAAGGCTTCGCGAAGGTCACGGTGCATCTGGATCGCGAGCGGCGTGCCAGTCTTCCGTTGCACCAGGTGCAGCACAAGCCCCTTCACGTTCGGCCTGCCCATGCGGATCACGTCGCCGCGGCGCTGGCCGGTGTAGAGCATGAGCGCGAACGCCAGGCGCGGCATGGTGCCCAACGGCCAGCGCGCCTCGAACTGCGCGATCTCTGCGTCTGTCCACGCGCGGTGCGCGTCCTTGTGATAGCGCGCCTTGCGGACGTGCTCGACGGGGTTGTCATTCCGCCAGCCGCGTTCGATCGCGTGGCGCATGAGCTGCCGAAGAATCTGCCGGAAGCGGTTCGCCATCCCCGGCGTCTCGACCATCTTGTCGAGCAACGCCACGACGTGCCGGCGCTCCATGTCGGCGACCAGTTTGTGCCCGTGCTCGGCGCGCAGGCGTTCCAACACGTTGCGGTACGCCTTCACGCTCGACGGCGCGAGCGCGCGATAGTCGGCCGATGCGTAGTAGTCCACGATCAGCGCGCCGAGGCTGCGCGGGATCTCGCCCTTCAACGAAGGCACCTTCGTCTCGCCAGCCTCCGCCGCGGTGTGCGCAGCGGCATAAGCGGTAAGGAACTGCGGCGAGCCGAATGGCGGCGGTAGCGGAGCAGCCTTGAAGCCCGGCCGCCGGTAGTAGAAGCGCAGCTTGCCATGGCGATCGACCATGCGTTTGATCCAGGGGAGCCGGTCGGATTTCATGGCGCGTCCCATGTGTTGGTGCGGCCAGCACTCTGCCCGCGCCGAGGGACGGCGCGCCACGCTTCCCTGAGTTCCTCGGTGTCCCACAGCACGCGGCCACGCAGCTCGCGCGGCTGCGGCATCAAGCCTTCGGTGACCAGGGAGTCGAAATGCGAAGCCGATACCCCGAGCAACGCAGCCGCATCTTCGCGCGCGACGGCAAACGGCAACAGGGAAGGCGAGAGGCGGCTTGGCCTCCCGATCGCTTCCCCGTTGCTGCCGGCCTCGCGCCGCGCCATCGCTTGTAGCCTTCCGTCAGCCCGCCAGCTTGACCCGCACCGTGGTCGCCGAGGTGCCGGCATCCTCCACGGCCACGCCGATGCGGAACATCTGGTCGTCGTCGCTGGCGCCGTTCACGGTGTCATCGAAGAACACGGGGTCGCCGAGATCGAAGGCGGTCACGGTGTCCTTGCCGAGATCGACCACGCCAGCGGTCAAGACGACGAAGGTCTCGCCCGTCGCGGCCGGGCCGGTCGCGCAGCCGAACAGTTCGCCGATCAGGACGCCCTCGCCGGATTCGAGGTCGCGGGGGGCGGCGGGCACGGTGATGTGGTCGCCGCGCTGCACATAGTTGCGCATCGGTCAGACTCCTTTGGATGTGATGAAGCGAACGGTCGAGAAGCGCGGCCTTTCCAGGGCCGCGATCTCGGCATCGGCGGCGCCGATGGCCGCGGCCATCTCGCTGTCCGACTTGAAGGTGACGGACTCGCCGTTCTGGTCGCGCACCTCGCGGACCCCGCGCATCCGCGCGGCCCATAGGGCGCTACGCCAGGCGCGGAGTTGCGCGGGACTGGCCATTACAGCCCGCCACCGAGGATGCCGGTATCGCCTTCGTTGGTGTACGCGCCGCGGTAGTCGATCGCGCCCACGCCGAAGTCGAACACGGTGCGGAACTCGACGCCCAAAGTGTCCCACCCCTGCCGGCTTTCCATCTGCGGCGCGGGCGCGCTCGACAGAAAGGCCACCTCGAAGTTCGCGAACGAGGCCGGGTCGGCGAACAGATACCACCGCTCGCCGGACAGGCGGGGCTCGACCATGAGCGTGAGCGTGCGGCCGAGGCTGTTCACGTTCTCGCCGGACACAGGGAAGATCTCCGCCAGCGCGTGCGAGGCGTCCACTTCGAACTCCGGCGAGACCACCAGGTGGCGCGGCACGACATTGATCGGGCTCACGCCGTCGAGGCCCCGCTGGCCGCGCATCGCGGCGAGGCCAGCGGCGAAGGCGGACTCGCCAGGTGCGGCCGGGGTGGTGGCGACGTTGCCGTGCGTCGCGTGGAACATGCGCTGGCCGTCCGACATGATCGGACCCAGCCCGCCGCCCTGCGTCAGCAGCCCGACCGCGGCGTTGTTGAGCGTCTCGGCCGCCTGCCGGCCCTGCATCTGCATCATCTGACCGAAGGCGTTGAGGTCGTCGTTGACGATCGCCTGCCGCGTGAGCGCGAAGAGCTTGGCGTAGGACTTGATGGCGAAGGACTCGGCAGACTCGCCGATGCCGCCATGCTTCACCTCGCCGGACTGAGGCACTTCGTCCAGAAGCGACAGCTCGCCGAGGCGCAGCCGGTGCAGCGTGCGGAAGTCGCGGCCCTCGGTGCGGCGGAACAGGTCCAGGACCGGACTGCGCGCGGATTCGTAGGACGCCAGGAGCGCGCGGTTGCCGGTGCCGGTCAGGAGCTGCGGCAGGTCGCCGGTCGTCATGGCGCGGGTCAGTACCGCTTCGTCCGACATGGGCACGACACGCTCGCCACGCGCGGCCAGCATCACGCGCGCCATGCCGGCGAAGCCGAGGCCGCGGTACTGGCGCGCGGGCTCCGGCAGTTCGGCCAGGGCGCCCATGCGATGGGTCAGGGCATCGGCGCAGCGCGTGAAGGTGGCGTCGGGCGCGTCATGGGACTCGCCGACATGGGCACGGATGCGCGGCGCGGCGTCGGCGCGGCGATCCAGTTCCGCCAGGGCGGCGGCGCGTGCGGCTTCGATCTCGGCGCCCGCGTCGATCTGCGCATCGGCCCATGCGGTGCCGAGGTTGTGGCGCGTGGCGAGGCTGCGGATGGACTGATTAACCTCGGCGCGGTTCTGCGTCTCGGGCTCGGTCGTGGTGGTGCCGTCCGGCATATCCTGACTCCTCACGGTTGCGCCGGGATCGGCGCCGATGGAAACGAGCGAAATCTCATGGGGCCGCCAGCGGGTGGCGGTCTTCACGCGGCGGCCCTGCGCGTCGGTGGACTCCGACCAGGCGCTCACGACGTAGCCCACGCTCACGCTGCGCACGGTGCCGTCGCGAACGCGGTCAACGATCGGCTCGACGTCGGGAGCGGCGGAGAAGCGCAGCACGGCATGGCCGCGCCCATCCTCTACCCATGCCTCGGTGACGATGCCGAGTGTGGCGCGGGTGCTGGTGGTGTTGTGGCCGTCCAACAGCGGCGCGCCGCTCAAGCCCGACAGGTCCACATGCGCCGGGTCGAGCGACAGCACCTCGATGAAGGGACCACGCGCATCACGACGCGGGACACCCGCGCCGGAGGACCAGACCACGCGCAGGGTGCGGCTGCGCTCATTGTAGGTGGCCGAGCCGAGGTCGGCGGAGCGGCGGCCAGTGTCAGGGATCAGCGGCCCATCGTCAGGCATCGGGTGCAGGCTCCGTCGTGGTGGCGGGTGCGGCGCCGAAGGCCAGGCCGAGCGCGGTCTCGCGCTTTCGATCGGCGGCGATCTCGGCGTCGAGTTGCTCGACCGAGTAGCCGCGCTCGGCCACGGCCTGCCGGCGCGACTTCAAGCCCGTGGCGATCAATGCCGCCTCGGCCTCGGCGTCCTTCATCGGATCGACCCACGGCCAGGCCGGCGGATAGAACTCGGCGGCCATGTAGGGGCGCGGGTCGTCATCGAAGCCGGGTGCGTCGATCGCCCCGCGCAGCACCGCATGGGCGATGAAGCGTTCCCACACCGGCCGGACGAACTGCCGGATCAGCACGAGGTGTTGGAAGGCTTCGATCCTGCGGCGGAACTCGACCAACGAGGCACGCAGGGATGAATAATTCGCCTGCCGCAGGTCGCCGGTCAAAAGGTACTCCGGCACGCCGAGGCCTGCGGCGATGGCGCGGAGCTGCAAGCCGAGGAACTCGACGGCCTGTTGCATCTGTTGCGGCGAGGAAAACCGAATGTCGAAGCCCGCGGGCAGGACGCGCAGCGTTCCGGGTTCAAGCCCGGCCTCTAGCAGCGTGCCGCGCTGGTCGCCGTCCGCACTGGTGAATGGCGACGGGCCGGTCGCGTTCTGGTCGATTAGGAAGCCCGCGTGCAGCGCCGCGACCTTCGCAGCCATCAGCAACGCGTCTTCGGTCTGGTCTTCGTCGCGCAGGCGGAGCAGCGCCGGAGTGAGCCAGGGGATGCCGCGCACCTGCCCAGCCGCGACGGGCCGGAAGATGTGCAAAATCATTTCAGAAGGAACGCGGGCCGGTGCCAGCATCCCGAACGCGGCGCGGTCGCGATGGACCATGTACGCGACCCGCTCGCCGGCTGCGTTGAACTCGACCCCGCTCACGAGGTAGCCGCCGCCGGGCAGGCCGTCGCGGGTTTCATCGTGCGCAAGCAATTCGGCCGGCAGGTGACGCAGGCGGAGGCCGTCGCGGGTCTCGACAATCTGCACCAGGGCTTCGCCGTCCACCGCGATCGCCCGCGCGACCGCTGCGGTCTGGCCGTAGAAGTCGAGACGCCCTTCGGCGTCCGCTTGGGCGGTCCACACGGCAAAGGCTTCACCTAGCGCGCGGCGGGTCGCTTGGTCGGGATGCGCGGATGCCGGGACGATGCCGGTGCCCACGGCCGCGGCCTCGATCGCGTGAAGGCCGTTGCTCGCCCAAGGGGAGTTCTGCGCCGAGTGTCGGCTGCGCGCGCGCAGCGTCGGCAGGGCGAGGCCCGTCTCGGATTCAATCCGGCCGAAGCGAGGGGAGTCACCCCACCGCCGGCCCATCGCCGCGCCTTCAAAGCCGCGCGTCCGCAGCGCCGGGGCGGAGCGACGGAAGATGCGGTCGAGGCCGAAGGGCAGGGCCACGCGCCTCAGCCCTCGGTCAGCAGCGCGGGCGGGATGCGGTCGGCGAGGTCGATCAAGATGGTTGCGACCACACGCTCCCCGCGGGCCGCGCGGTAGTTGGCCACGATCCGCTCGACCACCTCGCCGGCCGGCTCGGCGTCGGGTGCCAGGATGTAGGTCGAGAACGTGCGGCCCTCGGTGCCGCGCAGCACGACAACCTCCACGCGCCAGCCGCGCTCGCCGCGCGCCAGGCCGTCCAGGGCTTCGGCGAAACCGTTCGAGTGGAACGCCACGTTCGGCGTGCGAGGCCGGTCGGCGGTGCGGTCGAGCGACGCCAGGATCGGGCGCATCTCCGGCCCGCCAATGCCGAAGTCGATCAACGTCGCGGCGAGCGCCAGCTTTGCGGCGGCCTCGCGATCGAAAAGGGCCGCAGCGGTACGCCCGGCCGAGGTCCGGCCAGACGGCAGGACGACGCCCCGGGCGACCGAGCCACGCATCTGCTGGAACAGCAGCGCAGCATCTTCTTCGCTGCGGCCGTCGTGAGCGGCGACGATTTCAACGATGTCGGCGAGTCGGCGCATGGGGGCACTCCGTGAAGGCCCCTGATTTAGCACGTTTCATGCTACGTGCAAGTTTTTCTTGCATACGACGCGCAAGTGCGGGATACCCCTCGGGCCGGTCGTTCCCCCGGCACTGCGATGATCCTTCTGTTGAGACTTGGCCGGGCCGCCTCAAAACGGCCCGGCCTCTTTTATGTACTCAGTCCCAACATAGTGGTGACTACTCCACTAAATGTCGTCGAAATCATACTACTGGACAGATGAATCTCGACCGATATTCAATGCGCCCGCCCGAACAGGAGGGGGCATCAATGGAAAAGAACCTATCCCTTGCCGTAGCCGCCGCGCTGCGGCTGCTTGAACACAGCGCCGCCGAGCGTGGTGTCTCTAATTTCGCGCTGCCCATCGAGGCGGAGATTGCCGTGCTGCGGCTTTGCCGTCACGCGGCCGAAACGGCCGGGGGAGGAGAGGAGTGAGCGCGCGGCCTTTTGCCGAGCAGCTCGCCGATCTGGTGCGAGTTGCCGAAGCAACAGAAGCGCTCAGGGAGGAAGCATATCGCCTCCGATGGGATAGAGAGAGAGTAGCCGCCGAAGAGGCCGCGCACGAAGCAGGGAAGTGCCGCGGGGAATACGAGACGCACCTCATGGAGCGCGAGCCACAAACACGGGAGGAGGCAACCGCGTTGCTCGCCCTTTGTGCGTTTCGTCTGGGGTGTGCCGCGGACAAAACGGGTCGGGTGTATTTCGCTCCGGGCGAAGAAGATGACTTTGCGAAGATATGGCTGCCGCGCGTTGTGGAGACACTCTTTCGCGTGCTGACATTCTTGGAGAATGACAACGACAGTGACGACGTGAAGCGCCTCATCAACGCAATGTTCCCGTCGGGCTGGAACGTCTAGGCGCCCGTCAACCACCGCGACTTGATGACGGCCGGCAGGACGGGCGGCGGGGTGTGCCCCCGCAGCTCGTCCGCCCTCCGGCTCGGTGA
Organism: Roseomonas rosulenta; assembly: GCF_016106005.1. Classification (GTDB taxonomy): domain Bacteria; phylum Pseudomonadota; class Alphaproteobacteria; order Acetobacterales; family Acetobacteraceae; genus Neoroseomonas; species Neoroseomonas rosulenta. The sequence continues at coordinate 7,421 of NZ_JACADR010000068.1, forward strand.
CGTCGCCACCAAGGCGCGCGCCGCCAGTGCATAGACCGCGCTGTCGAGCGCCTCGGCCATCCGGCCGGGGATGCGCTGCCACAGCGCAACGGGCTGGCCGCGCTGGTAGCGGATGACGCGGCGCTCGCTGGTCATCTGCAGCCGCCATTCCTCCGGCAGCTCGGCATTGAACGCAAAGCCCGCGGCGCGTGTCATGCGGTCGTGTAGGCGCTGCTTCGCGACGTCCACGCCGACAAGCCATAGCCGCACGCGCTTCGACTCGCTGCGCGTGACCAGTGGGCGGGCACCAGGGGCGCCTTTGATTGCCACGTTTGCGGGCTGCGTGCGGCAGAACATCTCGACACGCGCCTGAGTGTTGCCGTCGCCAGCGTCGATCGCCGTCATGCTGCGGCCGATCGTCACGCCATCCTCGCGCCTGTATGTCTCGCGCAGGTGGTCCGCCAGGTCATGCCAGACAGCATCCTGCAACGGGCTCCCGGCCAGGATGCGATGGTCGAGCACGAGCCATTCATCCTCGGCCGTGAAGCCCATAGTGGTGATCTCGATGCGATCGCCCTGCACGTCGGCGCCGCTACACAGGAACAGCACGCTGGCGGGGATGCGATCTAGGCCGATCGGCGCCGCCATCGGGAGCAAGCCGGACGGGTCGATCGCACCTTCCGTGTCGCCGTCGTCCCACAACTCGGCCAGGACGACGTTGACAAAGGTGCGGAGATCCTCCGGCCGCTTCTTCGCGTCCATGAACTCGGCGGCGAGCGCCGGCCAGGCTGCGGCGGGATGCGGTGCGATCAAGCACGACACACGGAAGCCCGCATGACCTTTCACGTCCGGTCGCGTGATGGTCCACCGGCCCTCGCGCACCATGTCGGGCTTGTGCGCTTCGTCGTGCAGCACGCCGCAGGAAGGACAGCACCACGCGGCCTCGGCAGGCTTTCCCTCCGGCCAGCGGATATCCTTCCACCGCACCTCGGCGAAGTCGCCGCACGACGGGCAGCGGCACTCATAGATGCGCTGGTCGCTGCGCTCATAGGCGGCGTGGACGTGACTCGTCGTGCTGGTGGTCGGGGTCGAGCCGATAATGATTTTCCGATTGCGGAAGCTCATGCTCCGCCGCTCGGCGAGTAGGACCGGGTTGCCCTCCGCTGTCGGCTCGAAGGCGTCGCACTCATCCATGACCACGACGCGGGCGGAGTGCGCGCGCAGGTTCCTAGGGCTGCGTGCCGCAACCACGCGCAGGCTGCCACCAGGGAACTGCCGGAACAGCAGCCGGTCACGCCCTTCTGCGCTGCGATCAATGGCGAGGGTCGCGCGCAGGTGCGGCGACGCGGCCAGGCTCGGCTCTAGCTGCGACGTGACGAAGGATTTGCAGTCATCCTCGGTCGGCAGGACGGCCAGCACGTTGCACGGGTCGCGCGCCGCGAAGTGCGCGATGGCACCCAGGAGCAAAGTCGAGTAGCCGAGGCGCGCACCCTTGAGCACGGTCACACGCTCGACAGCGGGATCGGCAAGCGCATCGCAGAGTGCGCGCTGAAACGGCCAAAGCCGGACCAGGCCGGGGCTGTCCGACAAGCCGCCCGGCAGGTGGAAGCGTTCTTCCATCCACGCCGACAGCGGCCGCGTGTCGGGCGGACGCAGCACGGCCAGGGCCTCGGCGCGCACGTCATTGATGCGGTGCTGCGGCGCGGTCAAAGCGAGTCCTCGGCCAGCTCGGCCAGCGCAGCGCGGATCTCGGTCTCGACCGTCGCCACGATGGCAGCGTGGCCAGGGTGCGCCTGCGCCACGCGCGCGGGCACGGCCAGAAGGCTTGCCCGGATGCTGGCGCAGATGTGCGACCACTCGCGCTCGACCATATCGGCCGGGAGCAGTTCCGCCCGCTCCCGCGCGTTGATCCGCTCGGCGCGGTCGGCTTGCTCGCGCACCAGGCGCGCCTTTTCCAACTGGATCGGGTCAGGCGGCCGGCGGGGTTTCGGCGCGGCCTCCTTTCGGGGGGCACGCGCCGCGCCAGTGCGAGGGATGCGGGAGCGGATCGGGGTCGGTTTCTCGGCCACGGGAATTAATCCGAGTCCGGGAGGGAACTGCCGGGCTCTGCGCATCCCCGCGCCCGCCCCCCGCCGGGAAGGACCCGCCGCACCCCCTCCCCCGCCAGTGCTGCGGTCATCTCGGCCCGCGCCTCGGCCGCCGCGCCGAGTGCCCTAAGCACCTCTCTCCCCCAAGATTGGGGGTCTGGATCGGTTACGGGGTTACACCCCAGGCTTTCCGTGGGTTGTAACCGATTCTCGTTGCGGTTACGCACTCCCGCTGTAACCGCAGCGGAATCGGGCTCAACGCCTAGAGTTTCCTCGGTTGTAACCCCGTAACCGCTACCAAGGGGGGTATCTGGCGATGGGTGGGTCAGATAGCGCCCAAAGGCATCCGCGAAGTCCGCCAGCCGGTAACCCTTCTGCACCTCGCCTTCTATGCGCAGCGGGCGGGATCGCACGCCGAAGGGGGCGAGCATCGCAGAGAGCTGCCGAGCACTGAGTCCCTTGCCGTGGTTCATCTCGCCCCATGTCCGGTCGTCCATGCGGAACAGAAAATCGACCAGCACCGTCGAGCGGATCTGCCCATCGCTCCCCTCGGCCGCGAAGGCGGCGGCGATATCGGCAAGCAGCGTTGCAGCTGATTCCTCTTCCGGCTCCGGCTCGGCGCCGAAGGTTTCGAGCAACGATGCCCGCGCCCGCCGCCGCCATTCCTCCCCCGCATGATCCGCGATGGACAGCAGCGGCACCGAGATATCGCCCTGCCGGTCGTTGAGCTGGTCGGGCACCTCCGGCTCTAGGGACAGGGCGGCGACGTGATCCGATGCCCAGCGCGCCAGCATCCGGGCAAGGTCCACCAGGGCCGCGCGGCTCGCCGGCAGGCGCATCTTCTCGACCCTCTCGCCGGGCAGCTTCCGCTTCAACGTGATCGGCACCGCACGATCGGCCACGGTGCCGGGAATGCGGCCGATGGCGGCGATCGCCAGCGGCGCGAAGGTCGAGAAGGTCTTCGGCACTTGCTCGCCGTCCGCAGTCTTCTCGACCCGGATCGCGGCCCCGTGCCGCTCGTAGCCGCTATTCAGGATGCCGCGCAGTTCTTCGCGGCCGGCCAGGAAGGAGTCGGCTTCATCCACTGCTAGGGTCGGGCCGTGCATCTCGACCACGCGGAACAGCGCAGCGGCCGTGATGTTGTCCGCCTTCAACGCGCGCCGGCAAAGCGCGTGCAGAAGATCCAGGAGAGTCGACTTGCCGCACCGCATCGTCGGCGATGTGACGGCCAGGCGCGGCGTGTGGTGGAACTGTTCGAAGACCCAGCTATGGGCGATCCACAGCGCCACGCAATCGGCCGCAGCCGCGGGAAGGATGACGTGCCGCCGCACCGCTGCAACGGTCGCGTCTAGTGCTTGCGTCGTGCTGACGGGCTCGCCCCACGGGTCGGGAGTGCGGAAGATGTCCTGCCGTTCTTCCTTCCCGATCAGCGCCTCCCGCGCCTTCGCCACCTCGGAGTCCAGGGTGGCCACGGGCACGCCGAGGCGCTTGGCTTCGGCCACGCGCCTGCGCCCGTACTCCATGGGCGTAAGGCACGCCAGCGCGGCAATCTCGATCGCGTCGTCACCCGCGTCGGGCATGATCTCGGGTGTGTCACGCATCGAACACATCCCCCGCGCCCTGCGCGGCATGGCCGAGGCCCCGCGACAATGCCCAGCGCACCAGCGACGCGCCTTCGCCGACCGTCTTGCCGGCCAGGACCAAGCCGCCATCCATGGCACGGATCGCCTCGGCCTCGGTGATCTCGCCCCGCTCGACGAAGCGTGCCAGGCCGCACGCCTCGCGCAGCGCCGTCGCGTGACGGGCAGACTCGGGCGCACCAGCAACGCGCACCGTGGCATTGCGCAGGGCCGCAGCGGCGTAGCGTCGGCCGCCTCCCCCGCCACCGCCCGGTCTCGGCTTGGGTTTCGGCCTCGGTACGCTCGGGATCGGCGTGCCCGGCGGCGGGCGCTTGGTGTCGAGACCGGGGGGCACCTCCACGACAGGCCGGCCGGGCAGCATCACCAGGCGGTCGCGCAGGTGGTCCGGGCGGCCCTCGAAAATCGGCGCGGCCGTGTAGATGGGCTGTGCCGCGCCGAAGACGCTGTAGTCGAGCAGCGGCTTGCGATCGGCCGTGCGGCCGATGGTCGGGTCGAACCACGCCAGAAGCCCGGCGCGGTCGAGCGGCGTGCCCAGCCAGAACCACAGGCGGAGCCGCGCGCCGGGCTTGATGCCGTGGCCGGCTGTCGCCTGCGCGATGCACGCCGCGCCATCGAACGCGGGAGGCAGGCGCAGCGCGGCCAGCGCCACGCGCGCGCAGCCGGCCAGGTCGCGCCGGTCCACCTCGCCAGGGAGAGGGACAGGCGCATCGAAGTCGAGCGCGAGCCATCGGCGCGGCTCGACCTTAAGCGTCGGCTGGTCGCCGGTTTGCTGGTCGGGATAGACCAGCCGGCGGACCCATTGCGTGCGGGCTGGATCGGCGATGCCGCCTCGCACGACGCAGGAGTCCGGCCGCGCCACCAGGTCGCGCAGCAAGGCGCCGACATCATCGAGACCCGACACGGGCTGCGACGTCATGGAGAAGAAGCGCGGCCGGTCGAAGTCCTGCACCACGCCAACGGCCAGGATGCGCTTCGCCAGCACCCGCGGGGCGCGGGCGCGGAGGATCGTCACGGTGTCCATGGTCACGCCCTCCCGCCGGCCAGCCGGATTAGGACGGAGTCCAGGACGGCCGAGGGATTCAGCCGGCGCCAGGTGGTGCAGTGCTGCGCCCGGCTGGTCACCTCCCCGGCCTTCACGCGCGCGTCGGCGCGGTGCCGATGCCGGAGCCCGCACCAGGGGCAGGCGTAAGACACAGTGTGCCCCGTGCGCGACAGGCGTGCGTCCATGATGGGGCGCGAGGGGGTTTGCGACTCGGCCGGGTTTGCCAGCGCGATTCGGAAACCCTGGAAAACCTTGGGATTGATTCCCGGCGTTTTCCCTGCTATGTATTTGAAATCGTGAGGATTATTCGGAGCCCTCAGCTCCACCATCGCCCGCGAGACTCAATCCCTGATATCGTGACCCGGCCCTACGCCGCTTTTCAGGGCAGCAGCGACGTATTGTCCGCGGTGAAGGCCAGGATGGCCGCAGCCGCCAGGTGCAGCACCGACATGCCCCACGAGAGCGGCTGGCGCAGCGCCATCCACCAGCCCGGCGCGACACCATCGGCCACCAGGCGCCGGTCGGTCGGCAGCAGCGCGGCGAAGACCAGCGCCAGCAGCAGCAGACCGGTCATCGGCGGCATCAGCAGCGCCGGCCAGGCCGTGAGCGAAGGCAGCACCGACAGCACCAGCAGCCGCGGCTGCACCGTCTCGGACCGCGCCGCCAGGCCCCACCAGGCGCCGCCGACGAAGCTCGCGATCACAGCGCCGTAGCCCAGCCCCGCGGCTGCCGCGACGGCACGCCACTCCGGCGCCATGGCGATCACGGCGACCATCGCCAGCGTGGGGATCAGCCCGGCAAAGCCGAGCAGGCGTGCGGCGCGCGGAAGGGGCGAATCGGTCATTTCGACCCCTTTCTGCGCGGGCACGCCCGTCGCTGCCAAGCGCTCAGGCGCGGATCCAGGTTTCGGAGAAGGCCAGCATGGCGGTCGAGATCGACTGCCCCGCGATCTCGCGCGGGATCGGCGCGCCGGGCCGGACCTTGCCGTTCACCGTGACGGTCGCGTTGGCGCAGCCCACGAAGAGGGTCGGCATGTGATGCTTGCCTGTCGCGGAATTCCCCGGTGTCAGCGCGAAGCAGAAGGGCTTGCCGAGGCCCGACCAGGTGAGCGCGACGGTCAGGTCCGCACCACGCACCGTCTCGGAATAGGTGGTGATGGCATCCCCGCTGGTGCGCACACTGTCCAGCTTGGCGTACCGCAGGCCGGCAAGGCCGGGCAGGTTCCGCCAGGCGCCGAAATGGCTGACGTAGTCGGCCACCAGCCAGCGCGCGAGCGGCTCGTTGTCGGTCAGGCAGATGTTCTGCCCGTCGGCTGCCTGCGGGTCGAGCATCAGCACCAGCGCATGCCCGCGCCCATGCGGGGAGAGCACGACGCGGAAGAAGGAGGCCAGCGTGGTGAAGGACCCGGCCGGGTCCTCCTTCAGCGAGATGCCGGGGTTCTCGCCGGACCATTCGACGGTCCCGGGAAACAGGATGGTGTCGGTCATGGAGGTCGCTCCTGGAAGGGATTGTGCAGGGTGGGCCGTGCGCGGCGCGGGATCAACGGGCCGAGCCGTCATCGGCCCAACGCGCTTGCGGCGCGATGGCGTTTCGCAGGCCTCCAACGCGAGGGTGCTCCACGCGCCTGCGGCATGATGGTGCGCAACGCGCCTCCGGCACGACGACCTTCAACCCGCCTGCGGCACGATGATCTTCAACGCGCCTGCGGCACGATAATCGTCAACGCGCCTCCGGCACGATGATGCGCAGGTCGGGCGTGGCGCGCCCGGCCGCGGCCTCGGCCAGGTCGCGCACCAGCCGGTCGGCGATGCCGATGCGGTAGTGCTGCGGGTCCCAGTAATTGGTGTCCTCGCGCGTGATGCTGCTCGGGATCATGAAATCGGCCAGGATCGTGCCGGGCCTCCCGCGCGCGATGGCGGCGATGGAATCCCGGCAGGCCGCCCAGCGCAGCTCCTCGATCGTGACGGGCTGCGGCTGCAGCGAGACATGGTAGGGCACCAGGAACAGCAGCACGCGCGTGCTGGCCGGCAGCGCGGCGAGCCGTTCGGCCAGCAACGCGTGCTGCGGGAAGTCGAAGACCGGCGTGCCGGCCGGCGCCGGTTCGGGCGTGGGCGGCACCAGGCCGGCGGCGGCGCGCGGCGCGTCGTAGCGCGCATCATCGGGCAGGAAGTCCGCCCATCCGTCGCGCCCATAGCGCGCGCGGCCCAGACCCAGCATCGCCAGCGCCTGCTTGCCGGCTTCCTCGGCGGCGAAGGGGTTCAGGATCTCGGCGTAGCCGCGCCAGAGATTCGCCCCGTACATCCAGTCCGGGAAAGGCCGCGGCGTGAGGCGCCGCAGCGGCCCGCTCTCGCACCACACCATGTCGAGGCCCACCAGCACGTTGCGCGGCGCCGGGTGTGCGCGCGTGAACAGCGCCAGGAGCTGCGACTGCTCCCAGGCCGTGCCGCTGTTCATCGACAGGTTGGCGAAGCGCCCGCCGAAGGCCTCATTCAGCACCGGCGGGCGCAGCAGCCGGGAGGCCGAGGTGCCGATCACCACCGAATCGAAGCGGGCGTCGCGCGCCAGCATCGGGTAGGAGAAGCGCTGGTTCGTCGTGACCGTCTCGCGCGGCAGCGGCAGCGACAGCGGCAGCATCCCCCAGGGATCGACCAGCGCGATGAAGGCATAGGCCACCACCAGCAGCGTGCCGGCGGTGCCGAGCAGCCGCCTGGTGAAGCGCGCCCAGCGCGCCGGGTCCTCAGAACTGGAAATAGATGAACTCATTCGGGATCCGACCGCCGATCAGCAGCAGCATCAGGAACAGCACCACGCCCACCGCCGCGCCCACCAGCGGCACCGGCCGCAGGCGTTCGAGCGCGGCGCCCTGCGAGGTCGGCCCCAGCACGGCGGCGAGGCAGCCCGCGACCAGCGCGACCGTCTGCGTGGTGTCCATCACGACCGCGCCGCGCGCCAGCGGCAGGCCGGCCAGGGCTTCGAACATGCGCGCGGCGGAGGGGAAGTCCGGCGCGCGGAACAGCACCCAGCCCGCCATGACGAAGCCCAGCGTCAGCACCCAGCCCAGCACCCAGGGCAGGCGCAGCCCCGTGCGGTTCCACGCCGCGTTCACCGCCAGCGCCGCCCCGTGCATCCCGCCCCAGACCACGAAGGTCCAGGCCGCGCCATGCCACAGCCCGGCCAGCAGCATGGTGATGACGACGTTGATCGCCTGCCGCACCGCACCTGCGCGGTTGCCGCCGAGCGGGACATACAGGTAGTCCCGCAGGAAGCGCGACAGCGTCATGTGCCAGCGCCGCCAGAACTCGCGGATCGAGGCCGCGCGATAGGGCGCATCGAAGTTCGCCGGCAGCCGCAGCCCGAAGATCAGCGCGAGCCCGAGCGCCATGTCCGAATAGCCCGAGAAGTCGAAATAGATCTGCAGCGTGTAGGCCAGGGTACCGAGCCAGGCGTCCGACGCCGCCAGAGCCTCGCCCGCCGCGGCGCGGCCGAAGGCGGCATCGGCGACGGGGGCGAGCGTATCCGCGATCGCCACCTTCTTCACCAGCCCGATGGTGAAGAGCACGAAGCCCCGCGCCAGGTTCTCCGCCATCTCCGGCCGCCGCGGGTCGAGCGCGAATTGCCAGATCACCTCGTTGTGGCGCACCAGCGGCCCGGCCACCAACTGCGGGAAGAAGCAGACAAACAGGAAGAAGTCCGACAGGCTGTAGGTCTTGGCCTGCCCGCGCTTGAGGTCGACCAGGTAGGAGACCTTCTGGAACACGTAGAAGGACACGCCAAGCGGCAGGATGATGTTCCACGCCTCGTGCCGCCCGCCCAGGACCCAGGCGACGTTGTCGGCGATGAAGTTGGCGTATTTCACCCAGGCGAGCACACCAAGGTTCAGCACGATGCCGGCATCCGCCCACCAGCCGCGCGGGCTCGCCGCATGCGCGCGCGCCACCAGCCAGTTGACCAGCGTGAGGCCCACCAGCACCGGCACGAAGCGCAGGTCCCAGAAGGCGTAGAAGGCCAGCGAGGCCAGCACGACCCACCACTGGCGCACCGGGCGCGTGGGTGCGAGGTACCAGCCCGCCAGCGCGAGCGGCAGCAGGCCGAGGATCAGCGCCTGGGAATTGAACAGCATGGATGCTCAGCGCCTCAGGCTGCGGCCGCTGTAGCAGGCATTGCGCTGCGCGATGGCGCGCAATTCCGGCGGCAGCGGCGCCATCTCGTTGTGCGCCATGCGCTCGCGCGCCGCGCGCGACCATTCGGCCGGGGCGATCGAGGGATCGGCGAAGGACCCGCGGACCTGCACCGGGATGTCGAGGGCGAAGAAATCCGTCGTGTCGCTCTGGCTGCCGATGATGAGGTCGAGCATCTGCCGGTTCAGGTCGAAGGTCGCAAGCCCGCTGATCGTGCCCGTGCCGGCGCGGATGCGCAGCGGCGCCGCCCGCCCCACCCCGGCATCGATGTCCACCGCCGCGAGCAGGCAGCGCAGCGGCGTGGTCCCGCGCGAGGTGCGGAACAGCGCGCGCACATCGGTCGAGGCCATCTCGATCGCCTCCCGCGCGATGGTCCCGCCGGTCATGCCGACCACCGCCGAGATGCGCGCCTGGCGCGTGGCGGCATTCACGCTCGCCGCCTCGGCCGCTGCCGCGATGTCGGCCGAAAGCCGCCCGCTCACCGGCAGCGCGTGCAGGCCGAAGGCGCGGCGCAGCGTGTCGATCTCGCCGTCTCGCAGCGTGACCTGCGCGGCCACACGCGCGCCGCGTGGCGCCGGCAGCAATTCGGCGGACCCGGCCAGGCGCGCCCCGAAGGCGGTCACCGCGGCCTCGTGCAGCGTGATCCGGCCTGGTGCGACCTCGAGCCGCGCGCGCGCATCGCTGCCGCGCAGGCGGGCGTAGATGAGCTCGCGCGTCGAGGCCTCGACATCCAGCAGCGGGTCGGGCAGCGCCGAGACCACCGGCGGAATGTCGGCATCGCCATGGCCCCGCGCGCCCTCATCCGGGCCGAGCAGGCTGTTCACATCGAGACGCGCGACCTCGATCCGCCCGACGATGCGGTCGGGCTGCCCCGCCGAGCCTTCGGTCAGTTCGAGCAGCGCGGCCGCCAGCGCCGCGCCGTCGAGCCTGCCGGTCGCCTCGCTGAGCCGCCACAGGTCGCCCTGGCGGGTGAAATGGCCGGAGAGTTCCACCGGCACGTCCGGCCCCGCGCCCGCCCCGGCCATCGCCAGGATGTCGGTGGGCGTCGTGGCGGCGAGGGTCAGCCTGCCGTCCAGGCCGTCGGCGTTGAGCGGGTCGGTGCCGGTCCCCTCGAACAGCAGCGAGGTGTGCTCGGCCGTCGCGCGCAGCGTGAGCGGCAAGGGTCCGCCGGCGCGGAACTGGTCGGCGCTGAACAGCGCCCCTTCGAGGCGCAGCGGCACGCCGTTGTAGCTGCCGCGCGCCTCGATCGACCCGGGCCGCTCCGCGGGCGATGCGGCCAGCCGCGCGGAATCGATGCGCGTCACCAGCTCCGCCCCGCTCGTGGTCCGGAAGACGACCTGTGAATCCGCCAGTTCGAGCAGGGCGGGCAGGACCAGGCGCGCCGCGCCGCCGCCCTCCCGCGCTTCGCCGAAGCGCCAGTTCGGCCGCCGCCCGGGCGCGCGCTCCAGGAACAGGATGAAGCCGGCCGCCGAGATCTCGTTCACCGCGACCTGGCCGGTCAGCAGGGGCAGCGGCGCGACCGCCACGTCCAGCCGCGCGAGCTCGACCATGTCGGCCCTGGTGCCGCCCTCGATGTTCGCGATGCGCAGGCCGCGCAGCGCGATGCGGGTGGGCAGCCCGGGTGTGATGCGCAGGCTCTCGATCGTCACGCCGCGGCCGAGCGCGGCCGTGGCGCGCGCGGCCGCGACGCCCGCGAGGTCGATGCGCGGCAGCACCACCACGCCAAGCACCACCGCCAGCACCGCAATGCCGGCGAGAATGCCGATGACGATCCTGCCGCGACGGCCCAAGCCCTGCGCTCCCCTTGGCCAGGGGCGCCGCTTACACCAGCCGGCGCCGCGGGGCTATTCCGCCACCAGGTTCAGCCGGCGGATCAGCGTGGCCCAGCGCTCCCCCTCGCGCTGCGCGCGGGCGGCGAAGACCTCGGGCGGGTGGGGATCGGCCGGGTCGGCGCCGACCCGGGCATAGGCGGCGCGCACCCGCTCGTCGCGCAGCGCATCCTGCAGGGCGGCATTGAGCCGCGCGACGACCTCGGGCGGCGTGCGCGCCGGCACCGCCAGGCCGAAATAGGAGGACGCCTCGTAGCCCGGGATCGTCTCGCTCATCGGCGGCACGCCGGGCCATTCGGGGCGCGGGGCGGGGGTGGTGACGGCCACCGCTCGCACGCTCGGGGTGGTGCGCAGCGCCTCGCCTTCCGGCAGGCCGAGGCAGCGCGCCTGCACGCGCCCGGCGATCAGGTCGGTCATGGCGTTCGTGGTCTGGCGATAGGGCACGTGCACCATGTCGAGGTTCAGCCGCGCGCCGACATCCTCCATGATGAGGTGCGTGATCGCACCCACACCGGCCGAGGCGAAGTTGAACTTGCCCGGATTGGCGCGGATCCAGGCGACCACCTCGCCGAAATCCCGTCCGGGCACCGAATTGTGCACGATCAGCAGGTTCGAGGTGGTGCAGAACATGCCCACCGGCGTGAAGTCCCGCGCCGCATCGTAGCCGATGTTGCGGTACAGCAGCGCGTTCAGCCCGCTGTTGGTGCCGAGTGTCGCGACCAGCACGGTGTAGCCATCGGCAGGCGCACGCGCGACCGACTCCGCGGCCATGTTGCCGGCCCCGCCGGGGCGGTTGTCGGGCAGCACCGGCTGGCCCAGCCGCTGCGCCAATGCCTCGGCGGTCACGCGGGAGACGATGTCGGTCTGCCCGCCGCCGCCATAGGGGATCACCAGGCGGATCGGGCGGTCCGGCCAATTGGCCCGGGCGCTGCGCGGCGCGGCCAGCAGCGCCCCCGCGCCGCCGAGCAGGACGCCGCGGCGCGATGCGCCGATGCGGGCGATGGTCATGGCTTCCTCCGCGTGTCGTCGTTCCTGGCGGCGAGGCTAGCGTGCTTTCGCGGCCCTCGTCATCGGCACCGCCCCGCCGTGCGCGGGCCACCGCTGTCGCGCGGCGCATCGGCACCGGCGAAGGCCGCGCGGGCGTCAACCCGATGGCGTCTGCGCGCCGGCCAGGGCCGCGACCAGCCCGCGCAGC
>NZ_JACADR010000069.1 GCF_016106005.1 Roseomonas rosulenta
CCCTGGAGGCCTGCGAGACCGTCGGCGCCCGGGTGTCGTCCACCGCCTTGGTGCGCTACCGCGGCAACGACTACTCGGTGCCGACCGCGCATGGGTTCCAGGCAGTGGTGGTGAAGGGTTTCGTCGACGCGGTGCTGATCCTGTGCGACGGCGCGCCGATCGCCCGTCATATCCGCTCCTACGGCCATGGCGAGTTCGTCTACGACCCGCTGCACTACCTGGCGCTGCTCGAGACCAAGCCGGGCGCACTGGACCAGGCGGCAGCGCTGCAGGGCTGGGCCTTGCCGCCGGCGTTCCAGCACCTGCGCCACCTGTTGGAGGCGCGCATGGCCGAGGTGCTGCGGGCCGGGAGCACGGCCTACACCGAGCTGAAGAACCTCCGCGTCTGGGCCAAGGACAATGCCGGCATGGGGTCGCTGCATCGCAGCCAGCACGAGCTCGTGCTGGTGTTCAAATCCGGCCGTGCGGCGCATCGCAACAATGTCGAGCTTGGGCGTCACGGACGGCACCGCAGCAATGTCTGGCGCTATCCCGGCGTGAACTCCTTCGGCCGTTCCACGGAGGAGGGCAATCTGCTCGCCCTGCATCCCACGGTGAAGCCGGTGGCGCTGGTGGCGGACGCCCTTCTCGACTGCTCGGCGCGGGGTGACGTAGCGCTGGACCCGTTCCTCGGCAGTGGGACGACGTTGATCGCCGCCGAGCGGGTCGGGCGGCGCTGCCATGGGCTCGAGCTCGACCCGCTGTACGTCGATACCATCATCCGCCGCTGGCAGGCGCTGACCGGCGAGGCTGCCATCCACGCGACCAGTGGCATGACCTTCGAGGAGCAGGCGAAGGGCATGCTGGCTGCGGGCGAGCAGGAGATCCAGGACGCGGGCGGTGGCGCGTAAGCGCGGGCCGAGCACACAATCCCTGGGCGCCTACGCGGTCGGCTACGGCCGGCCGCCGGCGCACGGCCAGTTCAGGCCTGGTCAGAGCGGCAATCCCCACGGGCGGCCGAAGGGTGCGGCGAGTCTGACCAGCCTGATCATGAAGGCCATGAACGAGAAGGTTGTGGTCCATGAGGGTGGCCGCCGACGGAAGATCACCAAGGGCGAGGCGATCGCCAAGCAGATGGTGAACAGGGCTGCCAGCGGCGACCTGCGCGCTATGCAGATGCTGCAGAACGTCGAAAGGCTCCAGCTGATGGTGGCACAGGCGGCGGAGCGCTCGGCGACCCCAGAACCGGAGATCCCGCAGCCGCAGTATCCACAGATCGACTTCTCGAAGTTGTCGACGCGCCAGTTGAAGGTGCTCCAGGAAGCCCCTGAGATCATCCAGGGGGACCAGGAACCGCCGCAGGACCTTCCGATGCCGCCCCCAGCTCCGGGCGAAGAGCCGCGGTAACCAGGCACCATCGACCGCCTGGGGAGGGGCGCTGCGAGGGCTGAGGCGGTTCGGCTGCATGCAACCTGGGGGTGCGATGATGTGCGATTGATGAATGAGAAACCGGTGCGGCCAGTCCGCACGGCTATGCATCAGTGTAGCCGGAACGCCGGCAACGCCGATTCTTCTGAGCCCTCAGCGGTGCAGCAGGTTCAGATCGAGAACCCGTACGCAAAGGCTGCGCTGCCAATGCCCTCAGCGTACCCCTGCGAAGCGTCCGAAGGCCGAGCCGCTCGCCTGCCGTTCAACCAACCCGGCGTCGTTCCGGGTGGGCTCCCGGGGATGTCCTGCCCAAAGCATCCGAACTCCGACGGAGTTCGAACTCGACTTGGGTTTGCGCGCAGCCGCCACGCCAACACTGCTCGCGGAAAGCCCGGATTCCTGAGGCTTCGCCGTTTGCCAAGCTCCGCCGTTCCGAATCCATCCGCCAGCCTGGCGTCAGCGCTAGGCGGCGGACAGCACGGCGCCGGTCGCCGGATCGAAGATGTGGAGATGGTCGGGATCCGGCCGCACGGCAACGACATCGTCGAGCGCGGCGCGATGGCTCGCCCGCACCTCGGCGGTTACGCGGATCTTCGGCGCGATCTCGACCTCGATCAGGCGCTCGCTGCCGATCAGCTCAACCATCCAGACCTTGCCGGGAATCGTGTCGGGATCGCCGGGCCTGGCCATGGTCACGTCCTGCGGCCGCACGCCGAGCACGACCTCCGCGGGCGCCCCCGGTGGCAGGGCAACCCGCAGCGGCGCGCCGGCCACCGTCAGCACGCCGTCGCGCACCTGTGCCGGGATCAGGTTCATCGGCGGGGTGCCGATGAAGCCCGCCACGAACAGGTTCGCCGGCCGTCCATAGACCTCCTCCGGCGTGCCGATCTGCTGCACCACGCCTTCGTTCATCACGACGACCAGGTCGGACATCGTCATCGCCTCGAGCTGGTCGTGCGTGACGTAGACGGTGGTGGTGCCGAGATCGAGGTGGAAGCGGCGCAGTTCCCCGCGCATTGCGGCGCGCAGCTTCGCGTCGAGGTTCGACAGCGGCTCATCCATCAGGAAGATGTCGGGTCGCCGTGACATGGCCCGGCCGAGTGCGACGCGCTGGCGCTGCCCGCCCGAAAGCTGCTTGGGCTTGCGCAGCAGCAGGTGGCCGATCTCCAGCACCTTCGCGACGGCGCCGATCTTCTCCTGCCGTTCCGCCCTTGACGTGCCGCGGACCTCGAGCCCGTAGCCGATGTTCCGCGCCACATCCATGGTCGGGTAAAGCGCATAGGACTGGAACACCATGGCGATGTTGCGCTCGCCCGGCGGCAGGCGGTCGACGCGGCGCTCGCCGAAGCTGATCTCGCCGGCCGTCGCGGTCTCGAGCCCGGCGATCAGGCGCAGCAGCGTCGTCTTGCCGCAGCCCGACGGGCCCAGCAGCGTCACGAACTGGCGCGAGGGCACCGTAAGGTCGAGTGCCTTCAGCACCTGGTTCGACCCGAAGGACTTCGACAGCCCGCGCATGACGACGTCCGTCATCCCTTCACCGCCCCCGCGCCGAAGCCTGCCACCAGGTGGCGCTGCATGAAGCCGAACAGGATCGCCATCGGCAGCGTCATCAGCACCGAGGACGCCATCATCAGGCCCCAGTCCACATGCGTCCCGTCGAAGAAGTGCATCACGCCGACGGTCAGCGGCAGGTTCTCCATCGAGTTCATGAACACCCGTCCGAACAGGTAGTCGTTCCAGGAGACGATGAGCGAGAAGATTGACGCGGCGATGATGCCCGGAAGTGCGACCGGCAGCACGATCTGGCGGAACACCTGCAGCCGGGATGCGCCGTCCACCAGGGCCGCCTCCTCGATCTCGATCGGCACGCCGCGGAAGAAGGCCCACATCAGCCACAGGCAGAAGGGCAGCGTGATGCAGACATAGCCCAGGATGAGCGACAGCAACGTGTCGGTCAGGTCGAGCGCCACCATCGTCAGGAACATCGGGAAGACGAAGATCACGCTCGGCACCATGTAGCCGAGGATCGCCACGTAGGGCACCGCCCGCTGCCCCCAGAAGCGGAAGCGCGTGAGCGAATAGGCGGCGAGTGTGGCGACGGTGATCGAGATCGCCGTCGACCCCACCGAGACGATCACCGAATTGGCGAACCACTGCAGGAAGAAATCCGATGGCGGCGTCCCGGCACCCGGCGCGCTGGCGACGCCGGAGCCAAACAGCAGCTGGCGGTAGCTCTCGAAGGTCACGTTCTCGGGGATGAGCGTGGGCGGCCAGCGGAAGATCTCCTCCTTCGGCTTGAGGCTGGTGGAGATCGCCCAGAGCAGCGGGAAGCACACCACGAAGGTGATGGCGCCGAGCACTGCGTAGAGAATCGCCGCGACCCAGGGCCTCATGCCGCCTTGTCCTCCCGCCCGAAGCCCGACACGCGGATGTACAGGACCGATCCCGCGAGCAGCAGCAGCAGCATGATCACGCCCGCGGCGGCGCCCACGCCCATGCGCAGGTTCGCGATCGACTGGTCGAAGGCGTAGAGCGCCAGGTTGTAGGTCGACGTGCCCGGCCCGCCACGCGTCAGGAGGTAGATCTCCTCGAACTTGTTGAAGGTCCAGATGGTGCGGAAGACGATCACCACCGCCAGCACCTCGGCGAGTTGCGGCAGGGTGATGTCGCGGAAGCGCCGCAGCGCGCCCGCGCCATCCACCTTGGCGGCGTCGTAGAGTTCCGTCGGGATGGTCTGCAGCCGCGCCAGCACGACGATGACGACGAAGGGCGTGTACTTCCAGACGTTCAGCAGGATGGCGCTGCCCATCGCCATGTTCGGCGTCGACAGCCAGGCGATGCGGTCCTCGATGATGCCGGCCGAGAGCAGCAGGTGGTTGACGATGCCGATCTCGGCGTTGAACAGCCACCGCCAGTTCAGCGCGATGACCACGGTGGGCACGATGTAGGGAAACAGCAGGAGGCCGCGGAAGGCGTTCATGCCGCGCAGCGGCTGGTGCAGCAGAAGCGCCATGCCCACGCCGATCAGCGCCTGCAGCACCGTGGACCAGCCGGTCCAGACGAGCGCCTGGGAGAAGCTTTCCCAGAAGAGTGGGTCCTCGAGCACGAAGATGTAGTTGTCGAGGCCGACGAAGGGCTGTTCGTCCGGACGCAGCGGATTGTAGCGCACGAAGGACAGGCGCACCGCTTCCGCGATCGGCCAGACGAGAAAGACGCCGACGGCGACCAGGAGGGGGAGCATGAACAGCACCCCCACCTGGCGGTCGGACAGGCGGAACTTCATCCGAGCAGGCGCCGGTTCTCGCGGCGGATGTCCTCGAACTGGCGATGGCCCCATTCCACCGCGGCGCGCGTGTTCTCGTTGTTGACGAGGATGCGCTGCGCCACCTGCGACCAGACGTTGCGCCCGTGGCCTATGCCGGCCAGCGGATTGATCCCCTTCTTCAGTTCGTGCCCCGAATTGCAGGCATGCGGCACGAAGCCGGTGAAGATCACGTCCACGCTGCGCCGCTTCGCCTGGTACATCGGGTGCTGCTGGATGCCGGGGGCGGTCGCCTGGTCCTTGAACACCGGGCCCACGTTCGGGAACAGGCTGGTCGAATAGCGCACCATCCAGTCGGTGCTGTTCATGACATGGGCCAGGGCTTCCTTCGCCTCACGCACGAAGGGGTTGTTCTGGCGCGGCATGATGAAGCCGTTGATGTCGGTCCAGGACCAGCGCGCGCCGGTGCGCGGGTGGGCCGGGTTCAGGTAGTACTCCATCTTCTCGTAGATCGGCTTCGCCTCGTCGAAGGCGCGGCCCATGGTGCGGCCCCAGTAGAAGCTGCTGCCGGTGCGGCCGGTGACGTGCTGGTCCACCACCTGCAGGAAGCTGAACTCGACCGCCGAGCGCGGCATCGTGCCATACAGTTCCTTGATGAAGTCGTAGGCCTCGATGGTGGCGGCGCTGTTGAAGGTGGTCTCGAAGCTGCGGGCGGGGTCCCAGGTCATCCCGCCGGCCTGCCAGATCAGCTGCTGGATGTGGTAGTCGCCACACAGGTTGCGGCCGAGCGCCATGGTGAAGCCGGCGCTGCCCTGGCGCTTCGCCTGTATGGCCTTGGCGCCGTTCAGCAGGTCGGTCCAGGTCCAGTTGGTCGGGTCCGACAGCCCGGCTTCCTGGCGGACATCGTCCTGCATGATGAAGAGGCAGCCCTGGTGGTGCAGCGGCACGGCATACTGCGTGCCCTTCCAGGTGCCGAAATCGTCGATCGAGAAGCCGTCGACCAGGCGCTCGCGCGCGCGGATCGCCTGGTTCACGTCCTGCATGGGTTCGAGCAGGCCCTCGGCGGCAAGCTGGTAAGCGATCGGGCTCTCCACGCTGATCAGCGCGGGCGGGCGCCGCGCGGCCAGGTCGGTCGCGAGCTTCGTGTAGACCGCGTCCCAGGCGATCTGCTCGGACTCGAAGCGAAGCCCGGGCGCGTTGCGCTGCGCCCATTCGTTCAGCCCGTTGGTGAAGACGCCGATATAGGGGCCCGGTTCGCCCCAGACCCGCGCGACGCGTTCGCGCGTCTGGGCATAGGCGGGCGCGGCAAGCGTGCCCCCCGTTGCCGCCAGGCCGGAAGCGAGGGCCGCGCGGCGCGTCATTCGCAGCGTCATGGTCGTTCTTCCCTTCCCTTGGGCCTGCCTGTCTCGCCCCGTGCGGCGGCGGCCGGCCTTGGGAGTAGAGCCTAGGTAGCCGACCGGGTCCCGGTCAACGGAGGCGGCAGCCTCGACTGGACGCGTTTGACGCCCCCCGGGCTGCGCGCCACGTTCCCCCACATGCCCGACACCGACAGCAACGGCGCCGCCTGGCGCGTCGCACCAAGCGCGTATCTCGCGACCCGCCCCGCGGAATTCGCCCTGCCGCCGCGCCCGCAGCGATCCTGCTACATCGCGATGCCCGACGGCGTGCGCATCGCCGCCGACGTCTGGCTGCCCGAGCGCGCGACCGGCGCGCTGCCCACCATCCTGATCCACACGCCCTATTACCGGCGCTTCGCCCTCGCCCCCGGCGCCATGGCCGAGGCCTGCCCCAATGCCGCGAAGTTCCGCGACGCCTTCGTGCCGCGCGGCTACGCGCTGGTGGTGGCCGATGCGCGCGGCACGGGTGCCAGCTTTGGCACGCGCGACAGCTTCCGCTCCCCGCGCGAACGCGCCGACAGCGCGACCATCGCCGACTGGATCGTCGCACAGCCCTGGAGCGACGGGCGCATCGGCGCCACCGGCATCTCCTATCCCGGCGCGGCGAGCGACTTCCTCGCCTCGACCGGCCACCCCGCGGTGCGCGCGATCGCGCCGCTGTTCGCGGTCTGGGACACCTGGTCCGACCACTACTGGCCCGGCGGCATCCTGCTCGGCGCCCTGGCGCAGAGCTACGACGACCTGATGGTGGCGATGGACCAGGACCGCCGCGACATGCTCCGCCGCGTCTCCTACTTCGCTGACCCCGCGCTGCAGGGCCCCGCGCCGGTCGACGAGGACGCCGACGGCGCCCTGCTGCGCGCCGCCCTCGACGAGCATGCCGGCAATGTCCGCCAGCCCGCCTTCGTCGGCGGCTTTCCCTATCGCGACGAGGCGCTGCCCTACGACCCGTCCTTCACCATGGCGAGGATCTCGCCCTACCACTACCGGCGCGGCATCCGCCCCGACGTCGCGATCTACTGCGTCTCGGGCTGGATGGACGGCGCCGGCTACGCCAATGGCGCCATCGCGCGCTACCTGACCATGGCCGAAAACCCCCGGCACCTGTTGCTCGGCCCCTGGGACCACGGGGCGCGCATCAACACCTCGCCCTGGCGCGCGGCCGAGGCGCCGGAGTTCCCGCTGCTGGCGGAACTCACGCGCTTCTTCGACGAATACCTGATGGGCCGCGACACCGGGCTGCGGGCCGAGGCGCCTGTCCACGTCTTCCACCAGCATGCCGAGGTCTGGCAGGCCGCCGCGCAATGGCCGCCACACGATGAATCGGCGGCGCTGCCACTCGGTGCCGCCGGTGGCTTCGACGGCGCACCAGGGCAGGTCGCGCATCGCACCGATCCGCGCTGGGGCAGCGGCTCGGGGACACGCTACGAGCGCATCGCCGCCATCGACGCGCGCGCCTACCACACCGACTGGCAGGCGCGGGAAGCACGGCTGACGAGCTGGACCGGCGCTCCGCTCGCCATCTCGATGGAACTTTCGGGGCACGCGGTCGCGGAGCTCACGATCGCCAGCTCCGAGCCGGACGCCTCCGTCCTGCTCTACCTGAGCGAGGTCGCGGAAGACGGCACCGTCCGCTACGTGACGGAAGGGCTCCTGCGGCTGATCCACCGTGCCGAGGCGCCGCATCCCGAGGACTATGTCTGCACTTGGCCCTGGCGCAGCTTCGCGCGCGGAGCTGCCCGCCCGATGGTGCCCGGCAATGCCGAGCGCGTGCGCATCCCGCTGCTGCCGACCGGCTGGACCTTCGCGCGCGGCAGCCGGCTGCGCCTGTCGCTCAGCGGCACGGATGCCGACCATATCGGCCAGCATCCGCACGGCCGCCCGCCGGTGATCAGCGTGACGACCGGCGACGGCGCGTCGCTGCTCCACCTGCCCTGGCGCGCCGTGCCGTAGCCGGCCACACTCGGTGCAAGATCGACGGGAGCGGACCATGAACCTCACGCGACGTGCACTGCCCATCCTCCCCCTTCTGGCGCCACGCTTCGCCGCCGCGCAGGCCTGGTCGCCGTCGGGGCCGATCCGCGTGGTGCTGCCGCAGGCGGCCGGGTCCTCGGGCGACATCATCCTGCGCTCCATGGCGGAGGTCATGGCGCGCGAGCTCGGCCAGCCCATCGTGGTTGAGAACCGGCCGGGCGCGAACGGATCTATTGCCGCCACCTACGTGAAGCAGCAGCGCCCGGACGGGCAGACGCTGATGCTGCCCGGTGTGTCGATGGTGGCCTTCAACCAGCACCTGTATCGCAGCCTGCCCTACGACCCGCTGCGGGACTTCACCTATATCGCACCGGTCACCAACACTGCCTTCGTCGTCATCGCCAGCCGCCAGAGCGGCTTCACCACTCTGCGCCAGATGATCGACCGCGCGCGCGCCGAACCCGAACGCCTGACCTTCTCCTCGGCTGGCATCGCCAATACGACGCATCTCGCGATGGAGATGCTGGCCGAGCGCGCCGGCGTGCGCATGACGCATGTGCCCTTCGGCGGCTCGCCCCAGGCGATGACGGCAGTGGCCTCCGGCCAGGTCGATGCCATGACCGCGGTGCTGGGCATCGCGCTGCCGCTGATCCGCGGTGGCCAGGTGGTGCCGCTCGCGGTGGTGCGGGAGGCGCGCACGCCGGTGCTGCCCGACGTGCCCACCCAGGCCGAGGCCGGCTTCCCCGGCCCGGTCGTTCCTGGCTGGTTCGCGTTGGTCGGGTCGGCCGGCATGGCGGATGCGGCGGTGGCGCGCATCAATGCGGCGACGCGCGCTGCGCTGATGGATGCGGGCGTGCGCGCGCGCCTCGACGCCGCCGACCTCGAGCCGTTGTTCGGGACTGCCGCCGAGCTGCGCGCCAGGCTCGAGCAGGATAGTGAGGTCTGGGGCGCCTTCATCCGCGCCCGAGGATTGCGGCTGGAATAGCAGCGCGATTCAGCCGCCGCTCGAGCGTCTGCTCGGCAACGACCTCCTTCAGGGCGCGAGCTTCCTGCCGCAGCGCCTTGACCTCGTCGGTCGTCGCAGCGCGGGCGGTGTCGCCCGCGCGGCGGCGCTTGCCAGCTTCGAGGAATTCCTTCGACCAGGAATAGTACAGGCTCTTGGCGATCCCCTCGCGCCGGCACAGCGCGCGATGCTGTCCTCACCGCGCAGGCCTTCCAGCACGATGCGTATCTTTTCCTCGGCCGAGTGGTGCTTGCGGGTCCGGCGCCGAATGTCGCGGACCACTCGCTCAGCAGGCGCCTTCGTGGCAGCACTCTCCCGGGCGGCCGGGGCGGAGGATTTCTGGCTCATCTTCACTCCATCGACGGTTACGATGAGCCAGAGATCCTCCGCCCCCATCGCCAAGCCATCGGCCGAGAAAGTCGTGCGCGACATCCGCCGCGCGACCCGCAAGCACCACTCGGCCGAAGACAAGATCCGCATCGTCCTCGAAGGCCTGCGCGGCGAGGAGAGCATCGCCGCGCTCTGCCGCCGCGAGGCCATCGCCGAGAGCCTCTACTACGCCTGGTCGAAGGAGTTTCTCGAAGCCGGCAAGCGCCGCCTGGCCGGGGATACCGCCCGCGCCGCCACCACCGACGAGGTCCAGGCACTCCGCCACGAAGCCCGCGCCCTGAAGGAGGTCGTCGCCGAACAGGCGCTCGAACTGCGCCTGCTGAAAAAAAGCATGATCGCGGCTGGGGACGACCGTTCATGAGGTACCCCGCCGCCGAGAAGCTCGAGATCATCCGCCTCGTCGAGCAGTCCCACCTCCCAGCGCGGCGCACGCTGCGGCAGCTCGGCGTCCCGCCGGCGACCTTCTATCGCTGGGTCGACCGCTACCAGCGCGGCGGGCCCGAAGCCCTGGCCGACCGCATCTCGCGGCCCGATCGCGTGTGGAACCGCATCCCGGATGCAACGCGCGGCAAGATCGTCGAACTGGCGCTCGCCGAACCCGAGTTGTCGCCACGCGAACTCGCCGTCCGCTTCACCGACCAGCAGCGCTACTTCGTCTCCGAAGCCTCGGTCTATCGCCTGCTCAAGGCGCATGACCTGATCGCCAGCCCGGACTTCATCGTGGTCACGGCGGCCGACGAGTTCCACACCAAGACCACCGCGCCCAACCAGCTCTGGCAGACCGACTTCACCTATCTCAAGGTCATTGGCTGGGGCTGGTTCTACCTGTCCACCGTGCTCGATGATTTCTCGCGATACATCATCGCCTGGAAGCTCTGCACCACCATGGCGGTGCGCGATGTCATCGACACGCTGGAGATGGCGCTCACCGCATCAGGCTGCAGCCAGGTGCGAGTGCGCCATCGCCCGCGCCTGCTGTCCGACAACGGGCCCTGCTACATCGCAGGAGACCTGGCCAAGTGGCTGGCTGACAACGCCATGGACCATGTCCGCGGCGCGCCCTGCCACCCGCAGACCCAGGGCAAGATCGAGCGCTGGCACCAGACCCTGAAGAACCGCATCCTGCTGGAGAACTACTACCTGCCCGGCGACCTCGAGGCGCAGGTCGAGACCTTCGTCACCCACTACAACCACCAGCGCCACCACGAGAGCCTGCGCAACCTGACCCCGGCCGATGTCTACTTCGGCCGCGGCCAGACCATCCTGCTCGACCGCGAACGCATCAAGCGCAACACCATCCAGCAGCGACGCTTGATCCACCAGCAGCACGCCGCCTAACCTCACCACCAGATGGGCCAGAGCCTCCGTTAGGAAAACGCCTCCGCCGTCTCAAAGCATTCGACGACGGACACCTTCGTTGAGAGCGTGTTCGACATCATCGAGACCTCCCCTGATCGCTTGCGGGAGGTGCCCGGGATCGGGCCCGTCCGCGAAGCGCGGATCATCAAGGCCTGGGCCGACCAGAAGGTGGTGCGGGAGATCATGGTCTTCTTGCACTCCCACGGCGCGGGCACCTCGCGCGCAGTGCGGATCTTCAGGACCTATGGCGTCGATGCGGTGCAGGTGCTGGTGCCGGCGCCGTTCACCTACAGCAGCCTCCCCGCCGCGCCGGCATAGGAGGCTGGCGTATCGCTCAGCGCCAGCAGGGTCGGGTCGCCGCGTCCGCGGTTTCGACTACCCCGATGGCAAACTGCACCTCATTGGCGTCGCCGGTCCGCGTCGCTGAGGCATAGGGCTGCAACTCGAAATAGTCGCCCGCTGCGACGGCAACGACGGTGGAGCCGAAGCTGTAGTCGGCGTCGGTGTAGCCGGAGGCAGCCGTGAAATCGCATGCCCGACGAAGGCTGCACCATTCTTGTAGATGCGCGCGCCTTGGTTGGCGCTGCCCCCGGTCCAGCGCAGCCGCGCCAAAGAGCCGTACTTTGGTGATCCCCGCCGGCACGGTGAGCCGCGTTGGGACCCTCCCGCTCCAGAACCCATCCGTGTCGTAGGTCGTATCGATGAAGGGACCGTCGACATCGGCAAGGTCGGCCAGCGCTGCCGCGCCACCTATGCGAGCCATCCTGTCGATGCTTAGCACCGGCCGGGGGCAGCATGCGCTGGTTTCGCAGGTGCGGCGTCAGCACGTTCAATCATGCGTCATCCGTGTCCACCCACCCTTTCGCGTCAGGCCTCATCCACACGTGCCGCACACAACTTGTAGCCCGGGATTTTGCCTTCCGGGTCCAGGCGCGGGTCTGTCAGCAGATTGGCGGCCGCTTCGCGGAAGGCGAAGGGCAGGAAGACGATGCCGTCCGGCAGGCCAGGATCCTCGCGCGTAGCGCATAGCAGGGTACCGCGTCGCGTCGACACGCGGACCCACGCGCCTGGCCCAATGCCGAGCCTTCGCAGGTCGCCTGGAGCCAGGGAGACCGTCGCCGACGGCTCCAGCGCGTCAAGAACATGGGCGCGGCGCGTCATGGTGCCGGTGTGCCAGTGCTCGAGTTCGCGCCCCGTCGTCAGGATGAAGGGGTAGGTCGTGTCGGGCGTCTCGGCAGGATCGGACGGCCCGGCGGGTACCAGCCGCGCGCGTCCGTCGCGGGTCGGGAAATGATCGTGGAAAACGATGTCGTCCCCGGGCGCATCCGACGTCGAACAGGGATAAGTGACGCTGTTCTCCCGCAGCAGCCGGTCCCAGGTGATGTTGGCAAGGCTTGGCATCGCCTGCGCCATTTCGGCAAAGACGTCGCGCGGATGCGCATAGGTCCAGTCGAGGCCAAGACGCCGCGCAATCTGAACGATGATGGCGAGGTCCTGCCGCGCCTCACCCGGCGGCGCCACGGCGGCGCGGCCCATCTGAACCTGGCGGTTGCTGTTGGTGACCGTTCCATCCTTCTCGGGCCAAGCCGATGCCGGCAGAACGACATCGGCGAGCGCCGCGGTTTCGGTCAGGAACAGGTCCTGCACCACCAGGTGATCCAGCCTCGCGAGCGCCGCGCGCGCGTGGGCGAGATCCGGGTCCGACATAGCCGGGTTTTCGCCCATCACATACATGCCGCGGATGTCGCCGCGCCCGGCGGCAGCCATGATCTCGACCACCGTCAGACCGGGCCGCGGATCCAGCGTCACACTCCACAGCGCCTCCATCGCCGCCCGCGCGCCGGCATCGTCGATGCGCTGATAGTCCGGCAGCATCATCGGGATCAGCCCGGCATCCGAGGCACCCTGGACGTTGTTCTGCCCGCGCAGAGGGTGCAGCCCGGTGCCCTTCCGCCCAACCTGGCCGCAGACGAGGGAGAGCGCGATCAGCGCCCGCGCATTGTCGGTGCCGTGCACGGATTGCGAGATGCCCATGCCCCAAAGGATCAGCGCGGCCGGGCTACGCGCGTAAAGGCGTGCCACCCGGCGGATCTGCCCGGCCGGCACGCCGCATTGCGCTTCCACAACCTCCGGCGCGTATGCGCCGACGTGGCCGCGCAGGGCTTCCAAACCATCCACGCGAGCAGTCACGAAGGCTGCATCATGGAGGCCTTCGGACAGGATGACGTGCAGTATGGAATTGAGCAGCGCGATATCCTCGCCGGGCCTGAAGCGCACGACCTCGGTCGCGACGCGCTCCAGATCGCTGCCGCGCGGGTCCGCCACGACCAACGCCGCGCCACGGGCGACCGCCTGCTTGATGAAGGTGGCGGCAACGGGATGATTCTCCGTCGGGCGCGCACCAATCACGACGATCAGATCTGCATCTTCCACAGCGGTGAAGGGGGCCGTCACGGCGCCACTCCCGATCCCCTCCAGAAGAGCCGTGACGGAGGCGGCGTGGCAAAGGCGCGTGCAGTGGTCGACATTGTTGGTGCCGAAACCGGTGCGCACGAGCTTCTGGAACAGGTAGGCTTCCTCGTTCGATCCCTTGGCGCTGCCGAAGCCTGCCAGGGCCTGCGGACCGATGCCGTCGCGTATCTCTCTCAGGCCCGCGGCGCTGCGGGTCAGCGCTTCCTCCCAACTGGCCTCGCGGAACTTGCTCCGCGCGCGGGCGGGATCGGTGCAATCGGCCGGATCCTTCGCCGCGCCTTCAATGCGAATGAGCGGGCGCGTCAACCGGTCCGGATGGGTGAGGAAGTCAAAACCGAACCGGCCCTTCACGCAGAGACGACCACGGTTGGACGGGCCGTCGAGGCCGACAACCTCCTCGATGCGCCCGTCGCGCACCCGGAAGCCGACCCGGCACCCAACCCCGCAATACGGGCAGACACTCGGTACTTCCTGCGCAGGCGGTGCTGAGCGGTGACCCAAGTCGTCGAGCACGCGCTTCGGGAGCAGCGCGCCGGTCGGGCAGGCCTGCACACACTCACCGCAGCCGACGCAGGAGGAGGCTCCCATCGGATCGAGCAGATCGAAGGCGACCGTCACCGCCGACCCGCGACGCGCGATACCGATGACGTCGTTGTGCTGCACGTCTCGGCAGGCGCGTTCGCACAAGCCGCAGGCGATGCAACTGTCCAGTGCGACAGCCATGGCCGGATGAGAAAGGTCTCGTCCCGGCCGCGCATCCGGTGCGAATCGGGACTGCGTGATGCCGAGCTTGAAGGCCCAGCGTGCGAAGGGCGCGGTTGCGTCGCGGCCCGCGAGTCCGGGCATGTCGGCGAGCAGCAATTCGAATACCATCCGCCGCGCAGCCTCCGCCCGTGCGGTCGCGCTGCTCACCACCATTCCATCCCGCGGCACGCGGATGCAGGAGGCAACGAGGGCCCGCTCACCTTCCACCTCCACCAGGCAGGCACGGCAATTGCCGTCGGGGCGGTAGCCGGGTTTCGGCAGGTGACACAGATGCGGAATGTCCGTTCCTTCACGCTGCGCGACTGCCCAGATCGTCTCGCCCGGCGCAGCCTCGACGTCGCGTCCGTCCAGGATGAAGCGCGTCATGGCACGACCTCCGCCGGAAAGTGGCGCAGCAAGGACAGGACCGGGTTCATCGCGGCATGGCCCAGGCCGCAGATGGAGCCGTCCGCCATGGCCTGGGCGAGTTCCGTCAGCAAGGCGCGATCCCAGTGCGGCGCATCGAGCAAACCAGCCGCCTTTTGCGTGCCAACACGGCAGGGCGTGCACTGTCCGCAGGATTCGTCGCGGAAAAAACGAACGAGATTGCGTACCGCCTCGACGAGATCATCTTGGTCAGACAGCACGACCACCCCGCCCGACCCCACGAAGCAGCCGAGATGGTCGAGCGAGCCGAAGGCGAGCGGCAGGTCAGCCATGGTGGCAGGCAGGATGCCCCCGGACGCGCCGCCGGGAAGGTAGGCCGCGAGGCGATGGCCCGTCTGCATGCCGCCGCCGAATTCCTCAATGAGCTCCCGCGCGGTGATGCCGGCCGGGGCGTTGTGGACGCCTGGATTCCGCACGCGGCCCGACAGGCTAACCAGCCGTCGACCGACCTGTCCCCGGCGTCCGGCAGCGGCGAAGCGAGCAGCGGCATCCGGTGCGCCGAAGATCTCCGGCAGCCACCACAGAGTCTCGACATTGTGGATCAGCGTCGGTCGACCGAAGAGGCCAACCTCTCCCGGATAGGGCGGCTTGTGGCGCGGATAGCCGCGACGGCCTTCCAGGCTTTCCAGCAGCGCCGTCTCCTCGCCGCAGATATAGGCGCCTGCGCCGCGACGGAGATGAATCGGCCGCAGCGCCATGCCGGCCTGGCGCAGCGTGACGATGGCGGTCGCCAGGTCGTGTCGTGCCTCCGGGTATTCGTCGCGCAGATAGATCCAGCACGCTTCGGCGTCGATCGCATGCGCCGCGAGCAGCATTCCCTCCAGAGTACGGTAGAGGTGGTGTTGGAGGCACCAGCGATCCTTGAAGGTGCCCGGCTCACCCTCATCAGCGTTGACCACGAGATGTCGCGGTCCAGGCTGTGCGAAGACCGCTCGCCATTTCCGCGCTGCGGGAAAGCCAGCGCCACCAAGGCCGCGCAGCCCGGATGCATCGAGCGCCGCGAGCATCGCGTCGCGCGTGAGGCGGTCATCCCGTGCGGCATCGAGCACGCGCATCGACGGTGCTGAACCCGGTGGTGCCCGCGTCGGCGCGCGAACGCCGTCGGACCATGCGGCAACGACGCTGGCGGGCGTGGCGGCGGTGATACCGTCATCAACGCCGCCCTGCACCGCCGAGCAGACGGGGCCGGCATCGCAGGCACCCATACAGGGGGCAGCCAGGATGCGTGCCCCGCCAGGCGGCGCAGCGTACAGCGCATCAACTAGGCGATGTGCGCCTGCCATGGTGCAGGGCAGCCCCTCGCACACGCGGATCGTCACCGGCGGTGGGGCAGCCTCGCCGTCGGCCAGCACGTCAAAATGGGCGTAGAAGGTGGCGACCTCGAAGACCTCGACAGGTGCGATACGCAGCGCATCCGCGAGCGCGACGAGATGATCGGGAAGCAAGGCGCCATGGCGATCCTGCAAGGCGTGAAGGTGTTCGACCAGCAGGTCCCGATGCAAGGGCATACTGCCGAGCGCCGCGGCAACCGCCTCCCTGGCGGTGTTCGATGCGGTCCTACCGCGTGGGCCGGATCTCGAACGCGGTCCAGCCGGAGCCGCATTGCGCGCCGATCTTGGTGGAGCCATCCGTAGGCGGCCTCCGCTTCCTCCCAACCATTAGACAGTGCATGGCGGTGGAGGGCGAGTGCCCATTAGCGCTTCTGGAGTGATGCTCCCGCTGGTTGCGATGGGCCCCTTGTCCGGCCCTTCCATGCGGCGCGGAGCAGCGGCGCGGCACGGAGCAGCGGCAGCCGGCTTGCCTCATGCTGCACGTGAACCTTAGAGTTCCGAAGATGCCGCTGGAACCATGATGCCAAGCTACTCCGGCTTTCGTATTCTGACTGAAGGCCTCCGCGGAAACAGCGGCTGGAAGCCTGCATGGCGAAAAGCGGCGCCGAAGCCATCCTATGACGTCATTGTGGTGGGAGGCGGCGGCCATGGTCTCGCGACCGCCTTCTACCTGGCGGAGATGCATGGTATCCGCAACGTCGCTGTGCTCGAAAAGGGTCCAATCGGGCAGGGAAACACCGGGCGCAATACCACCATCGTGCGCTCCAATTACCTGCTGCCGCAGAATAACCACTTCTACGAGCACTCGCTGAAGCTTTGGGAAGGGCTTGAGCAGTCGCTGGGCTACAACGTGATGATGAGCCAACGCGGCGTGGTGAATCTGTTCCACAACGACGCACAGCGCAACGCGGCGCTCCGCCGCGGGAACTCCATGCGGCTGAACGGGATCGACGCGGATATCATCGACCGCGATGGCGTCAAGGTGATGTGCCCGCTGATCGACCTCGACAACAGCCGCTTCCCGGTGATGGGGGGACTCGTGCAGCGGCGCGGCGGCACCGCCCGGCACGATGCGGTCGCCTGGGGCTTCGCGCATGCGGCCGATGCGCGCGGCGTGGATATCATCGAACACTGCGAAGTCACCGGCATGATCCTGGAGGGCGGCGCCATCCAGGGCGTACGCACCACGCGCGGCGACATCCGTGCACCGAAGGTGGGCCTCGCCGTCGCCGGCCACACCAGCACGTTAACCGAGATGGCAGGATTCCGGGTGCCGATCGAGACGCACCTGTTGCAGGCCTTTGTGAGCGAAGCGCTGAAACCGATGATCGATTGCGTCGTCACCTTCGGCGCCGGCCATTTCTACATCAGTCAGTCGGACAAGGGCGGCCTAGTCTTCGGTGGCGGGCTCGACGGTTATCCGAGCTATGGCCAGCGCGGCACGCTGCCGGAAGCCGAACACGTTTATGCCGCGGGCGTCAGCATGATCCCGGCACTCGGGCGGTTGCGTGGCCTGCGGTCCTGGGCGGGAGTGATGGACATGACGCCGGACGGGTCGGCCTACATCTGCAAGACACCGGTGCGCGGCCTGTATATGACGTCGGGCTGGTGCTACGGCGGCTTCAAAGCAACGCCCGGGTCGGGCTGGTGCCACGCCTGGACTATCGCGAAGGACGAGCCGCACGCACTTAATGCGGCGCACACGCTGGACCGCTTCCGCGAGGGGCGCATGCTCGACGAACGGGGCAACGGCCCCTTCTTCTGGGCGCAATAGGATGCTCCAGATCCCCTGCCCTCATTGCGGCACGCGCGACGAGATCGAGTTCACGTATCGCGGGGATGCGACCGTCACGCGCCCCGGTGCCGATGCCGGCACCGAGGCCTTTCACGACTACCTGTATGTGCGGCGCAACCCGCGCGGCTGGCAGGTGGAGTGGTGGCAGCACAGCGGCGGGTGCCGCAGCGTCCTGAAGGTGGTCCGCCATACCGTGACCCATGAAGTCCGTGCCGTCGCCATGGCGAGCGAGACGGTCGAGGTGCCGCAGGCATGAGCCAGCCGCATCGCCTTCCTGCCGGCGGTCATGTGGACCGCGAGCGCGCGGTGTCGTTCACCTTCGATGGCCGCGCGATGCAGGGGCATCCCGGCGATACGCTGGCATCTGCGCTGCTGGCCAATGGCGTGCGCCTGGTCGGGCGATCCTTCAAGTACCATCGGCCGCGCGGCATCTTCTCGGCGGGTGTCGAGGAACCGAATGCGCTGGTCGAGCTGCGCGACGGCGCGCGGCGCGAACCCAATACGCGCGCCACGGTGGCGGAACTGTTCGATGGGCTGACGGCCAGCAGCCAGAACCGCCGAGGGTCGCTCGCCTTCGACTGGATGTCCGTGAATGGGCTGCTGGCGCCGTGGCTCGGCGCCGGCTTCTACTACAAGACATTCATGTGGCCCGCGTCCTTCTGGGAGCGCGTGTACGAACCGCTGATCCGGCGCGCGGCCGGACTTGGCAGCGCATCCGGACTGGCCGATCCCGACCGCTACGAAGGCGCGCACGCGCATTGCGACGTGCTGGTGGTGGGCGCCGGGGCCGCAGGGCTTGCCGCTGCGCGAGCCGCGGGGGCAGCAGGCGCGCGGGTGATCCTCGCGGAACAGGATTTCCTGCTGGGTGGCGACCTGCTGAACGACGCCGTCCTCGAACCGTGGCGGACCGATACCATCGCCGCCCTGGCCGCGATGCCGGACGTCACGCTCATGCCGCGCACGACCGTGTATGGCTTCTACGACCACGGTGTGCTTGGCGCGGTGGAGCGAGTGGCCGACCACCTGCCGGAACCGCCACCCCACGCACCGCGCCAGCGCGCCTGGACCATTCGCACGAAGCAGGTTGTGCACGCCACCGGCGCGCATGAGCGCCTGATCGCATTCCCCGGCAACGACCGGCCCGGCGTGATGCTGGCCGGTGCAGCGCGCACCTATGCCAGGCGCTACGGCGTTCGCGCCGGGGAGGCGGCGGTGCTGTTCGCCACGCATGACGGCGCCTACGACGCCGCATTCGCCATGGCCGAGGCAGGCGCTCGCATCGGTGCCATCATCGACCCGCGCCGCGACAGTCCGGCGATGCAGCGCGCGCGTGAGGCCGGTTTCACGCTGCGCGGGGGCAGCGAGGTCTGCGGCACAGTCGGCGGCAATGCGCTGCGCGGAGTCGAGGTACGCGCCTTGGGCGCCGCCGGGCGTGGGGACGCCTATCCCGCCGACCTGCTGATGATCTCGGGCGGCTGGAACCCTGCGGTTCACCTGGCAAGCATGTCGGGGGCGCCGCTGGTGTGGGACGAAGCGCTCAGTGCCTTCCTGCCCGGCGCGCCTGTGCAGCGCGAATGCAGCGCCGGCGCCTGCCGCGGCGTGCACGGGATCGGCGCCGCTGCCGCAGATGGCGCGGCGGCGGGCCGCGCGGCCGCCATCTGATCGGAAGAGGTCACGTCTCAACTC
>NZ_JACADR010000007.1 GCF_016106005.1 Roseomonas rosulenta
TGCTCTTCCGACCTGCCCGGCCCGGGCCGCCCCCCGCCAGCGCGCCGATCGTGGCCCCGGTGCCTGCGCCGATCAGCCCGCCGCCCACCGCGCGCTGCGTCGGGTCATAGGGGTTGGTGCAGCCCGCGCCGAGCACGGCAAGCGCGCCGAGGGCCATGAGTGCGGTGCGATGCATGCGCGATCCTCCCGGAACCGGCGAACCGACCAGGTTCTCCCGATTCCCATGCTTTAACCCTGGCCCCGACCTGTGGCGATGGCGTGGCGACGCTCAGCGGCCCGGCGGGCGTCCGTAGAACGGTGCGTCCGGCGCGGCGCCCCAGGGCCGCCCCGGCAAAGGCCGCTCGGGTGGCGCGCTGGGCGGGCGGCCGACATAGCGGCCCTGCGGCAGAGGCGGCTCGAACATGCCGCCCTGGGGCGAGACATAGCGTGGCGGGTTGATCGGTGGCGGTCGGATCGGCCGCGGCGGGCGATCCCAGCCGGGTTGGCCGCCCCACCAGGCCGGCGGCGGAACATAGGCGGGGCCGGACTGGTAGGTCAGGCTCGACTGCGGTGCTTGCGGCGGTGCCGCGGCCGCCGGCGGCGGGGCGGGGCGGGGCGCAGGCTCGGGTGCGGAGGGCGCGCCGTAGAACACCTGCGGCGAGGGCGTGCCGTAGAGCACCCGCGGCAGGCCCTGCTCGGGCGCCTGCGCCGCGACGGGCAGCGCCAGCGCCGCCAGCAGGGCGGTGAGGCAGGCGCGCCGGCGCGGCATCGCGGTCATGCCCCCAATATAGCGCGCCTTGCGGCGGAATTCAGACCGGCCTGTCGCCTTTCTCGACGCGCAGGGTGCGGTTGTCCACGCCGGGGAGCATCCGCGCCGGGTCGCGCGTGACGATCACGTCGAGGATCGTCGGCGTGGCGGTGTTCGCGAGCCCCTCGCGGATGGCGGCGCCAAGCTTTCCCGGGTTCTCCACCCTCACCCCATGGCAGCCGAAGGCGCGCGCGGCCGCCGCATAGTCGGTCTCGCCCAGCTCCGAGGACTGGTACTTGCCCGGCCCATAGACGGCGTGCTGCAGCGCCTTCACATAGCCCGAGGCGCCGTTGTTGAAGACGCAGAGCACGTAGTTGGCGCCAACGCGGCGCGCCGTCTCGATCTCGCCGATCGTCATGTTGAAGCCGCCATCGCCGGTCAGGCCCACCACGCGCCGCGTCGCCCCCGCCGCCATCTGCGCGCCCATCGCCCCCGGCGCCCCATAGCCGATGGAGGCGAAGCCGCGATCGGCGATGAAGTGCCTACCCGCTGCCTTTGTGTCGAACAGCAGCCCACCCCAATGGCCGGCGAAGCCGCCATCCGCCACCAGGATGTCGTCGGCCGCCATGGCGATGTTCAGCTCGTTGATCAGGCGGCCGACATTGATCGGTGTCTCGTTGGATTCCAGCCGGTCGGCGGCGCCCGCGCGCCAGGCGGCCATGCGCGGCGCGACGGTGCCGGCGAATTCGGTGCGTTCGTCGGGCAGGGCGCCGCGTGGCAGCGCCATCAGCAGGTCCGACAGCGCGAGGCGCGCATCGGCCGCCAGCGCCACATCGGCGCGCGTGGTGCGGCCGATCTCCTCCGGCACGATCTCGATATGCACCACGGGCACGCCGGCGGGCATCAGGGAGAAGCGCTTCGTCGCGATCTCGCCGAGCTTGCACCCCACCACGATCAGCAGATCGGATTGCGCGATGAAGTCGTTGGCGATGCGGGAATAGCGGCCGAAGACGCCGAGCGAGAGGCGATGCGTGCAGGCGATCGCGCCCTTGCCCGACATGGTGTGCGCGACCGGGATATTCTGCGCCTCGGCCAGCGCCAGCAGTGCCTCATGGGCGCCGCTGACGTGGATGCCTCCGCCGACCAGCAGCACCGGGCGCTTGGCGCGCGCGAGCAGCGCGGCGGCGCGTTCCACCTCGTCAGGGTCGGGACGCGTGCGGCGGGCCTGCGCCACCAGCGTGCCGGGATCGGCCCAGATCTCGTCGGCAGCGAAGTCGTGTTCGCCGTGGCAGACATCCTCCGGCACGTCGAGCACCACCGGGCCGGGGCGGCCGGAGGTGGCGATGGCGAAGGCGCGGCGCACCAGTTCCGGGATGCGCTTCGTGTGCTCGACGCGGATCAGGTCCTTGCAGGCGGGGCGCAGGATCTCGACCTGCCGCGCTTCCTGCGTCATGTTCTTCCATGCGTGCTCGCGGTTGGCGTCGCCGGTGATGGCGACCATCGGGATGCCGGCATTGAGGGATTCCACCAGCCCCGTGACCAGGTTGGTCGCTCCCGGTCCGAGGGTCGCATCCACCACGCCCGGCCGGTTGGTCACCCGCGCCCAGGCATCGGCGGCGAATGTGCCGCAGCGTTCGTCGTTGATCAGGTGGTGCTTGAGCCCGAGCGCGCGGCAGGCCTCGTAGAAGGGCAGCAGCTGAAAGCCGCCCATGCCGAACATCGGGCCCACCTGGTGGGCCTGGAGCATGCGCGCCAGCGCCTCGCCGCCGGTGATGGTGAGGTTGGTGTTGGATGCACTCACGCGCGGCGGTCCTTCATGCTGGCGTCAACGAGCAGGGTGACGGCATCGCGCACCGTCCCGCCGGGCTTCAGCCCCAGCGAGGCGGCGCGCGCGTTGACGGCGGAGACGATGCCGGTTTCGACAGCGGAGCGCCCATCGCCGATGCGCGCCGTCCAGGCGGAATAGGTGGCGGCCGCGATGCCGCGCGCATCGAGCGCGGGCAGGCGCGTGAAGCCCGCGCCGTCGATCCCGCCATCGGCGTCGTTGTACAGCGCGGCAAAGACGGCGGCGCGAGCGGCGCTCTCCGGCCGGCCGCCGAGCAGCGCGCCATGGCTGCCGGTGACCACCACCGTGCCGTCATCGGCCGGTGTCATCAGGGAGTTGGAATCCATGGCGCAGGCGCGCGGGCCGATGGCGAAGCGGGATTCCACGCTGTCCGGCGCATCGACCGAGGGCAGGGGGGCGGCGGCCAGGCGGCGCGCGGCCTCGCGGCACCACATGCCCGGTTCGATGCCGAGCGTCGCGGCGGCAGCGTTCACCTGGCTGACGATGCCGCGCCCGAGCATGTCGAAGCCATCGCCGATGCGCGCCGAACGGTGGGAGCAGCAGGCGGCAGCGATGCCCAGCGGGTCGAGGTAGTCCAGACCGGCGATGCCTGCGCCCTGCAGCCCGACGCCGGCATCGTTCAGCAGCACGCCGGCGACGCGCGCCTTGGCGGCGAGATAGGCCGCATAGACCCCGCCATGCGAACCGCCGACGATGACGCGCCCTTGCGCCTCCGGCCCCAGCCGGGTGACGCTGTCCACGACGATCAGCCGGTCCAGCATGGCCGCGTTCCTTCTCCCCTTGCGGGAGTAGAGCGCGGCCGGCGCACTGGCAACAGGCCCAGTGGCCCGGTGTGAGCGAAGGCGCCGCGGTTTGCCGCGACGGTCGAGGCCGAACCGGGGCACGGTCGAAGGGGAGGGGGTTCGGCATGTCGGGCACGTCCAACGAGACGGCGCGGCGGATTGCGATGCTGCGCGACATGGCGCGCATCCGCGCCTTCGAGCGCGAGGCCGTGGCGGCGATGCGTTCCGGCGAGGCGCCGGGCGTGGTGCACCCCTCGATCGGGCAGGAAGGCGTGGCGGTCGGGGTTTGCACCAACCTCAGGCGCGCCGACCGGATCACCAGCACGCATCGCGGCCACGGGCACGCCATCGCGAAGGGGGCCGATGCACGGGCGATGATGCTGGAACTGCATGGCCGCGCCGGTGGGTCCTGCGGCGGCAAGGGCGGATCCATGCACATCGCGGACTTCGCGGTGGGGATGCTGGGGGCGAATGGCGTGGTCGGCGCGGGCATCCCCATCGCCTGCGGCGCGGCGCAGGCAATCCGGCTGACCGGCGAGGACGCGATGGTGGCCTGTTTCTTCGGCGACGGCGCGGTCAATCGCGGGCCGTTCCTGGAGGGCATGAACTGGGCCGCGCTGTATCGCCTGCCGGTGCTCTTCGTCTGCGAGGACAACGGCTTCGCCGCCTTCACGCGCAACAGCGCGGTGACGGCGGGCGCTGGCCCGGCGGCGCGCGCCGAGGCCTGCGGCGTGCCCGCCACCGCGGTGGATGGCGAGGACGTGCTGGCGGCGGATGCGGTCACCGCCGACCTGGTGGCGCGCATTCGCGGCGGCGCCGGCCCGCAATTCCTGCATGCCAAGTGCTACCGCTGGGAAGGCCATACCGGCACCGACGCCGCTGCCTATCGCCCCACCGAGGAAGCGGCCGCGGCGCGCGGGCGCGATGCGATACGGCGCCTCGCGGCGGTGCTGGAAGCCGAGGGCGTCACGGCGGCCGAGATCGCCGGCATCGAGGCACAGGCCGCCGTCGAGATGGCGGCCTACCGCGCCGCCGCCCTGGCCGCACCTTGGCCTGATCCCGGCGCCGCCTTCAGCGACGTGCAGGATGCGGGGGCGCCGGCATGACGCGCCTGACGTTTGCCGAGGCCGCGCGCCGCGCGCTCGCCGCCGAGATGCGCCGCGATCCGCTGGTCTGGGCGCTGGGCGAGGACCTGGTGCAGGGCGGTATCTTCGGCCAGTACAGGGGCCTGGCGGAGGAATTCGGCACGGACCGCATCGTCTCCACGCCGATCTCCGAGAGCACCATCATGGGCGCGGGCCTGGGAGCGGCGCTGTGCGGCACGCGGCCGGTGATCGAGATGCGCATCGCCGACTTCACGCTCTGCGCCATGGACGAACTCGTCAGCCAGATCGCCAAGGTGCGCTACATGTTCGGCGGTCAGGGGCGCGCCGCGCTGGTCGTGCGCATGCCGCAGGGCATGTGGCGCAATTCCGCCGCGCAGCACAGCCAGTGCCTCGAGGCCTGGCTCACGCATATCCCGGGCCTGGTGGTGGCCGCCCCCGGCACGCCGGCGGATGCGGCGGGGCTGCTTGTGGCGGCGATCCGCGCGGACGATCCCGTGGTGCTTATGGAACCGAAGAACCTCTGGACCGCGGAGGGCGAGGTGCCGGACGAGGTCGCGCCCGTGCCCTTCGGCGTGGCGCGCCACGCCGCGGCCGGCGATGCGCTGACCGTGGTCACCTGGTCGGCGACCGTGCCGGTGGTCGAGCAGGCGGCGCGCGAGAGCGGCGTGGCCTGCGACGTGTTCGACCTGCGCAGCCTCTGGCCTTGGGACGAGGCGGCGGTGCTGGCCTCCGCGCGGCGCACCGGACGGCTGCTGGTGGTGCACGAGGCCGTCACGGTCTCGGGCTTCGGCGCGGAGGTGGTGGCCCGCGTGGTGGAGGGCGTGGGGCCGGCCGGCCTGCGCGCGGTGGAACGCCTGGGCGCGCCGCGCGCACCCGTGCCGTTCAGCCCGCCGCTCGAGGATGCGATGCGCATCTCCCATGCGCGGGTAGTGGAGGCGCTGCGGCGCGTCGCAGCGATCTAGCGCGGCAAGACCGCCGCCATGGCATGGCTTTTCTTTCATACGCGCCGTCGCAGGGGGCCGTTTGCTATGCTGGGCCATCGGTGCAGCATGCGGGCTGCGTCGCTTGCGCGCCGTGGCGGGCCTGTGCTCCGGTCCGCACCCATTCCAGCAGGAGGGTTCCGCATGTCCATCCAGATCGGCCAGGTCGCCCCCGATTTCGAAGCAGACACCACCCAGGGCCGCATCCGCTTCCATGACTGGATCGGCGCTGGCTGGGCGATCCTGTTCAGCCACCCCAAGGACTTCACGCCGGTCTGCACGACCGAGCTCGGCACCATGGCCGGCCTCAAGCCGGAATTCGACAGGCGCAACTGCAAGATCATCGGCCTGTCGGTGGACCCGGTGGAGAGCCACCACCGCTGGGAAGGCGACATCGCCGAGGTGACGGGGCACGCCGTGACCTATCCGATGATCGGCGACCCGACGCTGCATGTCTCGAAGCTGTTCGGCATGCTGCCGGCGGATGCGGGCAGCACCTCGGACGGGCGCACCGCCGCGGCGAACCAGACGGTGCGCGTGGTGGTCATCATCGGGCCGGACAAGCAGGTGAAGGCGTATCTCGCCTATCCCATGACGGCGGGGCGCAACTTCGACGAGATCCTGCGCCTGCTCGACAGCCTGCAGCTGACCGCGAAGCACAAGGTGGCCACGCCGGCCAACTGGCAGCGCGGCGACGACGTGATCATCGCCGGGTCGGTCAGCAACGAGGATGCGAAGAAGCTCTTCCCGGAGGGCTGGCGCGAGCCCAAGCCCTACATCCGCATCGTGCCGCAGCCGGGCGGCTGAGGGGGCGCGCCGGCCGCGCTACCCGAGCCCCATCACCCGCGGCAGCCACAGCGCTAGGTCCGGCAGCGCCATCACGCAGGCGGCCGCGGCGGTCATGGCGAGCACCATCCAGGCCACCCAGGGGATGGTGCTCTCCATCGGCACGCCGGCGATGCGGCAGGAGACCATCAGGTTCACTGCCATGGGCGGCGTGAACTGCCCGATCGCGATCATCATGGTCAGCACCACGCCGAACCAGGTCAGGTCCCAGCCGAAGCTGTTCGCGATCGGGAGCAGGATCGGCAGCAGGATCAGGAAGATCGAGATGCCGTCGAGGAACATCCCGACCACGATCAGGAACAGCGTCAGCAGCGCGAGCGTGCCGGCCGAGCCGAAGCCGAGGCCCACCACCCATTCCGCGATCGGCCGCACGATACCGAGCGTGCTGGTGGACCAGGCGAAGACCGTGGCCAGCGCCACGACGATGAGGATCACCGCCGATATCTCACCCGCCTCGACCAGCATCTCATAGACGTCGCGCAGCGTCAGGCTGCGATAGATCACGAAGCCGATGAACAGGCCGAAGAACACGGCGACGACCGCGGCTTCGGTCGGCGTGAAGATCCCGATGCGCATGCCTCCCAGGATCACCACCGGCGCCAGCAGCCCCCAGATCGCTTCCTTGAAGGTCTGCCAGACCTGCAGCGCCTCGGTCTGCCGCGCCTTGCCGCCAAAATCCTTGATGATCGAGATCGCGACCACTGCGGCGATGATGAACAGCCCCGCCAGCACGCCCGGTATCATGCCCGCGGCGAAGATCGCCGGCACCGACACGCCCGGCACCAGCACCGCATAGACGATGAAGGCGATCGAGGGCGGGATCAGGATGTCGGTCGCGGCCGCCGCACCGACGGTGCTCGCGATGAAGGGGCGCGGGTAGCCGTCCTCGACCATCGACTTCGTCATCACCTGGCCGACGGCGGCGGAATTCGCCGGGCCCGACCCCGTGATGCCGCCCAGCACCATGGCGACGAGAACCGCGACTGAGGCCAGCGCCCCGCGCCCCGCACCCACGATGGCGCTGGCGAAGCGCACCAGGCGCAGCGCAACCCCAGTGCGTTCGAAGACGCAGCCCACCAGTACGAACATCGGGATGGCGATCAGCGGATACTTGGCGATCCCGGCATAGACATTGGTCGGCATCGCCATGATCGACTGGTCCGCGAGCCAGATTGCGAAGGCCCCCGCCAGCCCGAGGCAGATGCCCACCGGCACGCCTGCCGCGAGCAGCACGCCGAAGCCGAGGAACAGCGTGGCGGCGATCATGCGGCCTCACCCCGCGCGATGTGCACCAGCCGCCCCGCCGCCCGTCCGATCACCAGCAGCGAGAGCAGCGGCAGCCAGCCGGTGTAGAGCCAGTTCGGGTTGCCCAGGCCGTTCGATAGCACATCGAAGCGGTATTCGTCATAGGCGAGTTTCGCGCCGAACCAGGCGAGCAGTCCGAAGCAGATGATCGCCAGCAGCAGCGCCAGCACTTCCATGCGCCGCCGCCAGTCAGGCGGCATCAGATCGGTGAAGTACTCGACCCGGATGTGCCGCCCCGCGGCAGTCGCCAGCGCGGTGCCGACGAAGGTTACGATCACCATCAGCACGACGGAGTATTCCTCGGTCACCGCGAGCGAGACATTGGTCAGGTAGCGCGCCGCCACGTTCGCCGCGGTAATCAGCGCCATGGCGCCCATCGCGAGTGCGAGCAGCACGCGCTCGAAGGACAGCGGCAGGCGTGTACGGGGTTCCGGCTGCGCCGCAGCCGGGTCGAGCTCGGCGCTCACCGGCGATCAGGAGACGGCGCGGGTGATGGCGGCCTGCGCCTTTTCCACCAGCGCGGTTCCGACGGTCTGCGCCCACTTGTCGTAGACCGGGCGCGTGACGCGCGCGAAGGCATCCTTCTCGGCCGCGGTCAGTTCCGTCACCGCCACGCCGCGCCGTGCGCATTCCTCGAGGGCTGAGCGGTCGCCGCCGATGCCGATGCCCTTGCGCGAGGCCTCGATCTGCTTGGCCGCGGCCTCCCGCGCGCAGGCGATCACCAGGTCGCGGTCCGCCGGTGCGAGGCTGTCCATCATCTGCTTGCCCACCACGAAGATCCCGGCATCCGCAACGTAGTTCCAGATTGTCAGGTGCTTCTGCGCCAGCGTGTCCATGCGGAAGGCAAGGAACAGGTTGACCGGGTTCTCCTGCCCGTCCACCGCGCCGGTGGACAGCGCCGGCTGCAGGTCTGCGAAGGACATCTGCAGCGGGTTGGCACCCATGGCGGTGAAGATCTCGCTGAAGATGGCGCCGGCGGCGAAGCGGATCTTCATGCCGCGCAGGTCCTCGGGCCGGCGCACCTCGCGCCTGGAATTCGACAATTCGCGGAAGCCGTTCTCGCCCCAGGCGACCGGGACCACCTCGCGCGTCGCCAGCACGCGGAACAGGTCCTGGCCGACCTCGCCATTGATGATGGCGTCGAAGCCGCGATGGTCGCGCAGCAGGAAGGGCAGGGAGAAGATGTTCATCTCGCGCACCTGCGGCGAGATGTTGATGGTGCTGAACACCGCCATGTCGATCACGCCCTGGCGCATCGCCACCAGTTCGCGCGTCTGGTCGCCGCCGACGAGCTGGCTGCCCGGATAGACCTTCACGTTGATCCGGCCGCCCGAGCGCTGCGTGACCAGGTCGGCCCACTGGAAGGCGCCTTCCGAGAGCGGGATCGGCCGATTGCCGACCACGGAGAGCTTGTACTCGGCGCGGTACTGGCCCTGGCCGTGCGCGACGGCCGGCAGTGCGAGCGCGCCCGCGCCCAGCAGCAGCGTGCGGCGCGTGGCGCGCGGGAAGGTCGTGGTCATCTTGCGTCGCTCCCTCGGGGGTTCGTTGATCTGCACCGCTCACCGGCGCTTGCCGCCAGACTGGCCCGGCCGGGGGCGGGGCTGCAAGCGCCGTCGTCGGCCGCGCTTGCAGGGAACGCCGCCTCGCGGCAGACCGGGACCGGAGGACGCCGCCATGATCCCGACCTCGAACCTCGCGAGCCTGTTGCTGCACACGGCGCGGCGGCTGCCCGACCGTCCGGCGCTGGTCTGGCGGGAGCGGTGCTGGACCTGGTCGGACCTGACCGCGCGGGCCGGCGCGGCGGCGGCGGCGTTGCGCGCGCGTGGCATCGGCGCGGGCGACCGTGTGCTGGTGCATGCCCGCAACGGCAATGCCATCTTCGAATCCGGCTGGGCCTGCTGGCTGATCGGCGCGGTCTGGGTGCCGACCAATTTCCGCCTGAGCCCGCCCGAGGTCGCGTATCTCGCGACGAATGCCGGCTGCCGCGCGCATCTTTTTGATGCCGGCTTCCCCGACCACCGCGCCGAGGCGCGCGCACAGAACGCGGCCTGCATGCTGGATGTCGCGATCGGCGAGGGCGCGGGCCTGTCGTGGGACGACCTTGTCGCCGAGGGCGCGGCCGCGCCGGTGACGCAGCCAGCCGCGGTGGATCGCGACCACCCGGCCTGGCTGTTCTACACCTCCGGCACCACGGGCCGGCCGAAGGGTGGCACGCTGACGCATGGGCAGCTCGCCTTCGTGGTGGTGAACCACATCGCCGACCTGATGCCGGGGCTGTCCGAGCGCGACGCCTCGCTGGTGGTGGCGCCGCTGTCGCATGGCGCGGGCATCCATGCCATGGCGCAGGTGGCGCGCGGCGCGGTCTCGGTGCTGCTGCCGGGCGAGCGGCTCGACGTGCCGGAGGCCTGGCGCCTGGTGGAGCGCCACCGCGTGACCAACATGTTCACCGTGCCGACGATCCTGAACGCGCTGGTGCGCGACGCCAGCGTCGATGCGCACGACCACACCAGCCTGCGCCACGTGATCTATGCCGGTGCGCCGATGTACCGCGAGGACCAGAAGCATGCCCTGCGCAAGCTGGGTCCGTGCCTCGTGCAGTATTTCGGCCTTGGCGAGGTGACCGGCAACATCACCGTGCTGCCGCCCGAATGGCACAGCCTCGCGGACGACCCGAGCTTCCCGATCGGCTCCTGCGGCTATCCGCGAACGGGCATGGAGGTTGCGATCCTCGACGCCGCGCATGCGCCGCTGCCGGCGGGCGAGACGGGTGAGATCTGCGTGCGCGGCCCCGCGGTGATGGCCGGCTATTTCCAGAACGATGCGGCGAACGGGAAGGCCTTCGCCGGCGGCTGGTTCCACACCGGCGACCTGGGCCATCTCGATGCGCGCGGCTTCCTCTACATCACCGGGCGGCAGTCCGACATGTACATCTCCGGCGGGTCGAACGTGTACCCGCGTGAGGTCGAGGAGGTGCTGCTGACGCACCCCGCCGTGGCCGAGGCCTGCGTCGTCGGCGTGCCGGACGCGAAGTGGGGCGAGGCGGGCGTCGCGGTGCTCGTCGCGGCGGCGGGCGAGGCGATCGACCCGGCCGGCGTCATGGCGCATCTCGATAGCCGGCTTGGCCGCTACAAATGGCCGGCGCGCATCGTGGTGTGGGATGCGCTGCCGAAATCCGGCTATGGCAAGGTGCCGAAGGCCGAGGTGAAGCGCCTGCTGGCCGAGCGCGGCGAGGCGTAGTCAACGCCGCTGCGGATGGCGCCCGGCGGGCGGCGTGGGCGTGTCGATCGGGCCCTGGCCGTGCCCATCCTCGCGCTCCTCGGCGGGATCTCGCTCGGGTGCCGGCTTGGGATTCTCGGCGTTCTTGGGCGTGGGTGTCGTGATGGTGCCCTTGCCGGTCGCCTCGGGGTCGGGCGGTGGCGGGGTGTCGGTACGGTCGGACATGGCGGATCTCCTGTGCCGTGGCGGCGCAGGAGGTCAACACGTCGGCCGCGCGGAAGTTGCGCGCGGGTCGATTCAGCCGCGCCCTTCGAAGGGCATTTTCGAGGCCTTGATCGTCATGGTCAGGATGTTCGATTCCAGCGGCAGGTTCGCCATGTGCAGGATCGCCTGGCCGACATGGTTCACGTCCATGGTGGGTTCCACCGCGATCGACCCGTCGCCCTGCTTCACGCCCTTCGACATGCGCGCGGTCATCGGCGTGGCCGCATTGCCGATGTCGATCTGCCCGGCGCAGATGTCGTATTTCCGGCCATCGAGCATCAGGGACTTGGTCAGCCCGGTGATGGCGTGCTTCGTCGCGGTGTAGGGCGCGCTGTCGGGGCGTGGCGTATGCGCGCTGATCGACCCGTTGTTGATGATCCGCCCGCCCTGTGGCCGCTGGTCCTTCATCATGCGGAAGGCGGCCTGGGCGCAGAGAAAGGATCCGGTGAGGTTCACCGCCACCACGCGCGACCAGTCGGCGTAGGTCAGGTCCTCGAAGGGCATGCCGGGCACGTTCTGGCCGGCATTGTTGAACAGCATGTCGAGCCGGCCGTGCTTCGCCTTCACCGCGGCGAAAAGTGCATCGACGGACGCGGGATCGGCCACGTCCGCCGGCACCGCCATCGCACGCGGCGCGGCATCGCCGGCCATGGCGATGGTTTCCTCCAGCGCTTCCTTGCGGCGGCCTGTCAGCACCACGGACCAGCCCCCGCCCAGCAGCGCGAGGGCGGCCGCGCGCCCCACCCCGGTGCCGGCGCCGGTGACGACGGCGATCTTGCTGCTGCTCATCTGCGTTCCCTCCGTTGCGATGCGGGGCGCAATGTGCGCGGGCGCCGCGGCGCTGGCAACGCCGGTTGCCGCGGTGCCGCGCGGCTGACATCCTCCGCCGCGCTGCAAGGGAGCGGAACGCATGGCGGGTTGGCCGGATGGCGCGGCATGGGCGCCCTTCGTCGCGCGTTGGCAGGCGGCGTGCCAGGCCGACGCCGTGCTGGCGGAATGGCGCGCCGGCGCGTCGACGCGCTTCGCCATCGCGAATGGCGTTGCGCGCGCGGAGTTCACCTTCGGCGATGCGCCGGACAGCCCTGACTTCGCGCTGGAAGCGCCCCCGCACATCTGGGCGCTGCACCTGCAACCCGTCCCGCCGCGGCACCATCACGCGATCTTCGCCATGCGCCATCGAGTGCCGGAGTTCCGGATCACCGGCGAGGAGATCGCCTTCCTGCGCCACTGCCACCTCGTACGCCGCGTGCTGGAGGTCGGCCGCTGGCTGGTCCTGCAGGGAGACGGCCCGGTGCCGGCCTTCCCCCGCCCGTCGCTGCCGGCCATGCCCGCGCCCGACGTCAGCGGCCGCTACATCGACGTCACCGCAGAGGGTCGCGGATGGCGGCTCTACGCCGAATCTGCCGGGCAGGGGCGCGACATCCTCTGCCTGCACACCGCGGGCGCCGATGGCCGGCAATTCCACGGCCTCATGTCGGATAAGCGCCTGACCGATCGCTGGCGCCTAACCTCCTTCGACA
Source organism: Roseomonas rosulenta (assembly GCF_016106005.1). Lineage (GTDB taxonomy): Bacteria > Pseudomonadota > Alphaproteobacteria > Acetobacterales > Acetobacteraceae > Neoroseomonas > Neoroseomonas rosulenta. Next base: position 12,593 of record NZ_JACADR010000007.1, read on the forward strand.
TGCCCTGGCACGGCAAGAGCCCGCCGCCCGCCGAACCTCCGGGCGCCTGGCGGCTGACCACGGACCGCTATGTCGAGCTCATCATGGGCGTGGTTGCCGCAGCGGGGCTGCACAAGCCGGTGCTGCTCGGCGCCTCCATGTCGGGGGAGATCTGCCTCGAGGTCGCGCTGCGCCACCCGGATGCCTTCTCCGCCATCATCGCCTGCGAGGCCTGCGACCATGTTCCGGGCCGCCGCAGCCCCTGGGCCGCCGACACGCGGATCAACCAGGCGATCTTCGTGCCCGAATGGATCCACGGGCTGATGGCGCCGCAGAGCCCCGCCGAATGCGCTGCGCAGATCTGGTGGCACTATTCGCAGGGCGGCTTCGCCACCTTCGATCGCGACATCCGCTTCTACTCGGGCGAATGGGATGCGCGCGACCGGGTGCACCGCATCGACACCTCGCGCTGCCCGCTGGTGATGCTGACCGGCGAGTACGATTATTCCTGCACCGCCGAGATGTCGGAGGCGACCGCGGCGAAGATCCCGGGCGCGCGCTTCACGCGCATGAATGGCATCGGTCACTTCCCCTTCGCCGAGAACCCGCCCTTGTTCCTGGACTACCTCCTGCCGGTGCTCGACGGGCTTTAGTAGGTTGCGCGCCCGCCGGAGATGTCGAAGACGCCGCCGGTGGTGAAGGAGCATTCCTCGCTGGACAGCCAGCAGGCGAGGGCCGCGATCTCCTCCACCGTCACGAAGCGGTCCATCGGGATCTTGGAGCGCATCCAGGCGATCTGCTGTTCCGTCATCTGCCGGAACAGGTCGGTCTCGGCCGCCGCGGGCGTGATGCAGTTCGCCAGCACGCCGGTCTTCGCCAGTTCCTTGCCGAGCGACTTGGTGAATCCGATCAGCCCCGCCTTCGACGCGCTGTAATGCGAGGCATTCGGGTTGCCTTCCTTGCCCGCGATCGAGGCGATGTTCACCACCCGTCCATAGCCCGCCGCGATCATCACCGGCACCACCGCGCGCGTCACCAGATACGGCGCGATCAGGTTCACCTCGACCACGCGCTTCCATTCCGCCACGGGCAATTCCCAGGAGGGCGCATTGCCGCCGGTGATGCCGGCGTTGTTCACCAGGATGTCGATGCGCCGGTGCGCGGCTTGCGTTGCCCCCAGCGCCGCGCCGATCGCGGCTTCGTCCGTCAGGTCCAGCACATGGGCCGAGGCGCGGCCGAGCACGCGCACCGCTTCCTCCGCCGCCGGCCGATCCATGTCCCACACCGCGACGGCGCCGCCCGAGGCCACGATGCGCTTCGCAATGGCGAGCCCGATCCCGCGCGCGGCTCCCGTGACGATGGCGACGCGCCCCTCCAGGTCGATGCGGTTCATGCGTTCCCCCTTGCGTTGCACCGCCAGCATCGGGCAGCGGCGCGGGGCAGGGAAGGGGCGGGTAACCACATGGTTCCCTTCGGCGCGCATCCACCCCTATAGTCGCGCCACAGCCGGCACCAAGCCGGCGATGAGACGAGGGAGAACGCGATCCATGAACCGTAGGCAACTGCTCGGCGGTGCCGCCGCCGGCGCGGCATTCCTCGCTGCCCCGCATGTCGCGCGCGCGCAGCAGGCCATCACGCTGAACGGCGCGGTGCAGTTCAACGACGACCACGTCTTCACCCGCGCCCTGGTGCGCTTCGAGGAACTGGTGAAGCAGTACTACACCGCCAGCCCGGTGAACTTCGTGCTGCACAAGAACTCCAGCCTCGGCCTCGAGAAGCAGTATTTCGAGTACATGTCGGCCGGGCGCGGCGCGGTGGACTACGGCATCGTCTCGCCGGCGCACATGTCGACCTTCTCCCGCGCCGCACCCTTCGTCGACGCGCCCTTCCTGTTCCGCGACCTGGCGCATTGGAACACCGTGCTCGACCAGGACCTGTTTGCCCCGGTGGCGCAGGAGGTCGAGCGCCGTGCGCGCGTGGCGCTGATCGGCTACGCTGGCGGCGGCGTGCGCAACATCTTCGCCAATAAGCGCGTGACCAACATGGCCGAGCTTCGCGGTCTCAAGGTGCGCGTGCAGGGTGCGCCGATCTGGTCGCGCACCTTCCAGGCGGCCGGGATGTCGCCCTCGGTCATCGCCTACAACGAGGTCTACAACGGCATCCAGAACAACGTCATCGAGGCCGGCGAAAACGAGGCCGCGGGCGTGGAGGCGATGCGCTTCTACGAGGTCGCGCCCAACCTCATCATGACGCAGCACGCCATCACCATCCGCCCGATCTGCTTTGCGACACAGACGCTGGCACGCCTGCCCGCGCCGCTGCAGGAGGCGGTGAAGCGCGCGGGCCGCGAGGCGGGCGTCTTCGGCCGCCAGGCCGAGAGCAGCGAGGATGGCCAGAAGATCGAGGCGCTGGAGCGCGCCGGGCGCCTGCGCCGCATCGAGTTCACCGAACGCGCCGCGCTGAAGCGCGCGGTCGATCCGGTGATGCTCGCCTATGCGCGCGAGGTGGATGCCGAGGGCATCTACGCCCGCATCAACGCCATCAGCGCATGATCCGCGACCGGCCGGCGGCCAATGCGCCGCCGGTCGGCGCATCCCTCCGACACATCCGGAGCCTGCCATGTCCCAGCACGGCCTGCGTGGCCTGGTGCGACGGGTGGCCGACGCCTATGCGCGGCTGCTCTCGACGCTGCTCGCCATCTCGGTCCTGATCCTGGTCTTTCCCGTGACGCTGCAGGTCGTCTCGCGCCAGACCGCCCTGCTGCCGCACTACATCTGGACCGAGGAGATGGCCCGCTTCCTGCTGGTCTGGACCATCATGATCGGTGCCATCGTCGGCCAGCGGGAGGGCATCCACTTCATCGTCGATCTCTGGCCGCGGCTGAGCGGGCGCTTCCGTGCCTTCATGGACCTGGTCTCGGGCGTCTTCGTGCTGAGCTTCGGCGCGGTCTTCCTGTGGTTCGGCATCGAGTTCGTCGACTTCGCCTGGTTCCGCATCAGCGAGCTGGCCGAGTTGCCACTGTGGCTGATCCATCTGGCCTGGCCGATCCTGGGCTTCTCCTGGCTGGTCTTCGGCGGCGAGAAGTTCGTTGCCGACCTGCGCGTGCTGATCCATGGGGAGCAGGCCTGATGGGCGGCAATGTCCTCGATGCGGGGCAGGCGGCCTGGATCCTGTTCGGCGTGTTCTTCACCCTGCTTGCGCTGCGCGTGCCGGTGGCTGTCGCCCTCGGCCTCGCCTGCCTGCCGGTGCTGGCGCTGGAGCCGCGCCTCGGGCCCATGACGCTGATGCAGGAGACGTTCAACGCCTACAATTCCTTCATCCTGCTGGCGGTGCCCTTCTTCCTGTTGACCGCCAACCTGATGAACGTGGGCGGCATCACGGAACGGCTGATGCTGCTCTCGCGCACCATGGTGGGGCATTTCCCTGGCGGTCTTGCGCAGATCAACGTGGTGCTGTCCTTCTTCTTCGCCGGCATTTCGGGAAGTTCGACGGCGGATGCCGCCTCGCAGTCCAAGATCTTCATCGAGGCGCAGCGGCGCGAGGGCTACGACGACAGCTTCTCGGTCGCTATCACGGCCGTCTCGGCGGTGCTGGCGGTCATCATCCCGCCCTCGATACTCATGATCGTCTGGGGCGGGGTGCTGACCACCTCGATCGGTGCGCTGTTCCTGGCCGGGATCGTCCCGGGCGTTCTGATCGGCGCAGTGCAGATGGCGACCGTGCATGCCTATGCGAAGCGGCGCGGCTACCCGACCTATCCGAAGGCGGCCTGGAGCGAATTGGCGCGTGCGGTGTTCGTCTCGGCGCCGGCGCTGATGACGCCGCTCATCATCATCGGCGGCAAGGTCTTCGGCTGGTTTACCGCGACCGAGAGCGCGTGCATCGCCGTGCTCTACGCCGGCGCGCTGTCGCTGCTGGTCTACCGCGAGATGGGACTGCGGGAATTCTGGGGCGCGCTCGGCGAGACGGGGCGGCTCGCCGCGGTCACCCTGTTCTGCGTCGGCACCGCATCGGCCTTCGGCTGGCTGCTGGCCTACTACAGGATCCCCGAGGCCATCCTGTCGGGTGTCTCGGCCTGGGGCATGGGCAAGATCGCGACCGGCTTCTTCGTCGCGGCGGTGTTCCTTGTGGTGGGCTGTTTCCTCGACGCGATCCCGGCGATCATCATCGTCGGCGCCATCCTGCAGCCGCTCACCGCCGCGGTCGGTATGGACCCGGTGCATTTCGCCATGATCGGCATCGTCAGCCTGGCATTCGGCCTCGTCACGCCACCCTACGGGCTGTGCCTGATGATCGCCTGCCACGTGGCCGGGATGCGCATGGCCGATGCGCTGAAGGACACCTTCATCATGCTGATCCCGATGTTGCTCGTGCTGATGCTGGTGATCATCTGGCCCGAGGTGACACTGTTCCTCCCGCGGCTCGTCTCGCCGGAGTTCCTTGACTGACGGGCTGGGCCCGCGCGGGGTTGCTTGACCTCGCGCGGGCAGCACCGCAGGTTGAACAGGGACTTCGCCGACGGCATCACGGCCCCGGCGCGGTCCTGGCTCGCCTGGAACGCATCCCCGCCGCCCATGTCCTCCGACCGTCCGCCGCGCATCTTCATCGACGGCTACAACCTTGCCCTGGAGCAGGGGACCGGGGTCGCGACCTACGCGCGCAACCTGTCCTTCTGCCTGCGCGACCTGGGGGCCGAGGTGGGCGTGCTCTATGGCACCAAGACCTCCACCGTCAGCATGAATTCCCTGCTGCGCGAGATCGCCTTCTTTGACCCGCGCGTCGGCAAGCCGCCGAAGATCGTCCAGGCCGCGGGGGCGCTGCGCCGCGCCTTCAGCAGCGCCTTCGGCGAGATCGCGACACAGGTCCCGATCACCGGGCGCGTGGTGCGCGACACCTACAAGTCCCGCATGCCCCATTTCGACCACATGTGGAACGTGCAGAACCTGTTCGACGCGCAGCGCCTTCACTTCAAGATCTACCGCACCCGGATGAACGTTTTCTTCCGGCAGGCGCCGCAAATCATGCACTGGACCTAGCCGCTCGCCATCAAGGTCCGCGGCGCGCGCAACGCGTATACCCTCCACGACCTGGTGCCGCTGCGCCTGCCCTACACGACGCTCGACAACAAGCGCATCTACTATCGCCTCGTGCAGCAGCTGGCACGGCGCGGGGACCACATCATCACGGTCAGCGAGGCGTCGAAGCGCGATATCGTGAGCCTGCTCGGCGTGCCCGAAGAGAGGGTCTCCAACACCTACCAGGCGGTGGATATCCCGGCGCGCTACGCGCAGAAGCCGCTGTCGGACGTGAAATCGGAGATCGAGGGCACGTTTGGCCTGGGCTATCAGCGCTACTTCCTGTTCTTCGGCGCTATCGAGCCCAAGAAGAATGTCGGCCGGCTTATCGAGGCCTACCTGGCGTCGGGCGTCCAGGACCCGCTCGTCATCGTCGGAAAGAAGGCGTGGAAATCGGAGGAGGAACTGCGCCTGCTGTTCGAGAACGAGCACGTGCGCTACCTGCTCACCCGCGACGGAGTGACCGAGCGGCGCTACCGCGTGCAGCAGGTGGACTACGCGTCCTTCCCGCTGTTGGTCAGCCTGATCCGCGGCGCCAAGGCCGTGGTGTTCCCATCCTTGTACGAAGGCTTCGGCCTGCCGGCGCTGGAGGCGATGCTCCTGGGCACGCCGGTGCTGACCTCCAACACCTCCTCCATGCCCGAGGTGGTGGGTGATGCCGCGATCAAGGTCGATCCCTACGACGTGCGGGCGCTGGTCGAGGGGCTGCGCGCGCTCGACACGGATGCCGACCTGCGCGGGCGCCTGGCGCAGGCGGGGCCCGGCCAGGCCTCGCTGTTCTCGCCGGAGCGCTACCGGGTGCGGCTGCGCGACGCCTATGCCAAGATGGGCGTGAACATCGGCGCTTGATTCCCGGGCCAGGCCCGGGCGCAACGAGGACATTCATGGACGGTCAACGGCACGAAGGGGCCCCGGACGAGCGGCTGCGGCAGGCGGATGCATTGCGTGACCAGCGGCTCTGGGACGCCGCGGCGGCGGCCTATCGCGCGCACCTCGCGGCCCATCCGGCGGACTGGCGTGCGCAGATCCAGCTCGGCCACTGCCTCAAGGAATCGGGCGACCCCTCGGCGGCGCTGGTCGCCTACCGTGCGGCGGAGGCACTCGCGCGCAACAATGCCGACGTCCATCTCCAGATCGGCCACGCCCTCAAGCTCACTGGCAATGTCGAGCAGGCCTGGCGCTCCTATGCCCGCGCCCTTGAGCTCGACCCGTCGAACGAGGAAGCCTCGCGCGAGGCGGCAGCGCTGTCGCGGCTCGCCTCGCCGCTGGCACGCTCGGCGCGCACGCCGGGCCAGGCGGTTCAGGTGGTGTTCGATACCTCGGACCTGGTCGCCTATTTCCGCTCCGACCGCACGCCCACCGGTATCCAGCGCGTCCAGCTCAGCATCACGGCGCGTGCGCTGCTCGACCCGATCGAGGGGGCAGCGACGGTCGCGGTCGCCTTCGATTCGCAGTCCGGCGGCTGGCGCGAGATCGCGCGCGACCTTTTCCTGCGGCTGTGGCGGCTCTCGCGCACCGGCGGCGACCCGCTGGCGCCCGACTGGGTGGAGGCGGTCGCGGCGCTCGATGCGGCGCTGAGGTCCGGCGACGACTTCGTCTTCGCCCCGGGCGCGAGCCTGGTCAACCTTGGCACCTCCTGGTGGATCCCGGACTACTTCCTGCGCGTGCGCGACGCCGTGCGGCTCTACGGGGTACGCTACGTGCCGCTGATCTACGACTGCATCCCGTTGGTCGCGCCGGAGCATTGCCACCAGGGCCTTGTCGATCAGTTCGCCGAATGGTTCTCGGCCATGGCGGCGCTGGCGGATTCCGCGCTCGCCATCTCGGAATGGTCGGCCGCCGATGCGCGGCGCATTGCGCGCGAGGTGGTGCCCGAGCGCGACCTGGCGGTGACGGTGGTGCGCCTGGATGCCGACCTGCGGCGGGACCTCGGTACGGCGGTCGAGGATGCCTGGCCGGAACGCTCCGACCTGCCGGGGCCCCACGAGCCCTTCGTGCTCTGCGTCGGCACCATCGAGAGCCGGAAGAACCACCTGTTGCTGTTCCACGCCTGGCTGACGCTGCTGCGCAAGCACGGCGCCGCACGCGTGCCGCGCCTTGTCTGCGTGGGCAAGGCCGGCTGGCTGGCGGATGCGGCGATGACGCTGTGGCGCAACTCGCCAGCGCTGCAGGCCAAGGTCTCGGTGGCGCATGGCGTGCCCGACGTGGCGCTGGCCGCGCTCTATGGCCGCGCGATGTTCACCGTGACCAACAGCTTCTACGAGGGTTGGGGCCTGCCGGTGACGGAAAGCCTCGCCTTCGGCCGGGTGCCGCTGGTGGCGCGCAACACCTCGCTCACCGAGGCCGGCGGCGAGGCGGCCGTGTACTTCGAGCCGATGAACGAGCCCGACCTGGTGGCGAAGCTCGAGACCCTCATCTTCGACGAGGCGGAACGCGCGCGGCGCGAGGCGATCGTCGCGAGCACCACGCGCCTGCGCAGCTGGGGCGAGATCGCCGACCAGGTGATGCGCGAGGTCTTAGACCGCGCCGACCGTCCCGACCGCACGCCGCGCCTGCCCGTGGCGCTGGGCGAGACCTACGTGCTCGGCCTGCCCGGTGGCGGGCAGGCCGACCGCGCGAAGGCGGTGGCCGACCTGCTGCGCGACGGGCTGAACTGGAACGCGCGCGAGCCCTGGGGCGTGTGGACAAGGCCCGGGATAGCGCGGCTGCGCCTGACCCTGCCGGAGGATGCCCCGGCTGGGCCGCTGCGGGTGTATATCGGCCTCCTGGCGCCGGGCGCTCCGGTCACGATCGGGCTGCGCGCCTTCGGGGCCGATGCCGGGCCCCCTGGCTTCGCCACCGTCGCGGCGCCGGCGAATGGCGCCTTTACCTGCGTGCTGGACGTGGCGCAGCGGGGTCAGGAGGTGCTTGTGGAGATCGACGGGGGCAAGGGCGTGCAGCTCGGCACGTGCGATCTGCCCGATGGCCGTATGGCCGGGATCGGCGTGACCTCGTTGATGATCTGCACGGCCGGCGATATCGCCGCGCGTGTCGGCTTCCTGGAACAGCAGACCTTCCGCGTGCTGCGCCCGACCTAGCGGCTGGCTTGCGCGGCGACGGCCGAGGCGTCAGATATCGGCGGTAGCCCAGCCTGGTTCGGCGAGGGGCAACCCAGGGAGCAAGACCATGGCCAGGTATGAGATTGCGCGGCGCAGCCTGATGCTCGGCAGCGCGGGCGTGCTTGGGGCGCCGCTGGTGGCGGGCGCTCAGGTGCCGGCGGTGAAGCTCGGCATCCTCCAGCCGGTGACCGGCGCGCTGTCCCAGGATGGCGAGTATGGGCGTCTCGGCGCCGAGCTAGCGATCAACGAGATCAACGCCGGCGGCGGCATCCGCGCCCTGGGCGGCGCGCGAATCGAGATGGTGTTCGGCGACGCGCGATCGAACCCCGAGGGTGGCGTCGCCGAGGTCGAGAAGATGCAGTCCGAGGGGGTGGTCGCGGTGGTGGGCGGCTTCGCCAGCCCGATCTGCCTCGCGGCCTCGCAGGCGGCGTCGCGCTACGACCTCCCCTATGTGGTCGATGTCGGCGTGTCGGACCAGATCGTGAGCCGCGGGCTGACCAACACCTTCCGCTTCGGCCCGGGCTTCGGCGTGGTCACGCAGACCGCGCTCGATAACCTGGTGGCGCTGAACGACGCGGCGGGCAAGCCGTCGCGCACCGTGGTGATAGTCCACGAGGACGGGCTGTTCGGCTCGGGCATGGCGCGGCTGCTCAACACCGAGCTGCCCAAGCGCGGCTTCGAGGTGCTCGAGACCATCGCCCACCCGACCCCGGCGCGCGACATGAACAACGTCGCGCTGCGCATCCGCTCGCTGCGGCCGGACCTGGTGATTCCGTCGTCGTACTACGCGGAGTTCGTGCTGCTGAGCCGCACCATGCAGCAGCAGCGAATCCGCCCCAAGGGCATCTACTGCGTGCTGAACGGGGCGGCGTCCAACTACCGCTTTGTGCGCGAATTCCCGGATGCGGCGAACCTGGTGATGGACTGCAACCACTGGCCCGACCCGCGCAAGCCCAGGACCGCCGAGCTGCGCCGGACGGTCGAGGCGCAGAACCGCTTCTGGCTCTACAACACGCCGCTCAACTATTCGGCGGTGATGCTGGTGGCGGATGCGCTGGAGCGCGCCGGGCGCGCCGGGCGCGCCGATCGCGCCGCGCTGACCACGGCACTGGCCGCGACGGACGGCGCCTTCACCCGCCACATCATGCCCTATGGCCCGACGCGCTTCGTCAACGGCCAGAACCAGGCCGGCGCGCCGGTCAATACCCAGGTGCAGGGCGGCGACATCAAGGTGATCTTCCCGCGCGACTTCGCCGACGCGCAGCCCGTCTACCCCGTCACCGGCTGACGCGTGGGATTCCCCCCGGACATCATCCTGGAGGCCGTGCTGAACGGCCTCCTGACCGGGGCGGTCTATGGCCTCGTCGCGCTGGGGCTGACGCTCGTCTACGGCGTGCTGCACATCATCAACTTCGCCCATGGCGCGCTGCTGACGGCGGCGATGTATGCCGCCTATGTGGCGCGCACGGCGCTCGGCATCGACCCCTACATCGCCGCGCTTCCGCTGGCCGCGCTTTTCTTCCTGCTGGGCTACGCCATCCAGCGCCTGGTGATCGGGCCGGCCAGCCGCGGCCGCGATGAGAACATCCTGCTCGTCACGCTCGGCCTGTCGATCATCATCGAGAACCTGATGCTCGCCGTCTTCCGCTCGGACACGCGCAGCATCGACGTGCCCTATGCGATGGAGGTGGTGGAATTCGGCCCGGCGCTGCTCTCCTACCCCCGCCTGGTCGGGTTCGGCGCGACCTTCCTGGTCGGCATCGCACTCTTTGTGCTGATGCGCTTCACGGCCACCGGCAAGGCGATCCGGGCTGTGGCCAAGGAACGCACGGGGGCGGCGCTGGTCGGCATCGATGTCGCGCACATCTACGCCGTCACTTTCGGCATCGGCACGGCGTGCCTCGCGATCTCGGCGGCGCTGCTGCTGCCCTCCTTCTACGTCTCGCCGCGCGTGGGCAATGCCTTCGTGCTGGTGGCCTTCACCATCGTGGTGTTGGGCGGCATGGGGAGCGTGGTCGGCGCGCTGCTGGGCGGGCTGGTCATCGGCGTGGTGGAGAGCCTGTCGGGCCTCTATCTGGGCGAGAGCCTCGGGCAGATCGGCATCTTCCTGATCTTCATCCTGGTGCTGCTGGTGCGCCCCACCGGGCTGTTCGGGGCGCGGGCATGACGGCGCGGGACCTGCTGCCGATCGCGGCCTTCGCGCTGCTGGCCGCCTGCGTGCCGCTGTTCGTCACCAGTAACGTGGTGCTGAACTTCCTGGTCTTCACGCTGATCATCGCGCTGGCGGCGCAGGGATGGAACCTGCTGGGCGGATATGGCGGGCAGTATTCCTTCGGGCATGCAGCCTTCTTCGGCACCGGCGCGTATCTTACCGCCATCCTGCAGGTGCGCTACGGGATGAACGCCTACCCGGCCTTCGCCGCCGGCATCGCCCTGGCCGCCCTGGTCGGGCTCGCGATCGGCTTCATGGCCTTCCGGTCGGGACTGCGCGGGTCCTATTTCGCGCTGGTGACGCTCGCCTTCGCCGAGGTGTTCCGGGTGCTGGCGAATGCCTCCGAGGTCACTGGCGGCGCGGCCGGCATCCTGATCCGGCTGCAGGCCAACCCGGCCAATTTCCAGTTCGCCGAGCGCGGCACCTTCCTCTGGGTCGCGGCCGCGCTGGTGACGCTGGCGCTGGTCGCCACCCTCGCGCTGGAACGCTCGCGCCTCGGCGCGCAGCTGGTCGCGGTGCGGGAGAACGAGGCCGCCGCGCAGGCGCTCGGCGTCGACGTGCTCGCGGTGAAGCTGCGCGCCATCGCGCTGTCCGCCGGCATGACGGGCGCGGCGGGCGGGCTCTACGCGCAGTACTTCCTGTATCTGGATTCCACCATTGCCTATGGTACCTGGATCTCGGTCGAGGCGCTGCTCGCGCCCATCGTTGGCGGCGCCGGCACGGTGTTCGGCCCGCTGCTCGGCGCGGTGATCCTGCACGGCCTGGCGGAGGCGACGAAATCCATCGCCGGGCGCATCCCGGGCATCGACCTCGTAGTCTTCGGCATCGTGCTGATCCTGGTCGTGCGCTTCCCCCCGCGCGACATTCCTGGCTTGTTGAAGCGGTGGCGGCGATGACCGGCACCGGCCCCGATCCCGCCATCCTCGCCGTGCGCGGCGTGACCAAGCGCTTCGGCGGGCTGGTGGCGGTCAACGATGCCACCTTCGATGTCGCGCAGGGGTCCATCACCGGCCTGATCGGCCCGAATGGCGCGGGCAAGACCACGCTGTTCGCCCTGGTGGCGGGTTTCGAGACGCCGAGCTCCGGCCTGGTGCTGCTGGAGGGCGAGGACATCACCGGCCGCAAGCCGCATCACCTCGCGCGCATGGGCCTCGCACGCACCTTCCAGATCGTGCAGCCCTTCGCGGGGCTCTCCGTGCGCGAGAACATCGCGGTCGGCGCCTTCCTGCGCGAAACCAGGCGCAGCGCCGCCCTTGCCGTGGCGGAGGAGATCGCCGCGCGGGTGGGCCTGGCCGACCAGCTCGACAAGCCCGCCGCCGCGCTGACGGTGGCGGGCCGCAAGCGGCTTGAGGTGGCGCGCGCGCTCGCCACCCGCCCGAAGCTGCTGCTGCTGGACGAGGTGCTGGCCGGGCTCAACCCCTCCGAGGTGCGCGACATCGTCCCCGTGGTGCGCGCCATCCGCGAGTCCGGCGTGACGGTGCTGATGATCGAGCACGTCATGCAGGCCGTGATGAACCTCTGCGAGCGCGTGCACGTGCTCGCCCAGGGCCGCATCATCTGTTCCGGCACGCCGGCCGATGTCGTGGCCGCGCCGCAGGTGGTCGAGGCCTACCTCGGCCACGGCGCGGCCGCGCGGCTGCAGGGTGGCGCGCATGCTTGAGATCCGCGGCCTCGAGGCCGGCTATGGCATGGTGACCGTGCTGCGCGGCGTGGACCTGACCGTGCCGGCCGGAAGGATCGTCGCGGTGCTCGGCGCCAACGGCGCGGGCAAGACGACGCTCAACATGACCATCAGCGGGCTGGTGAAGCCGCGCGCGGGAAGCATCACCTTCGAGGGCCGGCGCATCGATGGCCTCTCGCCGCCCGTCATCGCCGAGGCCGGGTTGGTGCACGTGCCGGAGGGGCGCAAGATCTTCCCGAACCTGAGCGTGCGGGAGAACCTCGACCTCGGCGCCTATCGCCGCGCGCGGGGCAACCGTGCGCGTAACCTCGAGCGTGTGTTCGAGACCTTCCCGCGCCTGCGCGAACGCGCGCGGCAATTCGCCGGCACGCTGTCCGGCGGCGAGCAGCAGATGCTCGCCATCGGCCGCGGCATGATGGCGGAGCCGCGGCTGCTGATCCTGGACGAACCCTCCCTCGGCCTCTCGCCGCTGCTGGTCGAGGAGATGTTCGCCCTGATCCGCCGCCTGCACGCGGATGGCCTCGCGATCATGCTGGTCGAGCAGAACGTGGCGCAGAGCCTCGATGTGGCGGATGACGCGCATGTGCTCGAGAACGGCGCCTTCGCGATCGGCGGGACGGCGGCTGAGGTGCGCGCCAACCCGCATCTGCAGCGCACCTATCTGGGGCTGTGATGCACGAGACCACCGCGCTGCTGCTGTGCGACCTGCAGAACGACTTCATCCATCCGGACGGCGCCTATGGCCGCGCGGGACAATCCGCCCCGGCCATCGCCGCACTGCCCGCGCGGCTGAAGCCGCTGGCGGATGGCCTGCGCGCGAAGGGAGGATGGATCGTCTCCACGCATTTCACGCTGGTGCCGGGGAAGGGGGGCGAGCCCTTCATCGCCGACCATCTGCGGCAGCTGCGCCCCTTTCTCGGCAAGGGCGATTTCGCCCCGGGCACCTGGGGGCATGCGCTGGTGGACGTACTCGCGCCATCGGATCTGTCGGTCGAGAAGCTCGGCTACGACGCCTTCTGGAACACGCGGCTGGAATGGGTGCTGCGCCGCGCGGGCGTCACGCGCCTGCTGGTGGCGGGCATCGTGACCAATGGCGGCGTGGCCTCCACCGTGCGCGGCGCGCATGTGCGGGAATTCGAGGTCACGCTGCTCGAGGATGGCTGCGCGGCCTTTACCCAGGCGATCCACGACGCGGCTGTCGAAGGGCTGCGCCCCGTGGCCGAGGTCACCACCGTTGCGCAGGCGATCGCGGCGCTGCGCTGAGCCCCTGGACAAGTCGTCACGGCCTGTCATCTATCCGGCGCTCTCACTCGCGGGACATGCACCATGGACAAGTTCGGCATCGGCCAGCCCGTGCGGCGGAAGGAAGACCTGCGCCTGCTGACCGGGCGCGGCACCTATACGGACGACATCGACAAGCCGGGCCAGGCGCATGCCGCGGTGCTACGCTCCCCGCATGCCCACGCACGCATCGTCTCGATCGACGTGGCGGAGGCGCTCGCCGCGCCCGGCGTGCTGGCGGTGCTCACGGGCCACGACGCGGATGCCGATGGCATCGGCCTGCTGCCGGTGCAGATCGACGTACCGGGCAAGGACAAGCCGATGTTCTGCCCGCCGCGGCGCATCCTGCAGACCGACCGGGTGCGCTACGTGGGCGACCCCGTTGCGCTGGTGGTGGCGGAGACGCGGGAGCAGGCCATGGATGCCTGCGAGCTCATCGCCATCGACTACGACATCCTGCCGAGCGTGACCGATACCGCGCGCGCGCTCGACCCCGATGCCCCGGTGATCTGGGAGGAGAACGGCACGAACCTGTGCGTGCTGTGGGACAGTGGCCGCGGCGAGCGGGCCGATGCTGCCTTCGCCACGGCGCATCGCACCGTCAACGTGTCGCTCGTGCAGAACCGCCTGGTCGGCAATCCGATGGAACCGCGGGTCGCGATCGGCGAGTGGGATGGTGCGCGCTGGACGCTGACCTCGCCGACCCAGGGCGTGATCAAGGTGCGCGAGTCCCTGGCGAAGTACGCCTTCAAGGTGCCGCTCGATGCGATTCGCGTGATCTCGCCGGATGTCGGCGGCGGTTTTGGGCTGCGTGGCAAGCTGTTCCCGGAATCCGCCATGGTGCTCTGGGCGGCCAAGCGCCTCGGCCGTCCCGTGAAGTGGCGCGCGGGCCGCACCGAGACCTTCCTGTCGGATCCGCATGGCCGCGATCACGTCACGCGCGCGGAGATGGCCTTCGACGCGAATGCGAAGATGACCGGCGTGCGTATCCGCACCACGGCGGCGATGGGCGCCTATCTGCTCGATTTCGGGCCGCGCATTCCCACGCTCGCGGGCGCACGGATCAACGGCACGGTTTACGACATCCAGGCGTTGAACGTGCAGGTGGCCTGCGTGTTCACCAACACGGTCTCGACCGATGCCTATCGCGGCGCGGGGCGTCCGGAGACCGCCTATGTGCTGGAACGCCTGCTCGACCAGGGGGCGGCGGCGTTCGGGATCGGCCGCGAGGAGATCCGCCGGCGCAATTACGTGAAGCCGGAGCAGATTCCCTACGCGAATGCCGCCGGCAACGTGATCGATTCCGGCCGCTTCGAGGAGACGCAGGAGATGGCGCTGAAGCTCGCCGATTGGGCGGGCTTCGAGGCGCGCCGGGCCGAAGCCGCGGCGCGCGGCAGGAAGCGCGGCATCGGCCTCGGCTACTTCATCGAGGCCTCCGGCGGGCAGCCCTTCGAATGGGCGCGCGTGGCCCTCACGGCCGAGGGCCGCGCGAAGCTGACCGTCGGCACCTTCAGCCATGGCCAGGGCCACGAGACCGCCTATGCGCAGGTGCTGAGCGAGAAGCTCGGCATTCCCTACGACAGCATCGACCTGATCCAGGGCGATACCGAGGTGGTGCAGAAGGGCGCGGGGACCGGCGGCTCCCGTTCGTCGCAGATGGGTGGTGTCGCCATCAGCCGTACCGCCAGCCTGGTGCTGGACAAGGCGAAGCGCATCGCTGCCCATCTGCTGGAAGCCGCCGCCGCCGACATCGAATTCGCCGATGGCCGGTTCAGCGTGGCCGGTACCGATCTCAGCGTGGACTGGCCCGCGATCATCGCCGCCGCACATGACCCCGCGCGCCTGCCCGAAGGTGAAGCGCCCGGCCTCGACGAGAACCTTACCTACACCCGCGATACCGAGTGCAACTTCCCCAATGGCTGCCACGTCGCGGAGGTCGAGATCGACCCCGACACCGGCGAGGTCGCGCTGGTGAACTATGCCGCGGTGGATGACGTGGGCGTCGTGATCAACCCGATGCTGGTGCACGGCCAGTGCCATGGCGGCATCATGTCCGGCATCGGCCAGGCCATGCTCGAGCACGCGCGCTACGACAGCGAGAGCGGCCAGTTCCTCACGGCCACCTTCCAGGACTACTGCATGCCGCGTGCGAACGACGCACCGTCCTTCAGGCTCGGCCTCAACATCGTGCCGAACCCGTCGAACGACCTCGGCGTGAAGGGCGCAGGGGAGGGCGGGGCCTGTGGCGCGCCGCCGGCCATCGTCTCGGCGGTCTGCGACGCGCTGGGTGTGGCGCATCTCGACATGCCGCTGACGCCCGAGGCCGTCTGGCGCGCCCTGGCCCGTTGATCCGCCTGCGCGACTGACACCCACGCCGCCTGCGTCGCCACCGGGAGATCCCGCCGGCGCCGCGCGACGTCCTGCGCCGCGATCGCGGCGGCGGCCTTGTCCGGACCCGGCCGGCGCCGATGACGGGTACGGGCTCGCGTTCTGCCCGCATGCGCCTATCCTCGGCGGCGCGGGCGGCGTGGCGAAGGGGGCACATCCGATGTCAGTGGAGTATGGCGCGGAGGGCCTGCTCGGCGTGTTGACGCCGCAGGCCAACACCACGGTGGAGCCGGAGCTTGCGATCCTGCTGCCGCCGCGCATGGCGATGCTGAATGCCCGCCTGACCAGCCCGAAGGCCACGATCGCCGAACGCCTGGTCGATTATGTGGACGGGCTCGATGCGGCCGTGACGCAATTCGCCAATGCGCCGCTGGGTGCCATCGCCTTCGCCTGCACCGGCGCTTCGTATCTCGTTGGCGCACCGGCGGAAGACGCGGCGGTGGCGCGCATCGAGGCGCGCCGCGGCGTGCCGTTTGTCACAGCCGCGCGCGCCGTCTGCGATGCCTTCCAGGCGCTCGGCGCGCGGCGGATCGGCCTGGTCTCGCCCTATCCGCCCGACCTCACCGAGGCCTCCGCCACCTACTGGGCCTCGCGTGGCTTCACGGTCGGGCGCATCGTCGCCGTGGCCGCGCCGGCTGCCGCCTTCCACCCGATCTATGCCATGTCCGCCGGTGGCGCGGCCGAGGCGCTCTCCGGCATGGTCGGCGCGGGGGTGGAGGCGATCGTCATGCTCGGTACCGGCATGCCGACGCTGAAACCCATCCTCGACCATCCCGCGGTGGATGGCGCGCCGGTCATCTCCTGCATGACGGCGCTGGGATGGCGAAGCGTGACGGCGCTGCGTGGCGACGCCCCGGATGGCGCCACGCTGCGTCGCTGGATCGCCGGCGAGGGCTGGCGCGAACGCTATGCGCAGCGCATGGGCTAGGGGCTGCGGGCCGGCGTCACGCCGATCATGGAATCGCGCGTGACCAATGTCGCGAGCCGCGCCTCGTCCCAGCCCTCCGTGCCGGCGGGGCGCGCCGGGACGACCAGGTAGCGCAGCTCCGCATTGCTGTCGTGCACGCGCAGTTCCACGCCGTCGGCCAGGACGGTGCCGAACTCCGCCAGGACGCCACGCGGGTCGCGCACGGCCCGCGCACGATAGGCGCGCGACTTGTACCAGGCCGGCGGCCGGCCGAGCACACTGCGCGGGTAGCAGGAACACAGCGTGCAGACGACGAGGTTGTGCAGCCGGTCGGTGTTGAACAGCGCGGTCAGCACGGTCTCCCCGCGCGCGAGGCCGAGCTCCTCGACGGCAGATCCCGCATCGGCCGCGAGCCGCGCGGCAAAGGCCGGGTCCGCCCAGGCCTTGGCCACGACGCTCGCGCCATTGTGCGGGCCACGTGAATCCATGCGCTCGATCTCGGCGCGGATCTCCTCGGCGGTCACGACGCCGCGGGCCAGCAGCAGGTTGCGCATGGCCATGCCGCGCAGGCGCAGGGGCGGGATCTCGGCGAGCCCGGCGTCGTCATCCTCCTGGTAGGGATGGTCGTCGTGGTCGTGATCGTGGTCGTGATCATGGTGGTGATGCCCCGCGGCCTCGCCCTCCACGCGGTGTGCGCCTTCCGCGCGCAGACGCGCTTCCTCCGTCTCCAGCTCCGCAAGGCTCAGCACGCCCTTCGCCACGATCAGCGACGACGTCGCATGGATCCAGCGTTCGTAGTACGGCAGCACCCAATAGGTCTCGCCGTCGAGCTGTTCCTGCACGAAGCGGCTCTCGTCCGTGGTGAAGAAATGCCGCCGGCGATCGGCCAGCAGCATGCGCAGCGCATCGGCTTCCTTCTCCCAGTGCGCGGCCTGGTGTTCCTCCGGTGCGATCGGGGCATCAAAGCGGCCGCCGACATCGTGCGGCGCGTGGTCAGGGCGGGTCATGGCATCCTCCGGATGGCGCATGGTGCCAGCCAAATCGGCGTCTCGACAGGGGGCGCCGAGGCCAGCATCCTCCCCGCGCTGACCGGGAGAGCAGATCATGACGCAGATGACACGGCGTACCGCCATGGGCCTGGCGGGCGCGGCAGTCGCCACCGCCGGCGCAAGGGCCCAGGCGCAGTGGCCCGCGCGCGATCTTCGCCTGGTCTGCCCCTTCCCGCCGGGCGGCACCACCGACGTCGTCGCGCGGCTGGTGGCCGCGGCCATGCGCGGGCCGCTCGGCCGCACCGTCGTGGTCGAGAACCAGCCCGGCGCCGGCAGTACGCTCGCGGCGGGGCGCTTCGCGCGCGAGGCGGACGACCATGCGCTGTTCCTCAGCCAGATCGCCTCGCACGCCATCGGGCCCGCGCTGTATCGCAACCTGCCGTATGATCCCGAGGCGGATTTCCGTGCCGTGACGCTGGTCGTGACGGTGCCGAACGTGCTCGTGGCGAATCCGCGCAAGGTGCCCGACGGGGATATCCGCGCCTTCCTGCGCGAGGCGCGCGCGAAGCCGGGCGAGCGCAACTTCGCCTCCGCCGGTAACGGCACCTCCACGCACCTCACCGGCGAACTCATCGGCCAGCTCGCCGGCGCGCGCATCACGCATGTGCCTTATCGCGGCGCCGGCCCGGCCATGACGGCGGTGATCTCGGGCGAGGTGGACACGCTGATCGACAACCTGCCCACCGCCCTGCCGCAGATCCGCGGCGGCACGGTGCGCGCGCTCGCGGTCACGGCCCGCACGCGCGTGCCCGACCTGCCCGACGTGCCCGCGCTGTCGGAGCTCGGCGCCGAGTTCGGCATGGAGGGCTTCGAGGCCGAGGCCTGGTTCGGCCTGCACACGCATAAATCGGCATCGGATGCCGTGGTCGCGCGCATGGCCGCGGCGGCCCAGGCTGCACTCGCGGACCCTGCGGTGCGCCAACAGCTCGCCGAGCGCGGCACCACGCCGCGCGGCGGCCCGCCCGCCGACTATGCCGCGCTGGTCACCGCCGAGCGCGCCCGCTGGCTGCGCGTGGTGCGCGACGGCAATGTGCAGGCCGACTGACCCCCTTTGACCGCGATCCGCCGGCGGCCGATGCTGCCGGCCACGGAGGAAACGACACCATGACCTATCCCTTCACCGCGGCCGATCTCGAGGCGCTGCGCCAGTGGGATACGCCCACCATCTGCAACGCGCTCGAGGTCGTGGCCCCGCACCGCCGCGGCCACGGCTTCACCGTGCGTCCGATGACGGCGGTCGACCCAAAGCTGCCGCCGATCTGCGGCCTCGCGCGCACCGGCACGCAGCGCGCCGCCTTTCCCTCGGGCCGCAGCAAGGATGCCGACAAGGCGATGCGGATCGCCTGGTACGAATACGTGGCCGATGCCGCGTTGCCGACCGTGGTCTGCCTGCAGGACCTCGACGACACGCCGGGTGTGGGCGCCTTCTGGGGCGAGGTGAACAGTGCGGTGCACCAGGGCCTCGGCGCGCAGGGCGTGGTCACCAACGGGTCGGTGCGTGACCTCGACATGTTCGCCCCCGGCTTCCAGGGGATCGCCGGCGTGGTGAACCCCTCGCACGCCTATGTCCATATCGTTGCCTTGAACGTGGACGTCACGATCCATGGCATGCAGGTGAGGCACGACGACGTGGTGCATGCCGACCGCCACGGCGCGGTCGTCGTGCCGCATGACGTCGTGACCAAGATCCCGGCGGCAATCGACCTGCTCACGCGCAAGGAGAAGGTGATCCTCGACATGGCGCGCTCGCGCGGCTTCAACATCGAACGCCTCAAGGAAGCGCTGGCGAAGTCCGAGGACATCCACTGACCGCCGCGCGCCGGCCGCTCTGCACCGTGCTGCCGGGGTGGGTGGACCACTACCGGCACATGAACCTCGCCTACTACCTCGTGGCATTCGACCTGGCGACGGATGCGCTGTGGCCGTCGCTGGGCCTCGGTGACACGTTCCGCGCGCGCGGCCTTGGTACCTTCGCTGCCGAGTCCTGGCAGGCCTATACGCGCGAGGTGACCGAGGGCGCCCCGCTCGCCTTCGACAGCGAGGTGCTGGCCTATGACGCCAAGCGCCTGCTGTGCCGGCACGTCATGTTCCATGCGACGGAGGGCTGGCAGGCGGCGGAGAACGAGGTGCTCTACCTCTGCGTCGACCTCGAGGCGCGCCGGGTCGGCGCCTGGCCGGAGGATGTGCTGGCGCGCTTCGCCGAACGCGCCACGGGTGGCGTGGCGAAGCGCCTGGCGCTGAGGCGCCGGTCGCTCGATCCCACGGATTGATGGTGCGGACTTTCGACGCGCCTGGAGCGGCGGGCGATGGGACGGGTCCTGCAGCGGAGCGCCCGCGCGACACGGGCGGTCCGTCGCGCGGCCGGGCAGGGTCAGGCGAGCAGGGGGGAACTGGCGCGACGCCTCGACGCGAACGCGGGAAGCATCGCGAGGTGGCGCCGCCCGGGACCTCGATCGGCCACTTGCCTCCTCGCCGAGGCGGCGCGGGCGACCGCGCGATGAGGTCAGCCCGGCGCGGCGATCTCGCGCAGCACCTCCTCCGCCGTGCGCATCGCCGCAATCGCGGCGGGGAAGCCCGCATAGGCGCAGGCATGGGTGATGACTTCGGCGATCTCCTGCTCGGTGCAGCCATTGTTGATGGCGCCGACCAGGTGGCCACGCAGCTCGTGGTGCTGGCTGAGGGCGACCAGCATGCCGATCGTGACCATGGAGCGCTCGCGCCGCGTGAGCGTGCCGCGCGTCCAGAGCGACGCGTAGGGAAATTCCTCCGACAGGTGCCGCAGCGCCTGGTTGAGCGGCGTGGTGCTGGCGTCGCGCTTCGCCATGTAGGCTTCACCGAGCACCTCGCGCATGGCCTGGCGGCCGGTGGCGCGCAGCGCGTCGTGGGCGGGTTCGTCGGTCATGGGGCTTCCTCCTGCAGCTGTGCGCACGAGCATAGGCGGGTCACGCGGCGATGACGAAGACGCTGCTGGTCGTGTGGCATTCCAACACCGGTGGCGCGCGCGCGATGGCCGAGGCGGCGGCGACGGCCGCGGCGGAGCAGGGCGTGCGGGTACGGCTGCTGCACGCGGGGGATGCCGCGCCGGACCTCGTGCTGCAGGCGGATGGGTACATCTTTGCCACCCCCGAGACTCTCGCCGCGATTGCGGGGCCGATGAAGGACTTCTTCGACCGCTGCTACTACCCCGTGCTCGGTCGCATCGAGGGGCGGCCCTATGCGGCGATGGTGTGTGCGGGCAGCGACGGGTCCAGCGCCGCGCGGCAGATCGCGCGCATCGCGACGGGCTGGCGGCTGCGCGAGGCGGCGCAACCGCTGATCGTCTGCACGCGCGCACAGACGCCGGAGGCGATCCTGGCACCCAAGACCATCGCTGCCGAGGCGCTCGCGCGCTGCGCGGAGCTCGGCGCCACGCTCGCGGCGGGGATGGAGATCGGCGCCTTCTGAATTGCGGCGCCGGCGGGTTGGCGGCAGAGTTCCAGGATCGGAAACGGAGACGAATGGCATGACGAAGTGGCGCTGGATGCTGGGTGGAGCGATTGCCACGGTGTTGGGGGCGCAAGCCGCGGTGGCGCAGGCGCCGCAGCCGCGGGTCTTCCGCATGGCGACCAGCGTGGATGCCGCAACGCTCGACCCGCATGCGACGAATGCGCTCTTCACCTTCCTGGTGGTGCACCAGGTCTATGAGGGGCTGACCTGGCGCGGCGACGACCTGCGCGTGCATCCGGGCCTGGCCACGCGATGGGAGCAGGTGGAACCGACGCGCTGGCGCTTCCACCTGCGCCCCGGCGTGCGCTTCGCCGGCGGGGAGGCCTTCGAGGCCGACGACGTCGTGTTCTCCATCGAGCGCGCGCTGGCGCCGACCTCGAACTACGGCATCTTCGTCGACACCGTCGTCTCGGCCGAGGCGCGCGACGCGCATACCGTGGACATCGTCACGCGGGTGCCCGATCCAGTGGTGCCCGACAAGATGACGCGCATCATGATCATGGATCGCGGCTGGTCCGAGGCGAACCGCGCCACTGTCCCGCAGAACTTCGCCCAGCGGGAGGAGACCTTCACCGTCCGCAACGCCAATGGCACCGGGCCCTTCGTGATCCGCTCGCGCGAGGTGGACCAGCGTACCGTCATGGTGCGCAACCCCACGTGGTGGGGGGCGGCGGAGGCGCGGGGCAACGTCACCGAATACCATCACGTCACGCTCACCTCGGACGCCACGCGCATCGCGGCGCTGCTCTCCGGCGAGGTGGACATGGTGCATGTGGTGCCGGTGCAGGATGTCGCGCGCATCCAGCGCAATCCGCGCCTGCGCGTGCTGGAAGGGCAGGAGAACCGCACTGTCTGGCTCGGCATGCGGCAGGATGTCGATGAGCTTGCGGGCAGCGACGTGCGTGGACGCAACCCCTTCCGCGACCTGCGCGTGCGCCAGGCGGTGGCGCATGCCCTCGACCTCGATGCGCTGCGCCGGACCACGCTGCGCGGGCAGGGCGTGCCCACCGGGAGCATGTGGACGCAGTATGTGAATGGCTGGTCGCAGGAAGCCGATCGCCGCACGCCCTATGATCCCGACCGGGCGCGGGCGCTGCTGGCGGAGGCCGGCTATCCGAATGGCTTCTCCGTGCCCTTCGAATGCCCCGTCGGTACCTATGACGAGGCCTGCCAGGCGGTGGCCGGGATGCTCGCGCGCGTGGGCATCCGCGCGGCGCTGACCATCCACCCGAATGCCGTGTTCTCGCAGCGCGTGCGTCGGCAGGAGCCGATGTTCTACGCCTTGTCCTGGGGCGTGCCGACCTTTGATGCGAGCTACACGCTGCGCGCAATCATGGCGTCGCGCGCCGTGGGCGGGGCCGCCACCTGGAATGCCGGCGGCTGGAGCAACGCGGAATTCGATGCGCTGCTACCGCGCATCGATGCCGAGCAGGACCCCGAGGCGCGGCGCGGCCTGATCCGCCAGGCGCATGCGCTGCACAATGCGGAGCTGGGACACATCCCGATGTACCACATGATGATCCCCTGGGCGCACCGCGCCGGGGTCACGGTAGCGCATCGGGCCGACAACCAGGTGCAGGTGCGCGAAATCAGGCTGGACTGACGCGCCAGCCGATCCAGTCGCAGATGGCGCCGCCCATCACGCGCGCCATCTGCGGCCCCTGCAGCCAGGGCAGTTCCTCGGTGAACAGGGTGATGCACTGGCGCCAGGAACACGGCATGCGCGTGATGTCCGTGCCCCAGAAGAAGCGGTCCGGGCCGAAGGCATCGAACAGGCGGTGCAGCCCGTCATGGATGTCGCGGAAGGGATATCCCTCGCGCGAATAGCCGGGCGCGCCGGTGGCCTTCAACGCGACATTCGGGAAGCGCGCGAGGGCAGTCACGGCATCGATGTCGGCGAAGGCCGCTGCACCCTTCTCGTGCCGGATCAGGCCGCAGTGGTCGATGATGAGGCGCAGGCGCGGATGGCGTTCGGCGATGCGCGCGAATTCCGGCAGGAAGCGCCAGGCCATGGTGGCGACGGGAAGCACCGCTTCCTCCGCCGCGGGCCAAAGCCAGTCCATCGTGCCGTCGAAGGGCCAGGATTGCTGGTCGGTACGCACCAGTGGATAACGCAGTCCGCACTGGCCGGGGCGTTCGCGCCAGCGCGCGAGCAGCGGTCGGCTCGTCTCCGGTTGGTCGAGAGGAACCTGGCCAAGGATGCAGAGGCGCTGCGGATGCAACGCGGCGGCCGCCTCGCAAAGCGCGTTCGCGTCAGGGTCCCAGGAGACCGGCGGGTGCAACACCGCGGCGTCCACGCCCGCTTCGTCCATCTCCGCGAGCAGTTGGTCCACCGTGAAGGACGACACCTGGCGATGGTCGCCCGACGGCGTGCCGCTGCCCCAGATATGCACCTGCGCATCGATGATCCGCATGGTCAGCCTCCCGAAAGCTTCATCGAGGAGAAGCGGGTGTCGAGGTGCTCGATCTCGAAGTGCCCGGCATCTGGGCCGAAAGCCTTGTAGATCGGGAAGGTCTTCATCACGCCGAGCGTGGCCGCACTTTCGAGCGGCGAGACGAAGCCGCAATCCATGTCGAGGAAATGCGGCTGGCGCGACCAGTAAGCGAGCTGCGGCGCGGTGACGGCACAGAAGCCGCTATGCGGGTTGCCGGCGCGCCGGAACACCAGCGCGCCGCGGCCGGGCAGCGGCTGTTCCAGCAGTGCCTCGTCGGGCAGCGCATCGACCCAGCGCGCGATCGCGCCCGGGCGGAGGTCGCCGTCGATCCAGGTCTTGAGGCTTGGGCCCGCCGGGTTCCATTCGAAGCGGTTGGGCATCAGCAGCCGCTTCCAGCCGAAGCGGTCCTGGAAGGCCATGATCTTGCCGAAGAAGCCAGGATCGGCCACGCGCAGGTCGTCCTCGGCCTGGCAGAACAGGTCGTAGCTGTTGCGTGTCTCGGCGAAGATGCGCTGCGCGGCGAAGCCCAGCATGCGCGGGTTGTCCACCTGCCCCTTGATGTGCCGCACGTTGCGGGCGCGCAGCTGCGCCTCGTCCAGCAGGTGGTCGGTGCCGTTGGTGACGACGGCGATGTCGAGGGCATCTACCGCGCCGCGGATGCGCTCGAAGCGCTTGTGCTCGATGTTCAGCGTCGTGGTGGGGCCGAAGGTCCCGCGCCAGGCGTCGATCACGCCGCGCAGCGCCGCGGCGCGCTGGTCACGGCGGTGCGCGTCGGTCGACGAGTGCGTCGAGCCTTCCTCGGCCTTGAAGTAGTGGATGATGACGAGCAGGACGCGCATCAGCGCCCGACCGCATAGCCCTGCATGCCGCGGGGGTTGGCGCCGGCGCGGATGGTCCCGTCGGGCTCGCGCCGTGCGCCCGTCAGGCGGCCCTCGGACCATTCGCCGCCCATCTCGGCGGCATGGCCGCGGGCGACGAGGTCGACCAGCACCCCCGGCGCGTAGCGGCCCTCGATAACCACCTTCCCGGGCTTGGCGCCGCGCGGCCAGAAGCTGCTGATCCAGTGCTCGGAATGGAAGGAGGGCAGGTCGATCGCCTGCTGGATGTTGAAGCCGTGGTTCACCATGCGCAGCAGCATGATGGACTGCCACTGGTCCTGCTGCTCGCCGCCCGGCGTGCCGAAGGACATCCAGGGCTTGCCCTCGCGCAGCACCATGGAGGGCGAGAGAGTGGTGCGCGGCCGCTTGCCGGGCTTGAGGCCGTTCGGCAGCGACTCGTCCAGCCAGAACATCTGGCAGCGCGAACCGAGGCAGAAGCCGAGTTCCGGGATGGCGGGCGAGGATTGCAGCCAGCCGGCCGAGGGCGTGGCGCTCACCATGTTGCCGTGGCGGTCGATGACATCGACATGGCAGGTGTCGCCGCCCGAGGCGCCGAGGCGCGAGACGGTCGGTTCGCCCGACCCCATCGCCGCCGCGAGGTCCTGCGACCGGCGGATGGCGGCGGCGTAGTCGGTGCGCGGCGCGCGGCCATCCGGGCTGCCGGGGCGGAAGTCGTTGTTCGCCGTGGCACCGATCAGCGCGCGGCGCGCCTGCGTGTAGGCGGGCGAGAGCAGCGTCGCCATCGGCACGTCGGTGAAATCCGGGTCGCCATAGAAGGCCTCGCGGTCCGCGAAGGCGAGCTTCATCGCCTCGATCACGTGGTGGATGAAGTCGGCGCCGATCGGGTCCATGGCGGCGACGTCGAAGCCCGACATCAGCGCGAGTGTCTGGAGCATCGCCGGGCCCTGGCTCCAGGGGCCGCATTTCAGGATGGTGTGGCCGCGGTAGTCGAGGGTGACCGGGGCCTCGATGCCGGCGCGCCAGCGGGCCATGTCGTCGGCGGTGATGACGCCGCGGTGGCGCCGGCCGGAGGTATCCATCGCCTCCGTGGTGGTGGCGAAGCGCCCGATCGCCTCGGCGACGAAGCCGCGATACCAGGCGTCGCGGGCGGCATCGACCTGCTTCTCGCGGCTGCCGCCGGCGGTCTCTGCCTCGCGCACCACGCGCTCGTAGGTGTCGGCCAGCGTGGGGTTGGCGTAGAGGCCGTTCGGCTCCGGCCCGCCGTTGCGCAGCCACAGCGCCGCCGAGCTCGGCCATTCGGATTCGAAGAGTGGGCGCACGCTCTCGATGGTGGCGCGCACGCGCGGCACCATCGGCGCGCCGTGCCGCGCATAGCCGATCGCGTAGGACAGCACGTCGCGGACCGACCAGGTGCCGTGGTCGCGCAGCATCAGCATCCAGGCATCGAATGCGCCGGGCACCGGCGTGGCCAGCAGGCCGGTGCCGGGCATGATCGATTGCCCCAAGCCGTCACGCACATGTGCCACCGTCAGCCCCGCCGGCGCCGGCCCCTGGCCGCAGATGACCTGCTGCGAGCCGGTGCGCGCGCTGTGCAGGATGATCGGGCAGTCGCCGCCCGGCCCGTTCAGGTGGGGTTCGACGATCTGCAGCGCGAAGCCGGCGGCGGCCGCGGCGTCGAAGGCGTTGCCACCGCGTTCCAGCACCGCCATGCCGACCTGGCTGGCGACCCAGTGGGTGGAGGCGACGGCGCCGAAGGTGCCGATGATCTCGGGGCGTGTGGTGAACATGCTGGGCGGCTCCTTGGCCGGGAAGCCGATCGTCGCCATGCGGTCGAAAGGCATCGGGTGACGTCCTCGGGGGGCTTGCGTGGCGTGTCGTCGCGCAGCACAGGGGGCGCGTCAATCCTGCGGGAGCGAAGACGATGCTGCTGGCC
Organism: Roseomonas rosulenta; assembly: GCF_016106005.1. GTDB lineage: Bacteria > Pseudomonadota > Alphaproteobacteria > Acetobacterales > Acetobacteraceae > Neoroseomonas > Neoroseomonas rosulenta. The sequence goes on from NZ_JACADR010000007.1 coordinate 38,956, forward strand.
GTGGTCGGGCCGTCCGGGGCGGGAAAGGATACGCTGATCGGCCTGGCGCGGGCGCGGCTCGCGGGCGATGCGCGCTTTCGCTTCGTGCAGCGCGCCATCACGCGGCGAGCCGAGGCCGGCGGCGAGGCGCATCGGGCGTTCGACGACGCTGCCTTCGCCGCGGAACGGGAGGCCGGCCGCTTCGCGCTGTGGTGGCAGGTGCACGGCCTGTCCTACGGCATCCCCCGCGACATCGAGGCGGACCTGGCGGTGCGGCGCGTGGTCGTGGCGAATCTCTCGCGCGGGGTGCTGGTGGAGGCGGCGTCGCGCTATCGGCTGCGGGTGCTGGTGGTGACCGCGCCGCTGCCCGTCCTGGCGGCGCGGCTCGCGGCGCGCGGGCGCGAGAGCGCGCAGGACATTGCCGCGCGCCTGCAGCGCGAGATGGCGCTGGCGCCAGGGCTGGACGTGGAGACGGTGATGAACGACGCGACGCCGGAGCTCGGCGCTGCGCGCGTGGTGGCCGCGCTCAGCCGCGCAGCGGAAGACGCTCTGCGATCGTGAAGGGCGCGCCGGGGGCCGGCTGGACAAACAGGCTGATGGCCTCGACGCGCCGCGGCCGCGCCGGCGCATCGCCGAGGAAGGCCGTGACCGCAGGCATCAGCACCGCCTTTTCCTCGGGCAGGAGCCGCCGCGTCAGCGTGACGTGGAACCGCCATTCCTCGAACACATAGGGGTAGCCCCAGCGGTCGAGATGGGCGCGCTGCGAGGGCGACATGCGTTCGGGGCGACGGCGGGCAATCTCGGCGGCGTCGGGCGGCGTGCGATGGTCGTCGAGCGCCGTGACGCAGGCATCTGCGAAGGCGTGCAGGGCAGGGCAGGGCGCCGTCTCGCGCAAGGCGAGGAAGCCATCGAGGTCGTGCACCGCCAGCGGCGGCAGGGCGAAGGGCGCGGTGCGCGCAGCCAGCGCGGCCGCCTGCGCGCGCGCCGCCGCATAGCCCTGGCGCAGGCGAAAGGGCGGCTTCAGCGTGGCGTGGAGCCCGTAGCCGCGCGGGTCGGCGGTGACCTGCGCGATGTCGATGCCATCGACCGCCGGCTGCGGAACCGCTGCGCCGGTCGCGGCATCGCGGCCGAGCCAGGCGGAGCCGCGCGCATGCAGCGGATCCGCCTCCTCGGGCGCCCAGTACAGCGCCAGGCGATGCGGCGTCATGCGACGCGTCGGCCCTCGCGCCAGACGCGCCTCACAACCGGATGGCCTTGCAACGGGCGGACCTGCACCAGGTCCGCGCGCATGCCGGCCTCGAGGCGCCCGCGATCCGCCAGCTGCGCCATGCGCGCGGGGCGGTCGGTGATCATGGCCACCGCCGCGGAAAGCGAGATGCCGGTCTCCTCCGCGGTGCGCCAGGCGGCTTCCACCATGGAGGCCGGGACGTAGTCGGAGGCGAAGGCATCGGCGGCCCCCGCACGCACCAGGTCGGCCGCGGCGACATTGCCCGAATGGCTGCCGCCGCGCACGATGTTGGGCGCGCCGGCGATCACCTCGACCCCCGCATCGTTCGCCGCCTGCGCGGCGTCCAAGGTGACCGGGAACTCGCTGATGGTGATGCCGTCCGCCAGGTTGGCGCGCACCTCCTCCGGCGTGTCGTCGTCATGCGAGGCGAGCGGCAGGGCGCGGTGGCGTATGCGGTCCAGCAGCCAGGCGCGCTGCTTGCCGCGCAGGCGCTCGCGCTGGTCGAGCAGGAAGGCGATGCGGTCCTGAACCTGCGCCTCGGTCATCTGGGTCTGGCGCACGCGCATCGCGACATAGCGCGGGATGTCGCGGTACTGGCCCACGCCAGGCGAGTGGTCCATCAGGGAGACCATGCGCACCAGGGGGTGGTCCGCGACGGGGTCCAGCGCCGGCACCATGTCGGGCGCGGGCAGTTCGCAGCGCAGGTGCAGGAAGTGCTCCGACCGCAAGGCGCCGGTATGCGCAAGGGCGTCGAGATCGGCCACGCCGTCCAGGAAGGTCTGCCCGCGCCCCTGGTCGAAGCCGAGGTCGCCGAGGCAGAGCGCATCCAGCACCGTGGTGACACCCGCCGCGGCGCACTGCGCGTCATGCGCGATCATCGCGGAACGCGAGGGCCAGCGGGCATTCTGCCGCGGCTGCACCTGGCGCTCGAGATTGTCGGTGTGCACGTCCACCACGCCGGGGATCAGGTGGTCGCCCTCGAGATCGCGCGCGCCCGGTGCGTAGCTCCGGCCGGGCGAGATTTCGGCGATCCGGCCATCGCGGATCAGCAGCGTGCCCTGTAGCGTGGCGTCGGGCAGCACCAGGATGGCGTTGGTCAGGATGGTCTCGGCGGTCATGCGGCGTCCTGGTGGGGGTGCACGTCATAGAGGCGGTCGGCCACCGCCTCGCGGACCTCGGAATCGTGGAAGATTCCGATGATGGCGCTGCCTTGTGCCTTGGCCTCGCGGATCAGTCCAATCACCACGGCGCGGTTGGCGGTATCGAGGCTGGCGGTGGGTTCGTCGAGCAGCAGCACCGGGTAGTGCGGCGCGAAGCCGCGCGCGAGGTTCACACGCTGCTGCTCGCCGCCCGAGAAGGTCGCGGGCGGCAGGGCGTGCAGGCGTTCGGGCAGGTTGAGGCGGTGCAGCAGGGCGGTGGCGCGCGTGGCCGCGTCCTCGCGCGACATGCCGCGGGCGATCAGCGGTTCGGCCACGATGTCGCGCGTGGCGACGCGCGGGATGACGCGCAGGAATTGCGATACATAGCCCAGCGTCTCGCGCCGCGCCGCGATCACCTGCTGCGGAGTCGCGGCGGCGAGATCGAACTCCGCGTCGCGATGGCGCAGCAGGATGCGCCCCGCCCCCGCGCCGTAATTGCCATAGAGGCAGCGCATCAGGGTGGATTTCCCCGCCCCCGATGGCCCCCACAGCGCTACGCATTCGCCTGGATGCACGGCGAGATCGACGCCGCCCACCACGGGGATCCGCACCCCGCCCTGCAGGTGCAGCGTGAAGGCCTTGCCCAGCCCTTCGGTGCGCAGCGCGGGGCTCATGCCGCGAGCACCGAGGAGACGAGGAGTTGCGTGTAGGGATGCTGCGGGTCGTCCAGTACGCGGTCGGTCAGGCCCTGTTCCACAACTTCCCCCCGACGCATCACCAGCATGCGGTCGGCCAGCAGCCGTGCCGCGGCGATGTCGTGCGTGACGATCAGCACCGCGAGGCCCAGTTCGCGCGACAGGCCACGGATCAGGTCGAGCAGCCGCGCCTGCACGGACACGTCCAGACCGCCGGTCGGCTCGTCCATGAAGACCAGGCGCGGGCGGGTGACCAGCGTGCGGGCGATCTGCAGCCGCTGCTGCATGCCACCCGAGAAGGTGCGCGGCAGGTCATCGATGCGCGCGGCATCCACCTCCACGCGCTTCAGCCATTCGATCGCCTGGGCGCGGATGTCGCCGTAATGCCGCGCGCCCACGGCCATCAGGCGCTCGCCGACATTGCCGCCGGCGGAGACATTCAGCCGCAGCCCGTCGCGCGGGTTCTGGTGCACGAAGCCCCAGTCGGTGCGCATCAGGCGCCGGCGCGCGGCCTCGCCCATCGCGTGCAGGTCGTCGCCGAGCCAGCGCACCGTACCGGCATCCGGCGCCATCATGCCCGACAGCACGCGCAGCAGCGTGGTCTTGCCCGATCCGGATTCGCCCACGATCGCGACGACCTCGCCGGCGGAAATGTCGATGGAAACGTCGACCAGCGCGGGGATCGACCCGAAGCGGAGGTTCAGGCCCTCGGCGGTGAGCAGCGGCGCGGTCATTCGGCAGCTTCCTGCGCGGCGGATGCCTGGCGCTCGCCGCAGTAATCGGTGTCGGAGCAGACAAACATCCGCCCGCCGGCATCGTCGGTGACGACCTCATCGAGGTAGCTCTCGGTGCTGCCGCAGAGTGCGCAGGCATGCGGCGCGCGGATCGGGCGGAAGGGATGGTCCTCGAAGTCGAGGCTGCGCACATCGGTATAGGGCGGGATGGCGTAGATGCGCTTCTCGCGCCCGGCGCCGAACAATTGCAGCGCCGCCATGCGGTGCATCTTCGGATTGTCGAAGGCGGGAATGGGGGAGGGCGACATCAGGTAGCGGCCGTTCACCATCACCGGATAGTCGTAGGCCTTGGCGATATGGCCCAGCCGCGCGATGTCCTCGTAGAGCCGCACATGCATCAGCCCGTAGTCGGCCAGCGCGTGCAGGCGCTCGGTCTCGGCGCGGCGCGGCTCCAGCTTGAACAGCGGCTCCGGCTGCGGGACCTGGTAGACGATCACCTGGTCCTCGCGCAGCGCGCGTTCGGGGATGCGGTGGCGGGTCTGCACGATGGTTGCCTCCGCCGTGCTCTCGGTGGTGGCCACGCCGGCGACGCGGGTGAAGAAGCGGCGGATCGAGATGGCGTTGGTGGTGTCGTCCGCGCCCTGGTCGATCACCTTCAGCACGTCGGCTGGGCCAAGGATCGACGCGGTCACCTGGATGCCGCCCGTGCCCCAGCCATAGGGCAGCGGCATCTCGCGCGCGCCGAAGGGGATCTGGTGCCCCGGGATCGCCACCGCCTTGAGGATGGCGCGGCGGATCATCCGCTTCGTCGCCTCGTCGAGATAAGCGAAATTGTAGCCTTGCTCGATCATTCGGCGGCCTCCGCAATGCCGGCCCGCGCGCCCTCCGCCGCGACGGCGCTGCGGCGGATGGTGCGCAGGTTCTCGAGCTCGGACTGGAAATCGACGTAGTGCGGCAGCTTCAGGTGCTCGACGAAGCCGGTCGCCTCGATGTTGTCGGAGTGATAGAGCACGAATTCAGGATCCTGCGCCGGGGCAGTCGCATCCTCACCGAGCTCCTCAGCCCGCAGCGAACGATCAACCAGCGCCATGGCCATGGCACGGCGCTCGCCATGCCCGAACACCAGGCCATAGCCGCGGGTGAACTGCGCGGGCTCGGTGCGGCTGCCCTTGAACTGGTTCACCATCTGGCATTCGGTCACGGCGATGTCGCCGATGTCGATCGGGAAGCCCAGCTCCGGCGGCGTGAACTCCACGCTGACATGCCCTACGCGGATCTCGCCCACGAAGGGATGCGCGTTGCCGTAGCCGCGCTGCGTCGAATAGCCCAGTGCGAGCAGGAAGCCCTCGTCCCCGCGCGCGAGGTTCTGCAGCCGCACCGGCCGTGCCGCGGGGAAGGCGAGGGGCTGGCGCGTCAGGTCGCCGGGTTCGGCGTCGTCGGTCGCCTCGCGTTGCATCAGGCCCTCGCGCGCCAGCATCTCGGTCACGCGCGGCACCGCGCCGACCGGCGCGGGCGCTTCCGGGGCGGCGGCGCGCGTCTCGCCTTCCGCCGCCAGCGCGAAATCCAGCAGGCGATGCGTGTAGTCGAAGGTCGGTCCCAGCACCTGGCCGCCGGGCAGGTCCTTGTAGGTGGCGCTGATGCGCCGGCGCAGGCGCATCGCGGAGGTCTCGACCGGCTCGGACGCGCCGAAGCGCACCAGCGTGGTGCGATAGGCGCGCAGCAGGAAGGCGGCCTCGATGAGGTCCCCCTTGGCCTGCTTGATCGCCAGCGCGGCGAGGAAGCGGTCATGGCACGACCCCTCCGCCATCACGCGATCGACCGCGAGGCCCATCTGCTGCTCGATCTGCGCGACGGAGAGCTCCGGCAGCGCCGGGTCGCCGCGCCGCGTCTCGTCGAGCCAGGCATGGGCGGCGCTGATCGCCCGCCCGCCGCCCTTGACCGCGACATACATCCCTCAGCCCTCCGCGATCGCAACGCTGCGCGGCAGCGCCGCCAGCCGGTCGGCCGCGCAGAGCACGACATCCACGCCGCGCGGAAAGCGCGCGTGGTTCGCGGCCCAGGCGCCGATGAAACCGTCCGGTGCGCCGGCCACGGCCAGGCGGTGCTCGTGCTCGATGCCCGGCCCGGTCAGGCGCCAGCCGCGCCCAGGCTCCAGCCCGGCCACCTGCAGCACCAGCGTGGCACCGTGCTGCGGCTTCTCCTCGGTCCCCGCCTGCAGCGTCTCCAGCGTCGGCGGCGCGCCGGTGACGAGCACGAAGGCGGCGTCTCCCGGCGCGGCGGCGAAGGGCGCGCCGCAATGGAAGCGCAGCCAGGCCTCGGCATCGGCACCGGCATCGGACCAAAGCGGGGTGTCGGCATCGGCCAGGGTCAGCAGCACCGCGGCGGCGGCCGGCATCAGCGGGGCGGGCGGGCGCAGCGCCGCGCCGGCGGTCACCACGCGGCCCGGGCGGCTCATGGCTTCGAGCACCGCGCGGAAGCAGGCCTGCGCGTCCAGCACGGGATCGGCGAAGCCGGGGGAGAGCGCGCTCATCGCATCGTCGCCATGGTGAAGAACTCCACGCGCGTCGCCGCCGCGCGGCGCGCCTCCGCTGCGCGCGCCGCCTGCTGGGCCGCCGACAGCGGCGCGATCACTGCGGCCATCAGTGCATCGTGTCGCGCGGGGTCCTGCAGCGCGGCATCGACGAGCGCGGCGAGCTCCGCCTGGCGCTTGTCGCGCCCCGCGACATAGGCGTGGCCGACCGCATCGCCGAGCCGCACGGCGCAGCGCGTGACGGTCATCTCGCCGAGGTTGAAGGGCGCGCCGTCGCCGCCCGCACGCCCGCGCACCATGACGAGGCCGGTCTCCGGCGCGCGCAGGCGCTCATGCGGCGGCAGGGTGGGCAGCAAGGCTGCGATCTCGTCGGCGCCGGCACGCGCCAGGACAGCCATCCAGGCGCGGCGTTCGCCAAGGGGGTCGGATGTGGGGTGGGGGGTATGCTGGGTCATGGAATTTGTCTGGACATGTAGACGTCCATGCCCGAAAAAGTCCACACGGATATCCCACGGACCTGACTGCTCATGGTTGAAGTTTCGATGACAGGAGACGCCATCGCCCGCGGCCAGGGGGTGGCACTTTGGCGTCAGATCGCCGCGACAATTGAGAGTGAGATCAGCCGCGGCGGCGCTGCCGCGGGCCAGCGCCTGCCGACCGAGGCGGTGCTGACCGCGCGCTTCGGCGTGAACCGCCACACCGTGCGCCGCGCCCTGGAGGATCTCGAGGCCCGCGGCCTCATCCGCGTCGAGCAGGGCCGCGGCGCCTTCGTGGCCGAGGACGTGGTGGATTACCGTCTCGGCCCGCGCACGCGCTTCTCCGAACTGATCCGCCGGCAGAACCGCGAGCCCGCCGGGCGCATCCTGCGCGTGACGGAGATGCCGGCGGAGACGCAACTGGCGGAGGCGCTCGGCATCCGCCGCGGACGCCTGGTGCTGCGCGCGGAGCGGCTCGGCCTGTCGAATGGCCGGCCCATCGTGCTCGGCGTGCACCATTTCCCGCTGCCGCGCTGCGCCGCGGCGGCCGAGGCTCTGGAGCGCGATCCCTCGATCACCGCCGCGCTGGCCGCCTGCGGCATCCCGGACTACCGGCGCCGCGCCTCGCGCATCACCGCGCGGCTGCCCACGCCCGAGGAAGCGGCGCTTCTGCAGCAGTCGCGCGCGCGCCCCGTCCTTGTGGCGGAATCGATCAACGTCGACCCGGAGGGTCAGCCGGTCGACTGGACCCAGGCGGTCTATGCCGCGGGGCGCGTGCAACTGGTGGTGGAGCCCTGAGAGCATGGACTGGATCGTGACCGGCGGTGCCGTCCTCAGGGACGGCGCGATGGCGCAGGACGCGCTTGCGCTCACCGATGGTGTGGTGGCGGAGCGCCCGGCGGACGGCGCGGCGCGCTTCGACGCGTCGGGCCTGCTGGTGCTGCCGGGCCTGGTGGACATCCATGGCGACGCGCATGAGCGGCAACTGCAGCCGCGCCCCGGGGTGGACCTGCCGGTCGGCCTCGCGCTGCGCGACTCCGCCGCGCAACTCATCGCCTGCGGGATCACCACCGCCTATCTCGGCGTGACGCTGTCCTGGGAGCCGGGGCTGCGGTCCCTCGGCGCCTGGCGGGCGCTGAAGGCGGCGCTGCCCGAGGCGCGCGCGCGCTCCGCCACCGACCTGCGCGTGCATCTGCGCTTTGAGGCCGACAATCTCGATGCGCTGGAGGATGCGCTGGCGGGCATCGCCGACGGGTCGGTGCATCTGCTCGGCTTCAACGACCACACGCCGGGCATCGTGAAGAAGCTCGGCGACCCGGTGCAGGTGGCGAAGTACGCGGGCCGTGCCGGCATGGCGGCGGAGGAGTTCGCGGCGCTGGCGCGCGCCATCGCGGCGCGGCGCCACGAGGTGCCGGCGGCACATGCGGGCCTCGGCGCGGGCGGGGGCGCGGCGGGGAGCCCGGA